>JAZNHI010000093.1:0-3349 GCA_045576895.1 Clostridia bacterium | reverse complement strand
CGACACAAGGCAGCAGGAATCGTCCGCCGATGCGAGCATGGCGGATTGTTCCCTTGCGCGGCGTTCGCGCGCGTCAAGCATTTCTTGTAACGTAACGGAGGATGGCTGCATAGGTCGTTTCGGGGACGAGGTCTTTCGTCTGTTCGGGCTTGCCCGCGCGGATCAGCGCGCGGACGCGGCTTGCGCTGATCGCGTCGAGCCGCGGGATCTCGATGAGCTCGATGCCGCTTTCGGGCAAAAGCTCCTGCATGCGCCGGTTATAGGCGCAGGTGGTCGGCGAAAACGGCTCCTCGCCGACGAAGCGCCTTTTGATGTGCAGCGCGGGCGCGATGCGCGTGCGGAACAGCTCGACGTCAAGATCCGCCTTGACCTTGTCGGCGTGCTCCTCGTCGCGGATGAAGTAGGCGGGGAAGGTCTCCCGCGAGACAAGATACTCGTCCGTGTGCTCAACGTGGCAGTTTTGCAGATGCGCCGTGCCCGCCGTGAGCATATCAAACCGCTCGTCCGGCGAAAACATGGAGCCGGGCTCGGAGACCGAGAACACATACAGCGCGTCGCAGTGCGCGGCGGCATATTCAATGAGGTGCAGGTGCCCGCGCGTGAAGGGATCGCCGTTCACGACGACCGCGCCGCATTCGCCCTCGTAGCGCGGCAGGGAGGCAAGGTAGTCGGAAAAGCCGTTTTTCCGGTCCTCCATCAGCACGGCGTCCTTCGTTTCCACGATCGGGTAGAAGCCCATCGACGAGAACATCACGCGGTTTTTCGGCTTCGTGCAGATGACCAGCCGCTTCTGCCCGGCGCGCGCCGCCTCGTTCAGAAGCTCGGAAAGCACCGTCGCGAAGACGCCTTCGCCCTCCAGATCGGGGGAGACCGCAAACTGCTTTAAGGTGTGCCCCGCACGCGCGCCGCAGGCGACGACGTTGAAATCGTCGTCCGTCACGAGAGCGACGACGTCCGCGTCTTCCTCGTCCCTGAGGTCCGCTGAGGATAGAAAATCTTTATAACGTGCCTGCAGCCGCTTCGGCAGCGGCGGATAGAACAGCGAAACGTCCATCTGAACCTCCCATACGCGGCGCGGATCCGCCGCATTTTATCCGGATTCTGCGTAAAAAACGGATCAGGACCGCGTTTTTGCCGCCGATCCGACACGTTTTTCCGCTTTTTACAGTATAGCAGATCCGCTGCAAAAGCGCAAGACGGAAATCGATAATGATAGAGAACGTCTATGAAAAAATATCAAAAATATATTTGATATTATGCATGTATGCTTTTATAATAAAAGATGAAGCGGTGCGGGCGTCCGCGCCGCAAAAACAGTTCAAATATCAAATGGGAGGAAAAGAAACGATGATCCAGTATCATGCACAGGGCATGCAGTGGAAGAACGGCGCGCCCGTTCCCGCACCGGAAGGCATCGACAAGGCGCAATGCCGCAAAGGGACGATCGCCTATCAGATCATGGAAGCGCACAGCGTATCCGATGAAGGCGGCGTCATGCACATCAAGTTTGATGCGCTGGTCTCGCACGACATCACGTACGTCGGCATCATCCAGACGGCACGCGCAAGCGGTTTGAAGGAATTCCCGATCCCGTACGCCATGACCAACTGTCACAACAGCCTCTGCGCCGTCGGCGGCACGATCAACGAGGACGACCACGTCTTCGGTCTCTCCGCGGCAAAGAAGTACGGCGGCATCTACGTTCCGGCAAACCAGAGCGTCATCCATTCCTACGCGCGTGAAAAGCTTGCCACCTGCGGCAACATGATCCTCGGCTCGGACAGCCACACCCGTTACGGCGCGCTCGGCACGATGGGCGTCGGCGAAGGCGGACCGGAGCTTGTCAAGCAGCTTCTCAAGAACACCTACGACGTGAAGCCCCCGGAAGTCGTGCTGTGCTACCTCACCGGCGCACCGAAGAAGGGCGTCGGCCCGCACGACGTTGCGCTTGCACTCGTCAAGGCGACGTTCGCCGACGGTCTTGTGAAGAACAAGGTCCTCGAGTTTGTCGGCCCGGGCCTTAAGAACCTCCCGTTCGATTTCCGCAGCGGCGTCGACGTCATGACGACCGAAACGACCTGCCTCTCCTCGATCTGGGCGACCGACGACGAGATCAAGAAGTATTACGAGATCCACAAGCGTCCGTTCGCGTACGAAAAGCTCGAGCCGGCGGAGGGTGCGTACTACGACGCGATCATCACGATCGAGCTTGACAAGGTCGAATCCATGATCGCGCTGCCGTTCCATCCGTCCAATGCGTACACGATCCACGAGTTCCTCGAGAATCCGAAGGAGATCCTTGCAAAGGTTGAAGCGGAGGCTAAGAAGAAGTTCCCGAAGGCGCATCTCGATTTGCAGAGTAAGGTCAGCGAAAAGGGCGTCCTTGCGGATCAGGGCGTCATCGCGGGCTGCTCCGGCGGTCTGTTCGACAACATCGTCGAAGCGGCGGACATTCTGAAGGACGGCAGCACCGGCAACGGTTACTTCTCCTTCTCGGTGTACCCGACGAGCGTTCCGACGAGCCTTGCGCTCACAAGACACGGCAAGACCGAAGCGCTGCTCGAAGCAGGCGCGATCATCAAGCCGTCGTTCTGCGGACCGTGCTTCGGCGCGGGCGACGTTCCGGCGAACAACGGACTGTCGCTGCGTCACACCACGCGCAACTTCCCGAACCGTGAAGGCAGTAAGCCCGGCGAGGGACAGATCTCCGTCGTTGCGCTGATGGATTCCCGCTCCATTGCGGCGACTGCGAAGAACGGCGGCTACATCACCGCCGCGACCGACGTCGACTACGAGACCGAACGCATTCCGTATGAGTTTGACGACGCGGTGTATGCAAAGCGCTGCTACGACGGCTTTGCGCATGCGCATCCCGAAGAGGAGCTCATCCTCGGGCCCAACATCACCGACTGGCCGAAGATGTATCCGCTCACCGAGAATCTGCTCGTGGAGCTCGATGCGGTCATCCGCGATCCGGTCACCACGACCGACGAGCTGATCCCGTCCGGTGAAACGTCCTCCTATCGCAGCAATCCGCTCCGTCTTTCTGAGTTCGCGCTCTCGCGCAGAGTGCCGGAATACGTCGGACGCAGCAAGGCGGTTGCAAAGGACGAGGCGGCGCGCCGTGCAGGCGAAAAGCCCGAAAAGCTCGTGAAGGCGCTTTCCGCGGTCGGCAATGCGGACGAACTGCTCAAAAACACCCAGTTCGGTTCATGCGTGTTTGCGAACAAGCCGGGCGACGGCTCCGCGCGCGAACAGGCGGCGTCCTGCCAGAAGGTGCTCGGCGGCTTTGGAAACAAAGGCGGATCGTAGCCATGTCGTTCTGTGGGCCAAGGAGTTGAACCAAATC
>JAZNHI010000092.1:0-5763 GCA_045576895.1 Clostridia bacterium | reverse complement strand
GAAACGTCAGCACATTGTCAAAATCCGCCTCCGCCTTGAAGTACTGCGAAAAGACCGGATGCTTTGCGGAAGCCTTCAGTGCGTGCGCGAGATAAGCGCGATCGAGCGCGATCGAAATCGCCTGTGGCTCGACTCGGATCTCCAACCGTTTCTCCAGCGTGTT
Organism: Clostridia bacterium; assembly: GCA_045576895.1. Classification (GTDB taxonomy): domain Bacteria; phylum Bacillota; class Clostridia; order Christensenellales; family CAG-138; genus UBA3792. Next base: position 5,600 of record JAZNHI010000092.1, on the reverse strand, counting down.
CATCGCGTCGCGGATCTCCTCCGGGAGCGCGTCGTACTGCCGGTCCTTGACCATTGCGGAAAGCGTCTCGCGATCAAACAGTCCGCCCGGCGTGAACACCGTTTCGCTCTGATTCAGAAGCCGTGCCTTCAAGAGCACCTTGAGGTTCTGCACATCCGCACGCAGCAGATAGAGATCGGTGATTGCCGGATTCGGGGAAAGCTCCCTGACCTCCTGCATCGCATCGGTCATTTCTCGCTCGATCATGCGCTCGATATCCGCTTCCGTCGCGTCGGAAAGATTGCCGTATCGAACGTCGGAAAGCGCGCGCATCGCATCCGAAGCGGAACCGTCCAGCATGCGCTGAATCGTCTGCGGCTCCAAAAGCCGCTTATTCAGCGCGGACAGCCTCGCACATGCGTATGCATAACTCGGTTGCGGCATAGTCTTCTCCTCTCTTACCCGAACAGGATCTTCGCAACGTTCGTTTCCTCCCCGTCGCGAAGCTCTCTCAGGATCGCCTTCATCGAGCAGTCCTTTTCATAGCCGTCGCCGAGCAGGAGAAAGCCCGCTTCCGCATCCGCGTCCCGGTCGGACAGCTTCACGGAAAACGGCAGTCTTGCGATCGTTGCGCGGATCACGGCGCGATCCACCTTTGCGGGAACGACGGTATCGTTCGCTTTCGCCTCTTTTTTCAGGATCGAAAGGAACATCGCCTCGCGCTTTTCATTGGACAGCGCAAGCATCCTGTGATACGCCTCGGTAAACACGCTGTCCAGAAGCACACGCTTCGCGCGCAGCGTTTCCTTGCGTCCGTCCAGCTCGGCGCGCGTACGGCAGCCGTTCAGAATCACGCCGATCTGCTGTTCACGAACCTTCTGCGCCTGTTCGGCTTTCTTTGCGATCTCTGCGTCCCGGGATTCACGGATGCCGCTTGCAGAGGCCTCGGCGTCGGCAAGCACCTTCGCGGCCGCTTCCTTCGCGTCCGCCAGGATCCTGTCGATGAGGTTTGCTGCACTCTCGTTTCCCATACCGTGCCTCGCTCTCAGAACTTAATGCCGTTGACAAGCAGGAAGGAAATGAGCAGGGACAGAACCGCGTAGGTCTCGACCATGATTGCCATGACCATGCCCTTACCGCTTTCGGTGGGTTTCTTTGCAACCATGTTGATGCCCGCAACGGCAACTCTGCCCTGATAGATCGCAGAGATCAGACCGCCGAACGCAATGGGAAGACCCGCCAGAAGGAAGCGTACGCCGAGAGCCGTGTTCGCCGCAAGTGCGTCCAGCTTGGCCGCATCGCCCATCAGACCGGAATTGATCGCAATGACGACGGCGATCAGAAGACCGTAAATGCCCTGCGTACCGGGAAGCAGCTGCAGAAGCAGGCACTTACCGGAAAGATCCGGATTCTCCGAAACGACGCCTGCAGACGCCTGACCCGTGATACCGACGCCGATCGCGGAACCGATACCTGCCAATAATGCCGCAATGACCGCACCGGCGGTCGCCCAAATTGCACCCCAATTCATGTTGTTTCTTTCTCCTTTTTCTTCATTATTTGGTTACCTGAACGTGTTTGGTGTTATATGAAAGCGGTCGGAATTCCTTTCCGCCGGATTCGTAGAACTTGCCGTAAAACTCGACATACTGCAGTCTTGCGCAGTGGACGAACGCACCGAGCGCGTTGATCGCCACGTTGAACGTATGCAGCAGGACGAGCAAGACGATGCTGCCGATTCCGCCGACGATCTTCATCACCGGCCTCGAAGCGCCGGACAGCATGTTGCAGAGCATATTGAAGACCTGTCCGATGACGCCCGTGGCGATGCCGAGCGCAAACAGACGCGCATAGGACAGAATGTCGGACAGCACGCCCGTGACATCATACAGTCCTCCGAGACCGCTTGTCAGTCGTTTCAGCGGATTGCGCTTTGCGCGGCCCTTGAACAGCACCACGAACAGCGCGCCGAGCGCCGCCGCTCCGAGTGCAATCTTGGTCACAAGTCCCGGCAGCTGCACCGACATGCCCGCCATGTTTGCGATCGAAGGCAGGAAGCCGATGACCAGACCGAGCGTGATCAGCACCCACGAGATCTGATCGAAGATCGCGCCTTTCCAATCGCCCTGACGGAACTTGTCGAACGCGCCGACGAGATATCCGGCGACGATGTGCAAAACGCCGAGTCCGAAGCACAGACCGAGCATTCCCAGCGAATTCTGCATCGGATCGAGCCATGCCGGGAAGATTCCGAGCCGTTCGAAGAACGTCGAAATCTGACCGAAGACGCCGTCGAGCTCGATCGCCATGGACGATGTTTTGGTGATGCCGAAAAACGATCCGGTCAGCACGCCCCATGCGATCGTTGAAAGCCCGCCCCAGAACAGCACGCGCGAAATGCCCGCGCTCATGCCCGTCGGCTTTTTCTTTTTGATGTACAGCCACGAGCCGAGCATCAGCAGAATGCCGTAGCCCGAGTCGGACAGCATCAGACCGAACAGCAGGATGTAGAACGGCGTCATATACGGCGTGCCGTCGATCGTGCCATAGGCGGGACGCGAGTACAGCGTCTGTACCTCCTCGAACGGCTTGACGAAGCTGCTGTTCCTGACGACGGATGGGGGCTCCTCGCCCTCGATCGGATCGCGCGTCTCGAAGCTGTACGCATCGGTCACGCCTTTGATCGCCTGCTCCGTCTTCTCGACCTCGTCCTCACGAACCCAGCCTTCCAATACGAATGCATGCGCCGTATAGGACAGATCCTCGCTTGCCGCAAGGCGGTCGGCGTCGATCGTTTCGGCGTCGAGCGCATTCTGCAGCGTTTCGATCGTTTCGCCGTGCGCTTCGAGCCTTGTCTGTGTCTCCCCGTACTCTTCGTCGATCTCGGCGATCCTGCGGTCCAGCGATTCGATCGCTTCCAGCGGGGTCCCCTGCATCTTCGGAAAGACGTAATCCTGCCAGTCGATCGTCTTCAGGAAATTCTGCACGGCGCGCGTGTCGTCCTCCCTGCAGGCGAGGATCGCCGGTACCGTTGCGCTCGCATTCAGGAACTCGGCTTCGAGATAGTCCTGCTCCTGCACGCACTGAATATCCTTCGCTGCACAGAGTCCGACGAAATAATGCACGCGCGGCGTATTCCTGACGGAATCCATCGGCACGGTCATTGCCGTCCAGGGTTCAAGCGAAGTGCGCACGGAAACCGCCTTCTCCCGTTCCGAAAGGAGGCGGGTCTGCGTATGCAGAAGCGTTTCGATCTCATCGGTGGTCTCGACCGCCTTCGGCACATATTCCCGTATGCCGGAAAGCGTCATTTCACGCTTTTGCGGCGACAAAAAGCCTGCCTTCTTCGCATAGGGCTTGACGGCGCTGATCGATTCGGAAAGCCTTTGGATGCGTGCATTCAAAGCATCCGCTTCCCCGTTCTGCGTCTCTCCGTCGGCAAGCTTGATGATCTCGACCGTTCCGATTTTCTGCAGCGCTTTGAGGATGTCCTCCCGATCCGATTTCAGCGCGACCAATGACAGGCGCTTCATCGATACGATCATACCGTTGCTTCAATCCTTTCCATTAAATATGCAACCGCTTCCGGGACGTTTCTTTCCGCTTCCCTGATCAGCTTTTCCGTTTCGGACAGGGCTTTCTGCGTGACCTCCGCCGCGATGGCTTCGCCGTCGATCTGCGCCGATCTGAGCATTTCCGCGGTGTGCGCACGCTCCGATTCGGCGGCTGCGGCGATCGCTTCGTCCGCTTCGGTTCTTGCGTTTGCAACGCATTCCCTCGCCGTACGGTTGGCTTCTTCAAGGATCGCGTCGGCACGGGTCTCCGCTTCAGCGATCCGTTCCATGATACTTGCCATACGATTCTCCGATCCGAATGATTATTTGGTGCCGAACAGACGGTCGCCCGCGTCGCCGAGACCCGGAACAATGTATCCGTGCTCGTTCAGCTTTTCATCGATGCATGCAACATAGATGTCGACGTCGTCGTAAACCTTGCGGATGGCTTCGATGCCCTCGGGCGCTGCAAGCAGGTTGACGAGGCGAATGCTCTTCGCTCCGCCTTCCTTCAGCACGCGGATGCCCTCGATCGCGGAATTTCCGGTCGCCAGCATCGGATCGACCAGGATCGCGTCGCGCTCCTCGATGTCGTACGGAAGCTTGCAGTAATAGCTGGTCGGCTTCAGCGTATCCGGATTGCGGTACATGCCGATGTGTCCCATCTTTGCGTTCGGGATCATGTTCATCATTCCGTCCGCCATGCCGAGACCCGCTCTGAGGATCGGGACGATGGCGATCTTTTCGTTTGCCAGCACCTTGAACGTGCTCTTGCAAATGGGCGTTTCGATCTCCGCGTCGACGAGCGGAAGATCACGCGTGACCTCGTAGCACATCAGCATTGCAAGCTCGCTGACGAGCTCGCGGAATTCCTTGTTGCTCGTGTTCTTGTCACGCAGTCTGGACAGTTTGTGCTGTACAAGAGGATGGTCGATAACGGTTACTTTCATGCTTGCTCCTTCCCCGCCTCATAAGCGGTAATGATTCCGATTCTTCTCGCATGTCTGCCGCCCTCGAATTCGGTCGACAGCCATACGTCCGTGATTTCCAATGCCAAAGAGAGCGGAATGATCCCCGCTCCCATTGCCAAAACATTTGAATCGTTGTGTCTTCTGGTCATTTCCGCAGACTTGAGATCGCCGCAAAGCGCGCAGCGAATCCCGCGGACCTTGTTCGCCGCAATGGACATACCGATGCCGGTCGTGCAGATGACAATGCCGCGATCGGCCTTGCCGTCGCGCACAAGCTCCGCAGCCGCGATCCCGAATTCCGGATAATCGACGCTTTCGGTGCCGAAGCAGCCGCAGTCGATCACTTCATGTCCCTGCGAAATAAGATGCTCTTTGACGGCTTCTTTATACGCGTAGCCGCCGTGGTCGGATCCGATAGACAGTTTCATAGATGTGCTTACCCCCGATCATTCCAAATGATTATATCAAAAATCTACCCGTTTGTACAGATGCGAATTTCATCTTTTTCAAATCCGTTTATACCGTCTCGCGCGAAAAACCCGCCGCACGAAGCAACCGGTTCATAAAGGCAAGCCCGGTATTTGCCGTGTCGACGCCTTCCGCAAGGATCACGTCGCAGTGAGCGCCGACGTCCCGCAGCAGCGAAAACAGGTTCGTACAGAGCGTTTCAGGCTCGTCGCGATCGCCTAAAGAATACGCGTTCAGGTTGCGGTAGCTTTGCATCGTCTGCTCCGTGCCGAGGATCGCAACGGTCTTCCCTTCGGCTTCGTAAGCGTAGTACAGCGCACGGATGCGCTTTGCCGCGGGCTTCGGATCTCCCTCCACCACATGCACCTCGGCGTCCGGCGCGTAATGCTTGTACTTCATGCCGGGCGACGCTGCGACCTCGCGATCGCCGAGCGGATTCAGAATGCTGGGCGCAAGGCGCACGGGACCGATGACCGCTTCGAGCATTTCCCGCGTGACCGCGCCGGGACGCAGGATCGTCGGCTCGCCGACCAGCGACAGGACCGTCGATTCGACGCCGTATCTGCACGGACCGCCGTCCAGGATCAGCGGGATCCGCCCGTCCATATCGGCAAGCACATGCTCTGCC
>JAZNHI010000091.1:0-4617 GCA_045576895.1 Clostridia bacterium | reverse complement strand
GTATCCATGCCCTTCCGCATCGTACGGATGATTCCACACGCGCACGCGGATATGCGTGATCCCGTTTTCCGCGAGCGTTCTGAAGACGTCCTGCTCCTCGCCCGCGAAGTTAAAATACTTCACGCCGCTCTGCTCCTCGGCGATGACCGAGGACGCATCCATGCCCATGATGAAATCGTCCGGCAGATTCTCTACCTTTTTTACATACAGGGAGCTGCCCCCGATCTTTCCGGTCGGGATCGCGTTCTCGACCTTGATCCCCGTTCCGGCGCAGCCCAGCAGCATCGTTGTGGCAAGCAGCAATGCGATCCACCTCTTTTTCATGTCCGTCCTCCCGTCAGTGCAGTTTCAGAAAATGCTGTGCGATCGTAATCGCGGCGTCGTCAAGCTCTCCGGTGTGCAGCGAGTCCTTGTTGAAGAACAGCCAGCAGCGCTCGTGCGGGATATAGAAGATGTATTCCCCGCCCGTGTTCAATCCCGTTTCCTCGTCATAGACCAGGATCCCGTATGCCTCCCCGTCCGCTTCATAGAACGTCGCGCCCGGAAAATCCGCGCGGTCGATCGGTGCGAACGAAGCAAGGTACTCCTCCGTCTTCGATTCGGAGATCAGGTACAGATCGCCCGCCAGGACCGCCGTCTGATTGAACATCATATCGTCGAACGCCGCCGTGTCCACGATCCGGATCCCCTTCGGAAGTTCCTCCTCCAGCGCCATCGAAAGCGCGTTCCGGTCAAGCTCCGGCTGATCCGCATACAGCACGACCTTCCGTTTCGGCGTTGCGGAAAACAGCAGCGTGAAGATCCACCCCCAGAAGACGGCGGACAGCAGCGCCCACAGCACGTAACGATACCAGTTTCCGAGAATCCGCTTAATCATCACCGTTCACCTCGTATGAGACGATAAAGTCGTACACCGTCTCCGCCGTGCCGGTAAACCGGTCCGGCAGCTTCGATGCCTTCTGCTCGCTCACCGAAAGGAGCCTCTCGCGTTCCCCCTCGAACAGCAGCACCCTGCGCACGTGCATGCCGTTTCGCATGCGGCGCACTTCGTCGGTCTTTTCGAACGTTCCCCGCTGCACGGTACGCGGCTCGCTGAGCATCATTTCGCAGTGGCGCACGTCCGCCCGCGCGATGCCAAACGAGCCGTGCAGAAACGTGATCACGATCCACCCCGTCAGCATCGACGTGCCGATCGTCAGCGGAAGAAGGACCCCGTAGTTTTTCCGCGTGGCGAACACGCAGAACAGGATACAGATAAGAAGCCCGAGCCCGCCGATGCACAGCATGACGATCCTCAGCTTCTTCTGGCGCTCGCGCTTCTTCGGAAGCGCATTCAGATCATACAATTCCATTCGTTCCATGCGTCCAGTATAGCATGTTTTGTTTCGCAAAGAAAGCGTATTCTTGACAAATGTATGAAAAAAATATACTATACTTGTGATATCAAGCATGGAAAAAGGAGATGTCGTTTCATGAAAGCTTTCCTGAAAACCGTATGCGTTCTGCTTCTGGCGTTCGCTCTGCTCCTCTCGGTCGGCTGCTCCGGAAACAAGGACGGCGGCGCAAAGGCGTCGAAGGAGTATGCGATCTCCGATCCGCTCCTTATGGGTTCCGAGCCTGCGTCGGACAATGCGCGCGTGTTTTACGAGATCTTTGTCGGCTCGTTCTCCGACTCGAACGGCGACGGCATCGGCGATCTGCGCGGCATCATCAACCGGATGGATTATCTGAACGACGGCGATCCGGATTCCGGCAAGTCGCTCGGCATCGAGGGCATCTGGCTGACGCCGATCTTCTCCTCGCCTTCCTATCATAAATATGACGTCGCGGATTACTACGAGATCGACAAGGACTTCGGCACGCAGGAGGACCTCGACGAGCTGATCGCGCTGTGCCATGCGCGTGACGTCAAGCTGATCCTCGATCTGCCGATCAACCATACCTCCCGGATCAGCGAGTGGTTCAAGCTCTTCACCCGCGCGCACCGCGACAACGATCCGACCAATCCGTATTACGATTGGTACTGCTACTACAGAAAGGGCGAGTCCGCTCCGGCAGGACGCACGTTCTCCGCGCTTTCCGGCACGGATATCTTTTACGAATGCAACTTTGACGGCGGCATGCCCGAGCTGAACTTCGACACGCCCGCCGTGCGCGAAGAGGTGCTGAAGGTCGCGCGGTACTATCTTGACCGCGGGATCGACGGGTTCCGCTTTGACGCGGCAAAGTATGCGTACTTCAACGATCACGATTCGAGCGTCGCGTTCTGGAAGGAATACCTCGACACGCTGCGCAAGGATTATCCCGCCATGTACACGGTCGCGGAGGTCTGGGACGGCGACGGCATCACCGACCGCTACTACCCCGCAACGAACTGCTTCAACTTTACGGTCTCGCAGTCGGAGGGTCTGATCGCAACCGCCGCCAAGAAGGGCAGCGCCTACGGTCTGACGAAGTATGTGGACGGCTATCTTGCCTCGATCAAGGGCACGAATCCGGACGCGATGTTCGTTCCGTTCATCGCAAACCACGACACGGACCGCGCCGCAGGCTACCTGCCCACCGCAAGCGGCTACGCGCAGATGGCGGCGAACCTTCTCATCCTCGGTCCGGGCTCCCCGTTCATCTACTACGGTGAGGAGATCGGCATGCGCGGCTCCCGCGGCAGCGCCAACACCGACGCGAACCGCCGTCTCGCGATGCTCTGGGGCGACGGCGACACCATCAAGGATCCGACCGGCACGACGTATCAGGCAAGCAGCCAGATCCAGGACGGCGTCAACGTGCAGATCACGAACGAATCGAGCCTCTATACCTACTATAAAAAGCTCATCATGATCCGCAAGGCGAACCCGGCGATCGCGCGCGGCGAATATCACGCGGTTTCGGTCGAGGGCACCAAGGTCGGTGGTTTCACCTCGACCTACAACGGCAAGACCGTTCTGGTCCTTCACAACACGACCGACTCGGCAAAGACGATCGACGTGTCGCAGTTCGGCAATTTCACGGAGATCCGCGCGTTCATCGGGCTTGAGGACGCATCGCTCTCCGGCACGACGCTGACCCTCGGCGCACAGACGAGCGCCGTGCTCGGCTGACGTTTTTCCCAAAACAGCAAAAACCGTCCCGCACAAGCGGGACGGTTTTTTCGCGCAGCCCGGTTTGGGGAGAGGATGAGCCGCGCGAAAGGGGGGCTTGGTTCGGGGATCCGCGCTGCCCGCAAAGCAAGAAACGGGCAGCACGTTCCCACAGGAGGAATACAGAAAAACTTATGGTTCCGGCAGAATATAGATGATGTCGCTGATGACGCGGCTTTCGTTGTTGCTCTTGTTGATGATCGCGCCGTTCCAGTACATCTGCGCGGAGTCACCGCCGTCGAGGTTGTACGCCGCCTTGCAGCCCAGATCCGCCATCAGCTGACTGAACGCGGAGAGCCGGATCCCGTCCGAGCCGTTGTCCTTCCCGCCGCGCTGTCCGTCGACGACCACGAAGCAGTAGTGTCCCGGCTCAAAGTAGCCGATCGCCGCGCGCGGGTTGTGTCCCGCAAGATGATGGTCGATGCTGATCGCATGTCCCTCCTCGTCGAGCAGCGCGGGACCGAAGCCCCACACCTGCCACGGGTCGGCGTCGATGATCTCCTGCGCGGTGAACGTGCCCCACTTCTTCGTTTCCATCGTTCCGTCGCGATAGAGAATGCAGATGTCCGTATTCTCAATCGGCGTATCGCGGTACAGCACGCCGTTGCGGATCACAAAGCTGTTTCTGACATGCGTATAGGTATCGCCGTCGATCGCAAGAATCGCGCCGGCGTCGGATGCGATCTCCTTCACGCGGCGTTCGTACCGCATGGTGAAATCGCCCTGTGCAGCGATCGTGCGGATCGACGTCACGTCTGCGACATAGATATCCGCCACATAATAGGTGATGCGCTTCGCGTAGGTGTCGGTCTCGTGACAGATCCGGATGCGGATATCGACCTTGCTGCCTGTGTAGCGCATGCCCTCCGCGTCCAGCACCGGCGTCTCCGAAAAATGTCCCGGAAACCGCTTTTCGGGCGGGACCGGCGGAAGCTCCGCGGGTTCCTCCGTTTGCTCCGGTTCGGCAACGACGACCGTCTCCTCGGTCGGCTCCGGTTCAAGAGCGGGATCCTCCGAAACAAAGGGCTCGTCCGTCGACGGCACGGTTTTTTCCGCTTCGCGCGCATCCCCCGCCGTTTCCACGGCGGCGGGTTTTCCGCACGCAAACAGCAGCAGACATACAACCGCACCCACAAGAATCCGTTTCATAAAATGCCCATCCTTTCATCCGATGCCATGATACACGGCAAATGCGTCTGAAACGTCACAGAATTGTCTTCAACTTGTAAAATAGCCGTAAATCGGACCGGCGGTCGGAAATTCCGCCGGTCCGTGCTTCCATCAGTTTCCTTCCGGACGCGGCTTCACATGCAGATCGCCGTCCCAGTCGCGGTATTCCGGAATGTACTTCTTGCCCGTCGCGGCGTTCACATAGACCATGTCCGCGACCCAGCCGGTGTTGATTCCGACCCAGAAGAACTGGTCGTTCGCGTAATGCTCGGCATACTTCAGCACGCCGTCCTCGAAGCCGAGCTCGTAG
>JAZNHI010000090.1:0-2044 GCA_045576895.1 Clostridia bacterium | reverse complement strand
CCGATCGCCGTCAGCACGTTTGCGAGGAACCCGAGAATGAAGCTGCAGACGAAGGACGTGAAGAACGCGTTCGCGTGCAGCCTGCCCATGAATTTCAGCGACGCGCCGATCGCCGTGCAGCAGATGCCCGCGGCAAGCGCTTCCAGGATGCCGCCGCCGAAGAAGACGCCGAAGCCCGCGCCGATCAGAAACGCCGCGAGATAATAGATCGGAAGCGGATAGCGGCAGACCTTTTTTTCGGTCTCCCGCAAAAGCCGTCTCGCTTCCTGCATATCCGGCTTTTCGGCGCAGATCTTCCGGCTCAGCGCCGTGAACCGCTCGATGCCGTCGAGCATCGTCTCTCCGCTCTTCAACCGGCGGATTTTCGTCAGGATCTGCCCGCCGTCCGTTTCGATGCTTGCCATGATGCTGCTCGGGATCACGAACGCGTCGACGCGCTCGACGCCGTACGCCTCCGCGATCCGGTTGATCGTCTCCTCCACGCGGTACGTCTCCGCGCCGCACGCCTGCAGCTTGTTCGCAAGCGAAACGATGAATTCCAAAAGCTCCTCGTAAAACGCGTCGTCCTGCGCCGCTTCGGGCGAGGGCGCGGCATTCTGCTGTGCTTCGATCGCCGCCTGCGCCGCCGCAAGCCGATCCTTTTTCCGGTAAAACGCTTTCCGTTTTTCTCCCGTAATCATGCTTTCAATCCTTTGTTTTCTGTGATACCGGACAAAGTATAACAGCGGTCCGCTGAAAATGCAAGCCGTTTTCCGAAACCTTTTTTCCGGGGCTTTTCAAACGGCGGATTCTGCGGTATACTGTCAGATATCATCAGGCAGAGGAACAAAATCATGTCATTGGAACGCGCAGCAGCTTATCTCAAAGAAAAAGGTCTTGAGAACCGCATCATCATCCCCGAACACAGCAGCGCCACGGTCGCCGAAGCAGCCGAAGCTTTGGGCTGCGAGCCCGGCATGATCGCCAAGACGCTTTCGTTTCTGCAGGGCGACCGCCCCGTGCTGATCCTTGCTGAGGGCACGGCGCGCATCGACAACGCCAAGTACAAGGCGCGGTTTCAGAAGAAAGCGAAGATGATCCCGTTTGACGAAGTGGAAGCGCTGATCGGACACTCGGTCGGCGGCGTCTGCCCGTTCGGCGTGAACGAGGGCGTCACGGTCTATCTCGACGAAAGCCTCAGACTGCACGATACCGTCTATCCCGCCGCGGGCACCGACCACAGCGCCGTGCGGCTGTCGATCGCCGATCTCGAACGCGCCTGCCCCGACGCGGAGTGGATCGACGTGTGCAAGGTGTGACGGCGTATGAAATGAAAAAAAGGATCGCGCGAAGGGTTTTGCGCGATCCTCTTTGTTTTCCGTTATTCCCCGCCGAAGCCGTAGATCCAGTTGGATTTCCTGTAGTAGATGAAATAGATCACGGAGCTGATAAACCACGTCAGCGGGTACGCCGCAAAGAGCAGAATGATCTCGTGCCGGATCGACATGGCAACCGTGATGTAGATGATGCGGATCACGCACCACACCAGCAGCATGATGAACATCGGCACGATCGCCTTGCCCGCGCCGCGGCAGATCCCCGCGACGGCGTGCGAAAACGCCAGCAGGAAGAAGAACAGCGACTCCACGCGGCATTGCGTGGACCCGATCCCGATGATCTTTTGAAGCGTCTCCGGGTCCTCGTTCGAGACGAAGCTCGAAATGAAGAACCCGCCGAAGAAGAACAGCACGATCCCGACGATCTCCGCCATCGCAAGCGACGTCAGGATGCCGAACCGCGCGCCCTGCTTGGCGCGCTCGTATTCCTTCGCGCCGAGGTTCTGTCCGATGAAGCTCGTCAGCGCCATCGAGAAGCTCATGATCGGCAGGAACACAAAGCCCTCGATCCGCGAATACGCGCCGCACGCCGCCATCGCTTCCTTGCCGAAGCTGTTGATGTTCGTCTGCACCAGCACGTTCGCAAAGCCGATCACGGAGTTCTGCACGCCGGTCGGCACGCCGTACTTGACGATCTCCTTGAGGCTCTGTTTGTCTATGCGCAGCTT
>JAZNHI010000089.1:0-19852 GCA_045576895.1 Clostridia bacterium | reverse complement strand
GTAATCAAAAAAGAAAAGATCCCGGGCGTTCCGGGATCTTTTTGCGTATTCGGATGGTTACGGATTGACGAGCTTCGCAAAGTGCGCGTCCTTCACCAGTTCGCCCGCGTCGCTTGTGATGGTGACGGTCGTCTGTTCGCGCCTGCAGCTGCAGCTGCCGGAAACGGTCGTGACCGTCCGTTCAAAGGAACCGTCGCCGACGAGCCAGTCCGTCAAAAGCTTTGCGGTCTTTCTGCCGGTATCGGAGTTCTTCGGGGAAACGAGCACGGTGAAGCCGAACATCTGCGTGTTCTTTTCCTTCTGCGCCTCGGTCCAGTCCTGCGTTTCGGTCCAGCCCGCGTCCAGAAGCTTCTGCGCGATCGCCTCGTCCTTGAGCAGGGCGGCGCCGGTCTTGGTCGAAAACGCCTCATAGTCGGTCTCTGCGTTCAGGACCTCAGCGGTCACAAGGCAGTCCTGGTTCGCCTGGAAGTAGATGAGCAAGTCCGCGGTGAGCGCGTTGTCGCAGTACACCGTGATCTCGCCTCTGTGGGTAACGGTCTGCTGCTGCGAACCGCATGCGCATGCGGCTGCCGTGAACAGCAAAACGGAAATCAGCAAGAATGCAATCAGTTTTTTCATGGAAATCTCCTTCTCGGATAATCGACTTATCATAGCATACTTTTCCGGGAAGAACAAGCCCCAAATGCGGAAAAACCGGATGAAAGAAAGCGGATGCGGGTAAAAACTTGCAATTTGTTCCGATAACTGATATACTATTATATTATTGTATTGAGATGCGGAGGGGACTTATGCAGATCATGATCGTCGGCTGCGGCAAGATGGGAACGTCACTTGCGGTACAGCTTGTTGCGGAGGGGCATCGGGTGACCGTCATCGACCGAAGCGAATCGGTCATCGAACAGATCAGCAATACGCAGGACGTCATCGGCTACGTCGGCAACGGCGCGGTCTTTTCCGTGCTGGAGGAAGCCGGCGCGAAGGACGCGGATCTGCTGCTTGCGGTGACGACGAGCGACGAGATCAATCTGCTGTCGTGCCTGATCGCGCATAAGATCGGCGCAAAGCATACGATCGCGCGCGTCCGCGACCCTGAATACGCGAACAATATGTACCGCATCTCCGAGGATCTCGGGCTTTCGATGACGGTCAATCCGGACCGGCAGGCGGCGGAGGAGATCGCGCGCGTGCTGCGGTTTCCGGCGGCGACGCACATCGAGCTGTTCGCGCGCGGACACGTGGAGCTGGTTACCTGCCGGCTGCCGGAAAAGAGCGTGCTGAACGGGATCCCGCTGTATGAACTGCCGCAGAAGCTCGGCGTCAAGGTGCTGATCTGCGCGGTCGAACGCAACGGCGTATTTACGATCCCGTCCGGCGGATTCACGCTTTCGGGCGGCGACGTTCTGTACGTGACCGGCGCTCCGCGTGAGGTCGCAAAGGCGCTCCGCAAAGCGAACGTCATCGCAAACCCGGTCCGTTCGGTCATTCTCGGCGGCGGCGGGCGCATCAGCTACTACCTTGCGCAGGAGCTTTTGAGAAGCAATCTTTCGGTCAAGATCATCGAGCGCAGCAAGGATTCCGCGCGCAATATCGCGGAGCTTCTGCCGGACGCGGTCGTCATCAACGGCGACGTCACCGATCACGATCTGATGCAGGAGGAAGGCATCGAGCGCGCGGACGCGTTCGTCGCGCTGACAGGGCTTGACGAGGGCAATGTGCTTTCCGCGCTGTACGCAAAGCGGCACAACGTCGGCAAGGTCATCGCCAAGGTCAACAACGACGGGCTGGAAAGCCTTGTCAAGGAGACGGCGCTCGATTCCGTCATCTCCCCGAAGCGCGTTGCGACCAACGTGATCCTGCGTTATGTGCGCGCCCGTGAAGCGAGCGCGGACCACGGCAGGATCCGCGGGCTCTATAAGATCGCCGACGGTTCGATCGAGGTGCTGGAATTCAATGCGAGCGACGAAAACGGCAATCTTCTGAACATTCCGCTGAAAGATCTGAAAACGAAAAAGCATCTGCTGATCGCCTGCCTCGTGCGAAACGGCAAGGCGATCATCCCAGGCGGCGCGGACAGCATTCAGGCGGGCGACGTCGTGCTGGTCGTGACCGAACAGCGGCGGCTGAACGATCTTTCCGATATCATGGAGGAAACAAGATGAACCGCCGGATGGTCGTCTTTCTGCTGAGCCGCATCATGCTGATCGAGGCGGTGCTGATGCTCCCGTCCGTGCTGGTCGGGCTCATCTATCGCGAAGCGATTACGTGGTGCTTCCTGCCCGCAATCGGCGCATTGGCGCTTTTGGGGCTGTTCGGGATCAAAAAGCCGAAGGACACGGCAATCTACGCGCGTGAAGGCTTTCTGGTCGTTGCGGCGGCATGGGTGCTGATGTCTTTGTTCGGCGCGGTGCCGCTGTGGCTCTGCGGCGGATTCAATACGTTCTGGGACTGCCTGTTCGAAATCGTGTCCGGCTTCACCACGACCGGCGCGTCGATCCTCGAGACGGTCGAACAGCTGCCGCACTGCATCCTGTTCTGGCGCAGCTTCTCGCATTGGGTCGGCGGCATGGGCGTGCTCGTGTTCGTCCTTGCGGTCATGCCGATGAGCGAGGAGCGCTCGATGCACCTGATGCGCGCCGAGGTTCCGGGTCCCGTCAAGGGAAAGCTTGTGCCGCGTATGCGCGACACCGCAAAGATCCTCTACACCGTCTATTCCGTTCTGACGCTGATCCTCATCGTTCTGCTGTGGGCGGGCGGCATGCCGCTGTTTGAGTCGATCTGCCACGCGTTCGGCGCGGCGGGAACCGGCGGATTTTCGGTCAAAAACGCAGGCATCAAGGCGTACGACAGCACCTATATCCACGTCGTGCTGTCCACATTCATGCTGCTGTTCGGCGTCAATTTCAGCTTGTATCACCTGATTCTGATCGGCAGATGGAAGAACGCCGTCCGTTCCGAGGAGCTGCACGTCTACGGCGGAATCGTTGTGACAGCCGTTGTGCTGATCACGATCAATACGTTTTCGGCGATAGAAGGCTTCGGGCTGACGCTGCGGGACGCCTATTTTCAGGTTTCGTCGATCATCACGACGACCGGCTACGCAACGGTCAATTTCGACCAATGGCCGGGCTTTTCCAAGATGACGCTGCTGCTTCTGATGGTCTTCGGCGCATGCGCGGGCTCGACGGGCGGCGGTCTGAAGATCAGCCGCGTCGTGATCCTGTTCAAGGCGGCGCGGCAGGAGGTGCGGAAACTGCTGCATCCGCGCGCGATCACGGTCGTGCGGATGGAGGGCAAGCCGGTCGGATCGGACCTGCTGCGCTCCACTCTCGCGTTCTTTTTGCTGTACATTGCCTGTCTCGCGCTCGGCGTGTTTCTGCTGTCGCTCGGCGAGCCGGATTTTGAAACGAACTTCACGGCGACGCTCGCATGCCTATCGAACATCGGTCCCGGTCTCGGCAAGGTCGGACCGACCGAGAACTACGGCTTTTACAGCAGCGCATCCAAGGTCCTGCTTTCGCTCGAAATGCTTGCGGGCAGGTTGGAGCTGTTCCCGATCATCCTTTTGTTCAGCCCGCTGACCTACCGCCATCGTTCCAAATAAAACGGCATATACGACCCTTCGATCCGTCCGTTTCGGGCGGGTCTTTTTTATCCGAAAATCCCTGAAAACCGCAGCTCTTTGCACTGTACGGGGGCGTCCGGACGTGCGGCAGCATCCGATCACGCGCGGAAATATGTGTTGAAAATGTGCGTGAAATTCTTGATTTCGGAACGGTTTTCTGCTATTATATATTTTTGTTGAAACGGGCGATCGTGATTCGCGTAAAGGACTTGACAGAATGAGCGATCGGCGTATCATCAGACAGACGGACAGACAGAACAAATCTGCCTGTTCTTACAATACAACCGGCGCACCTTGTCGTTGCGGACGGGGCGCGCTCTTTTCGTTCTGATTTTCGGAGGTGCTTTATGAAACGGACACTTCTTGCAATTCTGCTTGCGTGCATCATGACGGCCGCGCTGCTGCCGGTCGGCTCGGCGTTCGCCATGCAGATATTTATCAAGGTCACCGTGGACCTCGGCGACTATCAACCGGGGTCAACGATCACATTGGTGGTCGAACCGTCCGACTCCATCGACGCTGTCAAGGCAAAGATTCAGGACAAGACCGGCGTTGAGCCGAACCTGCAGCGCTTGTTTTTTGAAGGCAGGGAGCTGGAGGACGGGCATACCCTCGCGGATTACGGTATTCAAAAGGAGAGCACGCTGCGTCTGGTGCTGCGCACCCCCGCGAAAATTACGCTCGGCTCGGAGCGGATCGCGCCGGGCAATACGGTTTGGTTCGGCAGCGAATGGAGCAATAATGAGGGAAGATTTATCCCTCTGAGAACCAACTGGCGCGTACTCGATCGGGATGATGAAAACGGAAAGGCGTTCCTGATCGCGAACCATACATTGGGTATGATGCAGTTCAATGAAAACTACAGCGACGGCAATGCCTGGCAGGGCAGCGCCGCGCAGCGCTGGTGTACGGAGTTTTATGAATACTGGG
This sequence comes from Clostridia bacterium, assembly GCA_045576895.1. GTDB lineage: Bacteria > Bacillota > Clostridia > Christensenellales > CAG-138 > UBA3792. The sequence goes on along the minus strand of JAZNHI010000089.1, from coordinate 15,300 downwards.
ACAGTTATGATGATTTCCCTGACGAAAAAGCCGCGATCCTGCCTACGACGATCGAAGAAACCGAAGGATTCGATTATTTCGGTCCGGCTTCTTTAGAGAACGAGTATTTCTTCTTCCTGTCTGCAAGGGAAGCGAACGACCTCTTTGAAAACGATGAAGACCGCATCGCGTTGGACGACTACTATGAGGAACCCTCCGCTTGGTGGCTGCGCTCGCCGCACGCCGGCTCCAATGATAACGCCGGGTTCGTTAACGATGACGGTGCTCTGTTCGATCTCGAAGTAGGCTGCATGTTCGGCGCACGTCCCGCTTTTAACCTGAATCTGTCCTCTGTCCTCTTCACATCTGCCGCCGTAGGCGGCAAATCTACCGCCGCCGAAGGCGGCGGACTCCAAAAAATCCAAAATAGCGCCAATACGGACTGGAAGCTGACGATCCGAGACAGCTCCAGATCCTTTGCTGCGCAATCCGCCGAAGGAGCCGTGCTGACGCAGAATACGGGATATACGGATTGGACGGTTCCGATTACCTACAATAACGCAAAGACAGGAACCGAAGAAATGGTTTCCGTCCTGTTGTGCAAGGACGGAACAGCGCTGTATTACGGAAAGCTCGTATCGCCGACCGACGCAAGCGGCACGGCGAGCATTTCGGTTCCCGCCGGGCTTGAGGCGGGCAGTTATACGCTGTATGTGTTCAACGAGCAGTTGAAAAGCGACAAGGTCACAGACCTTGCAAGCGCCTTCTCGGAGATCCCCTTGACAGTAAAGGAAGCTCTCTCAAACGGCTACTACCTGATCGGACAGAACGGCTGGACGGCGGACGATATCGATACGACGCAGAAGTTCACGGTGAACCCGGCGAATGCAAACGAGTACATGCTCGAAACGACGCTTGCGGAGGGCGACGAGATCAAGGTCGTACGCGTTGCGGACGGCGCGATCGCGCAGTGGTTCCCCGATCCGGGCGACAACTACACCGTCGACGCAGCGCACGCGGGCAGCGTGACGATCTACTTCAAACCGACGTATGACAATGCATGGTCCGCGTTCGGCGGTCACATCTGGATCGAAAAGAAGGCGCCGACGTTTGCAACGCAGTCGCTGATCCTGTCCGGGCAGATCGGCCTGAGCTTCAATATGGATCTGCCGGATATCGAGGGCGTCGACTGGACGGAAAGCTGGATGACGTTCACGATCCCGCACGGCACCTGCACGGAGCGCGCGGACTATGAGCCTTCGCGCGCAAAGGCGAGCGGAACTCACGGCTTCGTCTGCTACGTGAACGCGGTCCAGATGGCGGAGCCGATCACGGCGGTGTTCCATTGGACGGAGGGCGAGGAAGAAAAGACGATCGAAAAGACCTACGCGATCAAGGATTACTTCTTCGCGTATGATGAGAAAAAGGACTCGTTCTCTGAGCCCGTGCAGAAGCTGATCGAATCGACGGCGGACTACGGTCATTATGTACAGGCGTACCTTGCCGACGCAAAGGGCTGGACGCTCGGCGAGGACGGCGATTATTACGAGATGGATAAGTGCTACACCACCGCGTATGATTACGACAATACGGCGGCAGGGCTGGCGTATCACGGTGCATTCACATGCGTGAACGACGGCGCGGATATCAAAGGTCTGTCGTTTGCGACCGTACTGGACAGCGCGACGGCGATCCGTCTGCTGATCACGCCGACGAGCGGCTATACCGGCACGTTTGCGGCGTCGGCGGATCAGGGCAAGGAAGTAAAGGTGAGCAAGTCCGGAAGTCGGTATATCGTCGAGATCCCGGACCTTGCGGCGCATGAGCTTTCGAAGACCTATACGATCACGATCACGACGGAGAACGGCACCGCGACGATCACGACGTCCGCGCTGTCCTATGTGAAGCTGCTGTTCAATGCCTACGAAACGACGTCTGTGCGCAACGCGGCGTCGGCGATCCTGGGCTACGCGTCTGCGGCATATGATTTCCAATACGCAGACTGACGCACGAACAAACACAAAGGGGCGAAGCCACACCTGCTTCGCCTCTTGTTTTTTTGCTGTATTCCGTTCAGTGCAGGATGCGGTCCATGTCGTCCTGCTTTGCGACGGCGAAGATCTCCGAATGCGCGGCGATCGGCTGATCCGGATCCATCGTTGCGCTGGTGCGTCCGTTTTCGCGGATCGCGATGACGTTGAGCTGATAGCGGTCGCGCAGACGCAGCTCGCGCAGGGATTTGCCGATCCAGTCCTTTTTCGGCTTCATGCTGAACACGGAAAGCTCCGAGCCGAGATTGAAAAAGTCCAGAAAGTCGGAGGACATCAGCCTGCGCGCGGTCAGCTCCGCGCTCTCCTTTTCGGGGTAGATGATCTCGTCCGCGCCGACGCGCCGCAGGATCTCGCCCATGCGCAGCGATGCCGCCTTTGCGATGACGCGCGGCACGCCGAGCTCCTTTGCCACCATGACGCACATGATGCTCGCGTCCAGACTGCTGCCCATTGCAACGACAACCGTGTCCACGCCGGACAGACCGAGCCCGCGGATGACCTCCGGATCGTTGAGATCCGCCTTGACCGCGCAGCTCACGAGATTCGCGTACTTGCGGATGGTCTCCTCGTCGTTATCGGCGATCAGCACGTCCGCGCCGTCCCTGGAAAGCGCGGCGGTCAGAAACTGTCCGAACCGTCCCATGCCCAAAACTGCAATCGAATTTTTCATAGTAGCCTCCTTATCAGCCGACGTAATAGCGTCCCTGTGCGAAGCGGATGTTCTTTCCGCCGGACAGGTCGGTATGGAAGAACAGCGCGAGCGAGATCGGGCCGATCCTTCCGAGATACATGCAGAGAATGATCAGGATCCGTCCGAAGACGGACAGATGCGGCGTCAGCCCGCGGGACAGACCGACCGTGCCGGTTGCGCTGAACACCTCATAGAGCGCGTCCGTAAGCGGTATGCGATCTGCGGCGACGAGCAGAACGGTCGAAAGCAGGGACAGCGAAAGGCTGAAAAACAGGATCGCCGCCGCCTTCTTGACAAGCTCCTCGGGAATGCTGCGGCGGAACACCACGGTGTCCGCGCGGCCGCGCACATAGGAGAACGCGTTCAGGAGCAGGACCGCAAGCGTGGCGGTCTTGACGCCGCCTGCCGTGCCCATCGGCGAACCGCCGATGAACATCATGGCGCTGCCGAACAGCACGGAGCCGTCGGTCAGGGCGGACTGCGGCATCGAGGCAAAGCCCGCGGTGCGGTATGTGACGGACTGGAACGTTGCGTTCAGAAGCTTTCCGCCCGGCGACAGCGCGCCCAGCGTCAGCGGATTCTGCCGCTCCAGAAGCAGCGTTATGACCGTGCCGGAAACGATCAGGAACAGGGTCGCAAGCAGCACGAGCTTGGTGTGCTCGCCGAGATGCCGGAAAAACCAGTGGACGCCGAACCTGCGCCTGATAGCTTCCCTTGCGGTCGTGAAGGAATCGAACCAGACGATATAGCCGAGACCGCCGACGACGATCAGCAGCATCGTCACGGTCAGCACATAGGGATCGTTCCGATACGGGATCAGGCTGTCCGGCCCGAGCAGGTCCAGACCGGCGTTGCAGAACGCCGAGACCGAATGAAACACCGCGTACCAAAGCCCGCGGAGTATGCCGAACTGCGGAATGAACGCGATCGCGTAGAGGATCGCGCCGATGCCCTCGATCACAAAGACGCCGAGGATCACCTTGCGCAGGAACCGCAGCACGTCCTGCAGGGAATCCAGATCGAACGAATCGCGCAGGATCGTGCGGTTGCGGATCGTGAACGATCTGCGCAGCAGAAGGAACAGGGAGGAGGAGACGGCGACGATGCCGAGACCGCCCGCCTGGATGAGCACAAGGATCACCGCCTTGCCGAACGGCGACCAGAAGGAAAACGTATCGACGACGACGAGACCGGTCACGCAGACCGAGGTCGTCGAGGTGAACAGGGCGGTGAGGAACGGCGCGCTTTTCCCGCTTGCCGATGCAAACGGAAGGGACAGAAGCCCCGTGCCGATCAGGATCAGAGCCAGAAACCCGATCGGAACGATCTGCGCGGCGGACAGACCCCGCTGTTTCATCCCGCACCCCTTTCCCGCCGGAACGCCCGACGATGTAATGTATATAATGTATATATTATAACGGCAGCGCCGTCGTTTTGCAAGCCTTCCGGAAAATCGGCAATCGTGCGAAAACGGGAGAATTTTACATCTAAACTATTGAACCGTGCGGAAAAAAGAGGTATGATATTCTGTACGGTTATGGACAACGGGGGAGGGCAAGGCTGTATGCCTGCGATCGGATGGTACAACGGAACGACGGGACCGCTGGAACGCATGACGGTTCCGATGAACGACCGCGCCGTGTATTTCGGCGACGGCTGCTATGAGGCATGCCTTGCGATCGGTACGCGCGCGTTTGCGCTCGAGGCGCATCTGAACCGGTTCGAGCGGAGTCTTCATGCGCTCTCCATCCCGCTTCCTGCGGAGCGGGAGGCGATCGTCCGCGCGCTTATGGATTGTCTGGCGGCGGCAAACGAGCCGTGTTCCGTACTGTACTGGCAGGCTTCGCGCGCAACGGCGCCGCGGACGCATGCGTTCCCGGAGGGGGACGTGAAGCCGAACCTGCTGATCACTGTGACGCCGAAAAGACCGCTGCCGCCGGAACGCACGATGAAGCTGATCACGGCGGAGGATGTGCGCTATGCGATGTGCCATGTGAAGACGCTGAACCTGATCCCGAACGTGCTCGCAAACGAGCGCGCGAAGGCGTGCGGCGCGGACGAGGCGATCTTTGTGCGGGACGGATCCGTGACCGAGGGGTCGCATACGAACGTTCATATCCTGAAGGACGGCGTTTTCCGGACGCATCCGGCAGACCGGTACATCCTGCCGGGCGTAACGCGCGAGATTGTGCTCGGCGTGTGCGCAAAGCTTTCGGTCCCGGTATCGGAACGCGCGTTTTCGAAGGAAGCGCTGTTCACCGCGGACGAGGTGCTGATCACTTCGAGCACGCTTGGCGTGTGCCGCGCGGTTTCGGTCGACGGGATCGCGGTCGGCGGCAGGGACGAATCGCTGTATCAAAGGATTTTGAACGGCTACAATCGGGTTTTTTCTGAGGAAATGCGGGTATGAAGCGGGAGAGAACGGAAGCGGAACGGCAGCTGCGCGAGCATGCGCTCTGGTATACCGTGCTGAAATACGGGATACCTCTGTTTGCTTTGGTGCTCTCTGCGCTGATCGTGCTGCTCTGCGCCGTATACGGAAAGGTGCGTCCGGTCATTACGATCGAGCTGGGCGAGGATACGCCGGAGGCGAGCGCGTTTGTGCGCACGGACGCCGAGGACGCGCTGTACCGTACCGAGCCGGAACTGCAATACAGAAAGGCGGGCAATTACCGCCTGACCGTTCTGACGGGAAAGATAAATGCGCCGGTGCTTTTGCGCGTAAAGGACACGACGGCGCCGACGGCAAACGCCGCGGAAACGACCGTGCCCGCGAACCGGACGCTGACGCCGGACAAGCTGATCCGGGATCTCAGGGATCGGAGCATCGTGAAGATCACGTTTGAGACCGCGCCGGAGTTCGGCACGATCGGCGATTACGAAGCGGTCATCCTTTTGGAGGACGCAAGCGGCAACAAAACGCGCGTGACCGTGCCGGTGCATGTGCGCGCCGCGGTGGACGCGGTGACCTGCGAGGCGGGCGAACCCGCGCCGGGCCAAAAGGCGTTTCTGATCGGCGAGTACGAAACCGTGGAGATGACGGAGATCACGGACGCGATGCTGCGCGAGCCGGGCGAATATCCGATCCGCATCACGGCGGACGGCGTCGAAACGGAAAGCACGCTGATCGTGCGGGACACGGTTCCGCCGACGGCGAACGGCACGACGCGCGTCGCGCTGCCGGATGAAACGATCCTGCCCGAAACGCTTGTGACCGAGCTTGTCGACGAGACCGCGGTGCAGGCGACGTTCGTAACGGCGCCGGATCCGGAGGAGCGCATGCCGCAGGAGGTTACGGTTCTGCTGAAGGACCGCGGCGGCAACGAAACGACCGTTGTGTCGACCGTACTGTTTACGGACATCGTACCCGTGCAGATCGAAGCGCGCGAAACGCCGCTGGAGATCGCCGAGCTGTTCGGCGGGGATGCTGCGGACGCCGCGTTCAATGCGCCGTTTGTGCCGGACGTTCCGGGCTCGCATCTGGTTCCCGTGACCGTCGGCGGGCGGGAGAATCTTGCCGTGATCGAGGTCACGGACACGACGCCGCCGGTCATCGAGATCATCAAGACGGACGGGTATACGAACACGCCGCTTCCGGCGGATGTGTTCGCTTCGGCGGAGGACGTGACGGGCGCGGAGATCGGCTTTTCGGAGGAGCCCGACTGGACAAAGGAATCGCAGGAGGTCACGGTCGAAGCAACCGACGCGTGCGGGAACCGCAGCGAAGCGCGCTTCACACTGACGCTGACGCCAGACACGGAGCCGCCGAAACTGTACGGCGTGAAGAACCGCTACTGCTACGTCGGCGAGCCGGTGTCGTACCTTGCCGAGGTTTATGCCGTGGACAACTGCGACGAAACGGTCGAGATCGTCGTCGATGCGTCTGCGGTCGACGATTCGCGCAGAGGCAACTACAAGGTCATCTATACGGCGACGGACCGCGCGGGCAATACGGTCAAAAAGACCGCCACGTTCCGGTTTGTCAAGGCAAAGGTCAAGGAGGACAAGGCGCAGGCGGTTGCGGACAAGGTCATCGCAAAGATCCTGACCGACGACATGACGCTTGCCGAGCAGATCGAAGCGATCTTCGATTATGTGCATACGCACATTCATTATACGCCGCAGTCCAACAAGCAGGACTGGCGCAGCGAGGCGGTGCGCGGGCTGACGACGGGCAAGGGCGACTGCTTCACCTCGTACGCGGCGGCGCGGCTGCTGCTGGAGTATACGGACGCCGAGATCCAGAGCGTGCAGCGCTCCGGCGTCAACACGCATCATTACTGGATGCTGGTCAACATCGGCACGGGCTGGTATCACTACGACCCGAGCAGCGTCGGCGCTTCCAGACACCGCTGCTTCATGTGGACGACGGCGCAGACGCGGCAGGTCAGCCGCACGTACTGGGGATTCAACGCGTCGCTGTATCCGCCGGTCGCGACCGAGCCGTTCAACGGAGGAAACTGAGATGAAGACGGTCCTTTCGTATCTGGAACAGCGGGCGCAGAGCTGCCCGGACAAGCCGGCGTTTTCGGATGAGCGGGAAACGCTGACGTTCGCCGACGTTTACGCGCGCGCCGAGGCGATCGGATCCGCGCTCTTAAGACGCGGCGCGGACCGCGAGCCGGTGCTGGTATTTATGCGGCGCGGCGCTGCGATGATCGCGGCGTTCTTCGGCGTGTGGAAGGCGGGCTGCTTCTATGTGCCGGTCGACGCCGAGATGGGGGAGACGCGCATCCGTTCGATCCTCGAACGCGTGAAGCCGCGGTTTGCGATCCGGGACGAATCCGCCGACACGCTGCTTTCCGCGTGCGGATTCACGGGCGAAGCATGGGACGCCTCCGCGCTGCTTTCGGAGCCCGCCGACGCGAAGCTTACGGAGGCGGCGGCGCGGAAAACGCTCGATTCCGATCCCGCGTATCTGGTGTTCACAAGCGGATCCACCGGCGCGCCGAAGGGCGTCGTGGGCGTACACCGCGCCGTGCTCGACTATGCGGAGCAGATCACAAACGCGCTGCGCGCCGACGAAACCGACGTGTTCGGCATGCAGGCGCCGCTGTATGTGGACGCCTGCCTCAAGGAGATCCTGTCCGCGCTGAAGTGCGGTTCAAGCGTCGTGCTCGTGCCGAAAAGGCTGTTCATGACGCCGGTGCCGCTCGTGGAATTTCTGAACGCGCATCGGATCACGGCGCTGTGCTGGGTCGTGCCCGCGCTGACGCTGATCTCCGCACTGCACACCTTCGACGCGGTAAAGCCGCAGTACCTGAAAACCGTCGCGTTCGGCAGCGAGGTCATGCCGCCGAAGCAGCTCAGGATCTGGCAGGCGAACGTTCCCGCGCGGTTTCTGAACCTGTACGGACCGACCGAGTGCACCGGCATGTCGTGCTTCTATGAAGTCGACCGCACGTTTGCGGACGACGAGCGCGTTCCGATCGGACACGCGTTCGACAACACCGAGATCTTTCTGATCGACGAAAACGGCGCGCGCGCTTCCGAGGGCGAGATCTGTATCCGCGGCACGGCGGTGTGTCACGGATATTACCGCGATCCGGAGCGCACGAAAAACGCGTTCGTGCAGAACCCCCTGAATCCCGACTACCCCGAAACGGTCTACCGCACCGGCGATCTCGGACGGATCAACGAAAGCGGCGAGCTCGAGTTCATCGGGCGAAAGGACGATCAGATCAAGCATATGGGTCACCGCATCGAGCTCGGCGAGCTGGAGGCGGCGGCAAGGACGGTCGACGGCGTGACCGCCGCATGCGCGGTGTTCGACCGTGCGCACAGCGTGCTGGGACTGGTCTATGCCGGAACGGCGGACCGGGCGGGGCTTCTGAACGGACTTCGCGCAAAGGTCCCCGAATATCTGCTGCCGAAGCGGACGCTGTGCGTGGATGCGCTGCCGCTCACCGAGAACGGCAAGACCGACCGCAAGGCGGCGACAACACTTTTATTCCGATAGGAGGAACGATGGAACAACTGCTGGACATCTTACGGGAGCTGCATCCCGAAACGGATTTTGAAACGGAGACGCGCCTTGTCGACGGCGGGATCCTCGCCTCGTTCGACATCGTCATGCTGATCACGCGGATCGAGGAGGAATTCGACGTCGTGATCCCGGCGAAGGACATCGTGCCCGAACACTTCAATTCCGCCGAAGCACTGTACGCGCTGATCACAAGAATCGCGGAGCAGGACGACTGATGCTGTTTCCTTCGTGGGCGTTTCTTCTGTTTCTGGCGGTACTCGTGCCCGTGTACTTCCTCGTGCCGAAACGGATCCAATGGATCGTGCTGCTGATCGCGAACGCAGTCTTTGTCTGCGCCGCGGGTCTTTTGGGCGCGGTCTTTATGGTCGTGACGGTTGCGACGGTGTACGGCGCGACGCGGGCTTTCGATGCGTCGTTTGCCCGGCAGAAGGAAACGCTTGCCGCCATGAAGGCGACGCATACGAAGGAGGAGCGCAAACGGAAACGGCTCTCGTTTGAACGGCGCAGGCGGCTCGTGCTGATCGCGGCGCTCGCCGTGAACATCGGCATCCTGTTTGTGCTGAAATACGGGGCGGCGATCGGAAGGATCTCCGCGGGGCTCTTCGGCACACGGGCGTTCGGACAGGATCTTGCGCTCACGATGGGGATCTCGTTCTACACGTTCTCCACGGTGGGCTACCTGCTCGACGTGTACCGCGAGTCGATCCCGGCGGAAAAGAATCCGTTCCGGCTCGCGCTGTTCACCTCGTTCTTCCCGCTTCTGGTGCAGGGTCCGATCACCCGGTTTGAGACGGTCGGCAAAGCGCTTTCGGCGCCGCATTCGTTCGACGGAAAGCGGTTTCTGTCCGCATCCCTGCGCATCGCGTGGGGCTACTGGAAAAAGCTGATCGTCGCCGACCGGCTGCTCATTGCGGTGAAAACGCTCTGCGCAAAGCCGGACGTGTACCGCGGCGGGTTCATCTTCGTCGAGATGCTGCTGTACGCCGCATGCCTGTACGCGGACTTCACCGGCGGCATCGACATCACGATCGGCGTCGGCGAGATGCTGGGCGTCACGGTCGAGGAAAACTTCTTCCGTCCGTACTTCTCCAAGAGCATCGCCGAATACTGGCGCCGCTGGCACATCACGCTCGGCGAATGGTTCAAGCGGTACGTCTACTATCCGCTGTCGGTTTCAAAACCGATGCGCGATCTTTCCAAGGCGACGCGAAAGCTCGGCGCGGGCGTTTCGCGGCGGGTGCCGGTGTATCTTGCAACGATCCTTGTCTGGGCGCTGACCGGCGCGTGGCACGGCAGCAACTTGACGTTCCTCGTGTGGGGAATCCTGAACGGCGTCGTGATCCTGCTTTCCGAGGAGCTGAAGCCGCTGTACGCGCGGTTTCGCGTAAGGTTCCCGAAGCTCACGGAAAGCGCGTTCTACCGCGGGTTCATGGTGATCCGCACAGTGCTGCTTCTGTCGTCGCTGCGCATCCTCGACTGCTACGGAACGGTGCGGGAGGCGTTCTCGTCTTTCTTCTCCATGTTCACGACATGGAACTGGGACGCGGTCTTCGGCGGCGGCATACACTCGCTCGGACTGCGCCTTGCCGACTGGGCGATCGCGGCGTTCGGCGTGCTCGCGATGTTTATGCTTTCCATGGTGCAGCGGAAGGGTGCGATCCGTCCGCGCATTTTAAAACGCGGAACGGTATTTTCCGTCTGCGTGCTGCTCGTGCTGATCGGCACGATCCTGCTCTTCGGGCGTTACGGCTTCGGCTTCGACGCCTCGCAGTTCATCTACAACCGGTTCTGAGATATGAAACGAAAGCTTTTGACCGTCGGCGGCGTGCTGCTCGCCTGCATCGTGTTCTTCGGAGCGCTTTACGCGGCTTCGCGCCTCGTCGCGCCCAAATATCACGACACGCTGACCGAGGGGCATCTGACGGGGGAGTATTATCGCGAGACGACGGATCACGACGTCCTGTTCGTCGGCGACTGTGAGGTGTTCGAGCACTTCTCGCCGGTCACGCTGTACAGCGAATACGGGATCACGTCCTTTATCCGCGGCGGCGCGCAGCAGCTTGTGTGGCATTCGTACTACCTTTTGGAGGACGCGCTGAAGACCGAAACGCCGAAGGTCGTCGTCTACAACGTGCTTGCGCTGAAATACGGCGAGCCGCAGTCGGAGGCGTATAACCGCCTGAATCTGGACGGCATGCGCTGGGGCGCCGCAAAGATCGGAGCGATCCGGGCGAGCATGACCGAGGGCGAGGATTTCATGAGCTACGTGTTCCCGCTTCTCCGGTATCACGACCGCTTTGACAAGCTGACGAAAGAGGATGTTGCGTACTGGTTATCGGACGGCGAGCCGGTCTCGTTCAAGGGCTATGTGCCGCACATGGGCGTGAACCCGGCGACGGAAACGCCGCAGGAGCGGTACGATCCGAAGCTGCCGGAAAGCAGCATGGAATGGCTTTCAAAGATGGCGGACCTGTGCGAGGAGAAGGGCGTTTCGCTCGTGCTGATCAAATCGCCGTCGATCTGGCCTGCGTGGCATCCGGAATGGGACGCCGAGATCGAAGCGTTTGCAAAATCGCGCGGATTGCGGTATGATAATATGATAGCGGAAAACGACGCGATCGGCATCGATATGCAGACCGACACGTACGATCAGGGACAGCACCTGAATGCGGACGGCGCGGAAAAGCTGTCGCGCTGGTTCGGCGCGGTGCTGCAGAAGGAATACGGCCTTAAGGACCACCGCGGCGAGGCGGTTTACGACGCGGACTACGCGCGGCTTGCCGAACGCTGCGAACGGGAAAAACAACGGTTACAATCGGAGGGAAACTGATATGAAACGAACGGCGATTCTTGCGCTTGCCATTCTGATGCTTGCGGCGATCGGCTGCGGCGGGCAGGGGGCGCTTCAGGACGATCCGAACGCGGTGTTCGTGGATCCGAACGCGGTGCGCGGCGGCGAGTACGGCGAGCTGTACTTTGAGGCGAACGGCGTGCGCTTCGGCATCTATGACGAGGCGGAAGCGGTGCTTTCGGCGCTGCCCGCCTATCGCAGCACCTTCACGGGGGAGACCTGCGCGTTCGACGCCGCGGACGTCTACTATTACTATTCCGGGTTCCAGATCATGACGAACGAGATCGACGGCGTGAGCCGCATCACGGCGATCGCGGTCGCGGACGATACGGTCAAGACACCGCAGGGACTCTATATCGGCATGTCCGAGGAGGACGCCGCAGAGGCGTTTCCCGCGCTGCAAGAAGCGGACTGGAACCTGGTCGACGGTTCTGCGACGCTGTCCGTTACGATCGTGGACGGTGTGGTGACGGGGATCGTGTACAGCCCGTCGATTGCGGAAGATTGAGTATGAAAAGACGGATTATCTGCATTCTGATCCTGTGCATGCTGCTTTGCGCATGCGATCCCGCCGGCGAAAAACCGAATTCCGTTTCGGAGAACGGTACGCCGGCGGCGACTGTGCCTGCGGTTGCGGAAGAGATCGTTTCGATCGCTGCAACGCCGACGCCGGAACCGACCCCGACGCCGGAACCGACCCCGACGCCCGAGCCCACGCCGGCGCCGGAACCCACGCCCGAGCCTACGCCGACGCCGGAACCCACGCCGACGCCTTCGCCCACGCCCTCGGGGCTTCTGGGCGGACGGTTTGCGGAGATGTTCTCCGACACGACGGTGCAGGAGGAGCGAAGCTACCGCAGCAAGTCGCTCGGCATCCGGATCGAGACGTATTCGGAGACCAACAAAAAAAAGGAAACGACGACCTGGTATGTCGCGGACATCTATGTGCAGGACGTGACCCTGATCCGGACGGCGGCGGCGAACAACGATTTCTCGAAACGGTACACGAAGGAGGTCGAGAAGATCGCTTCGAACGTCGGCGCGCTGCTGGCGATCGACGGCGATACGTACTCGCATCTCAAGGATGGCATCGTGATCCGGAACGGCGAGCTGTATCGCAGGAAGCTGACCAAGAAGACGGATATCTGCGTGCTGTACCGCGACGGGCGCATGGAAACGAAGAAGTACGGGACGTTCAATCTGGAGGACATCCTTGCCGAGGATCCGTGGCAGGCGTGGAGCTTCGGCCCGGCGCTGCTGGATGAGGACGGGCATGCCAAGACGATCAAACATCAGCTTTCGTATGAGAATCCGCGCTGCGCAATCGGGTACTATGAGCCCGGGCACTACTGCTTCGTGATCGTCGAGGGACGGCTGAAGGGAATGACGGACGGCATGACGCTCGACCGGCTCAGCCAGCTGATGGAGGATCTCGGCTGCAAGGTCGCGTACAATCTGGACGGCGGCGCGTCGGCGGTCATGTACTGGGTGGACGGGATCATCTCGAAGTGCAGCAACAAGGGCCGCACGGTCAGCGACATCATCTACATCCTTCCGGCAGCCGAACAGCCGGAGGAGACCGCGACGCCGGACGGGACCTTTGTTCCGGAGGAGACGCCGGAGGGTTGAGCGCTCCGGCATAGAAACGTTTGATTTCAGAATCGTAAAGACTGGGAGTATTGCATGAAAGGATTCGGAAGACGCGCAGCCGTGCTGCTGCTGATCGCACTGCTGCCGCTTGCGGGCTGCGTACAGGACCGGACGGAACAGGCGGAGACCGATCGCACGCCTGCGGCGACCGTGAATGCGCCCGCTGCGGCGGAAACGGCGGAGACCGTCGACTTTGTGGCGCCGGAGATCGTGACGCCCGCGCCGACGCCGACGCCGGAACCCACGCCGGAACCGACGCCCACGCCGGAGCCGACCGCAACGCCGGTACCCGATCCGATCGCAAAGGAATGGATCGCGCAGGACGGCACGTTTTCGCTGCGGCTCGATCCGGACGGAAGCTACCGGGCAGCGTACGGCGATCGGGAAGCGACCGGCACGTATGCCGCAAAGGACGGCTTTCTGACCTTTACCGACGGGACCGGGCGCACCGATACCGTTCCGTATGCCATGGACGGGCTGACGCTGACCGCGGCGTTTCCGGGACAGATCCCGCTGACGCTCCGGGCGGCGGACGGGAACGCGTTCGCGGTCGAGGCGGACCCGATGGGAACCTTTGCGCCGGACGCGGAAGCAGCGCCGGAGATCGCGTTTGCGTACGTGAATGCCGCGATCGTCACCGTGGAAATGCGGAACGGCGCGATCGCGGAGGACTATTGCTTTACGTGCCTCTCGACGCCGCCGACCGAACAGTCGCCCGACTGGATCCCGGTGCACGCATCGGTGTTCCGCGTGTTCAAGTACGACGGCGCGTACAACATCTTTGTGCGCGACGAACAGGGGAACGTCAGCGCGCCGTATCCGATCCGGGTCGATTCCGGGTATACGTACAACATCCGCTCCGAGGGACTGACGTGGCTGCAGACTCCTTTAAAGGAAACGGTCGAAGCGGCGGGCAGCTCGGTGGAAGCGCTGGAGGACGCGATCACAAGGGACATTGCCGAAGCGGGCTTCTATACGCGTGAAGGCGGCGTGACCTCGGCGGTCTCGGCGGTTTCGCACATGGCGGAGCTCGGATATTCGATCCCGTATCAGGGCGGCGGCAAGTATCAGGATGAGCACGAATGGGGGCTGAATCCCGCGTGGGGCTCGAAGCTCGACCATCCGACCAAGGACGGCAACGGCAAGTATTATTACTCCGGCATGCAGTGCGTCGGCTCGATCACATGGGCGATGAAGCAGGCGGGGCTGAATACCAACAACGCGTCCACCGGCTGGAAGATCGGTCAGCTCGGCGCGATCAACCGGGGCAACGACAACAAGATCAAGTACAACAAAGCGCGGAGCGGAGATTTTGTGCAGGTCAACGCGCATTATGAGCTGGTCGTGGACCGGCTCGACACGAACGGCGACGGCGAAGCGGATTCATACCTGCTGTACGAGATGTGCGCGCCGCATCTGACGTTTCTGATCCTGACGTTCCGCACGATGCGCGGCAGAGAGTTCTTCAACATGGACGGGCTCTATCACAACACCGGGCGATTGAGCGCGAAGAATCGCTTCTGGCAGACCTACTGGATCCCGACCGAGGCAATGCCGGAACGCATGCAGACCGCTTACGCCGCGGCGGATCAGAACCGCGCGCTCGACCGCCTGATGCGCGCGACCGGACTGGTCGGCGCGGAGGAGCATTCGATCGTCAGATAACAATAAAAACAGGAGACCGCATAAAAAGCGGTCTCCTTTATCGGTTTTGGGATCAGAGGAAGCGCGATTCGATCATCGAGAGCAGCGTTTCCTTTTCCACACCGAGCGCCTTTGCGTCGCCGACGAGCGTGTCGATCGCGGCGGAAAGGCGCGCATCCACCTTGTTCTGGCGGTGCGTTTCGTTGATCGGCGCGACGAAGCATCCGCTGCCCGCGCGGGTCAGAAGGTATCCGTCGCGTTCGAGCATCTCCCACGCGCTTCGCACGGTGATCATGGAAACGCCGAGCTCCTTCGATACCGTGCGGATGGGCGGCAGCGGCGCCCCGGGTGCAAGCGCCCCCGAGACCACGTCGCTTGCGATCTGATCGTATAGCTGCCGGTAGATCGGCGTTTTGTCGTTCGGATTGACGGAAAGCCTCATTGTACG
>JAZNHI010000088.1:0-3346 GCA_045576895.1 Clostridia bacterium | reverse complement strand
CATGTCGACGCCCTGTTCCTTTAGCTCCGCTTCCTTCTTATCACGCTGCTTCGCCGCAAACGCATTGCAGCGCTCGATGAGATCGCCGCGTTTTTTGAGATCCGCGCTGTGCAGGATGCCGAAAGCGTCCGCGGCGCAGACGTCCGAAAGCTCCTTTTCGATCGCGGTGATGTCCCACTCCTCCGGCTTCGAATGTTCGCTCGCGTAGGCGTTCACGATGTTCTCCACGGTGTCGCCGATCATCTTCGTAAACTGGTCCTTAAGGTCCTCGCCCATCAGCACCTTGCGGCGCTCGCCATAGATGACCTCGCGCTGCTTGTTCATGACGTCGTCGTATTTCAGAACGTTTTTGCGCGTGTCGAAGTTCGACGCCTCGACGCGCTTCTGCGCGGTCTCGATCTGCCGCGTGATGAAGCCGTTTTCGATCGGGTATGCGTCGTCCGGCGAAAGCTTCGTCATCAGACCCTCCATGCGGTCCATGCCGAAGCGGCGCATCAGCTCGTCCTTCAGCGAGACATAGAACCGCGTGCTGCCGGGGTCGCCCTGTCGACCGGCGCGGCCGCGAAGCTGGTTGTCGATACGGCGGCTTTCGTGCCGTTCCGTGCCGATGATATGGAGTCCGCCGAGCTTCACGACCTGCTCATGCTCGCGATCGGTCTCCTTCTTGAACTCGGCGTACAGCCTTGCATACTGCTCGCGCGCGGCAAGAATGACCTCGTCCTCGGTCTCGGCATGTCCGGTCGCCTCGTCGATCAGCTCCTCGTCCATACCCTCCTGCCGCATCGCGCGGCGCGCCAGAAAGTCCGGGTTGCCGCCGAGCAGAATGTCCGTGCCGCGGCCCGCCATGTTCGTGGCGATCGTGATCTGATTGAGCTTGCCCGCCTGTGCGACGATCTCCGCTTCCTTCGCGTGATACTTCGCGTTCAATACCTCGTGCGGAATGCCCTTGCGCTTTAAAAGTCCGGACAGGTATTCGCTGCGCTCGACCGAAATCGTGCCGACCAGGATCGGCTGACCGGTCGCGTGGACCTGCTCGATCTCCGCAACGACCGCGCGGAACTTGCCTTCCTCGGTCATGTAGACGCTGTCCTTGTTGTCGACGCGGATGTTCGGCTTGTTCGTCGGGATCTCGACGACGTCGAGGTCGTAGATCGCGGAGAACTCGTCCTCCTCTGTCTTTGCCGTACCGGTCATGCCGGCAAGCTTTTTGAACATGCGGAAGTAGTTCTGGAACGTGATCGTGGCGAGCGTCTTGTTCTCGCGCTCGACCTTCACGCCCTCCTTCGCCTCCAGCGCCTGGTGCAGACCCTCGTTGTAGCGTCTGCCGATCATCAATCGGCCGGTAAACTCGTCGACGATGATGACCTGTCCGTCCTGTACGACGTAGTCCTTGTCGCGCTCAAAGAGCGAACGCGCGCGCAGCGCCTGCTTGATATAGTGGTTCAGCTCGGTGTTTTCGGTGTCCGCGAGCGATCCGACGTTGAAATGCTTCTCCGCCTTTTTGATGCCCTCCGCGGTCAGCGAAACGGTGCGGTGCTTGACGTCGACCATATAGTCGCCGCTCTCCGGCTGTTCGATGCCCTGCAGCTGATCGGACTTGCTGATCTCCTTGACGTCCTCACCGCGGATGAGCCCCTTAACGAAGCGGTCCGCCGCAACGTACATTTCGGAGCTCTCCTCGCCGCGCCCGGAGATGATCAGCGGCGTTCTTGCCTCGTCGATCAGGATCGAGTCGACCTCGTCGACGATCGCGTAATGCAGCGAGCGCTGCACCATGTTCTCCTTGTAGACGCACATGTTGTCGCGGAGGTAGTCGAAGCCGAACTCGTTGTTCGTGCCGTAGGTGATGTCCGCAAGGTACGCGTCGCGCCGCTCGTCGCTGTCAAGATCGTGAATGATGCAGCCGACCGAGAGACCGAGGAAGCGATAGATCTTGCCCATCCACTGCGCGTCGCGCTTGGCAAGGTAGTCGTTGACCGTAACGATGTGCACGCCCTCGCCCTCGAGCGCATTGAGGTACGCCGGCAGCGTCGCGACGAGCGTTTTGCCCTCGCCGGTCTTCATCTCGGCGATGCGTCCCTGATGCAGGACCATGCCGCCGAGCAGCTGCACATCGAAGTGCCGCATGCCGACGGTGCGCACGCCAGCCTCGCGCACGACCGCGAACGCCTCGACCAGAAGGTCGTCCAGCGTTTCGCCGTTCTTCAGGCGTTCCTTGAATTCCACGGTCTTGTGCCGCAGCTGTTCGTCGGAAAGCTTTTTCATCTCCGGCTCCAGCGCGTTGATCGCCGCCACCTTCGGTCTCAGTTTTTTCAGTTTGCTTTCGCTCGATGTCCCGAGCAGCTTGTCCAAAAATCCCATACGATTCTCCTTGAACGATATCCTTATCAGTATAACACAAATGCGCCTCCTTTGCAAAGGGGGCGATTGTGAACGCTTCGAAACGATTTTGCGTTCTTTTTGTCAGTTCGGCGTGTTCAGCCGCGCAATGATTTCGCGCATGCGCGCCTTCTGGCTTTCGGAAAGCATCGGAGAAAGCATGCGGTAGATCTCCTCCATCTTTCCCTCGGTCATCTCTCCGGTCTGCTTCTGTTCCGCGGTCAGCCGGAGAAGCGTTTCCATCAGCTCGTCGCTCGTCTGATTGCGATAGGCTTCGTACTGTTGATTCAGATCCATTCTTCTCACCTCGGAACATCCTATGCGCCGCGCACCGATTTCGTGCATCGGGCATACCATGCAGCAAGGAGGAAACGCCATGAATCCACAACCGCAACGCAACGGCCCGTCGCCGCTTTCCTGCGCCGTCTTTTTGGGCGAGACCGTGCGCGAGGAGCACGGACGCGCAGGCGTCGAAGCATACGTGAAAGCGCTCTCGCCGCTTCTGCCGCGCGACATGATCGATCAGCTTGCCTACCGGCTGAACGTGCCCGCGCCCGCGCCGCCGTGTCCGCCGCCCCCGCCGCCTCCCGCGCCGCCGCCGAAGCCCCAGCAGCCGGACATGGAAAAGCTCTTTCAGATGATGCGGCTGATGGAACAGCTGCGTCCGAAGCCGCCGTGCGGGCCATGATACGCGCCTGCGGGATCGCTTCATTCCGTGTCTGCAGGACGATTCGTCTCTCCCTCCGCCTCGCTTCGCTCGGCACCTCCCCCGTCAGGTGGAGGTCGACGTCGGTACGTTTTTGACTCCCTTTGCGCAAAGGAAGCTGTGAAGCGAGATGGAAGGGTGGTTTTGCCGCTGCTGCGATGCTTTGCGGGACGCCGGGGTCAGCACTCTCTGCAATCCCTTTCCGGATAACGAACGGCGTCGCCGTTCGGCGCGAAAGCATGAGGAGCAAACACCACACAA
>JAZNHI010000087.1:0-3355 GCA_045576895.1 Clostridia bacterium | reverse complement strand
GCCCTTCGAGCAGCTGACGGACGAGCCGTTGCCGAGGTGGCAGGTGATTACGCGGACAGAAGGATCGCCCTCGCGGCCGAGGCGCTTGATCGCTTCGCCGGTGACGAACATGTGCGAAGTGCCGTGGGAGCCGTAACGGCGGACCTGATACTTTTCATAGACCTCATACGGCAGCGCGTAGATGTAGTTCTTCGGCTCCATGCTCATGCCCCACGCTGTGTCGAACACGGCGACCATCGGGGTATTGGGCATGACGGCGCGGCATGCGTTGATGCCCATGAGGTTTGCGGGGTTGTGCAGCGGCGCAAGCGGCGTGCACGCTTCGATCATCTTGATGACCTCGTCGTCGATCAGCACGGACTTGGTGAACTTCGTGCCGCCGTGGACGACGCGGTGACCCACCGCCACGATGGACGCCATATCCTTGATGACGCCGATCTTCGGATCGACGAGCACGTCGAGCACCATCGCGATCGCTTCCTGATGCGTCGGCATTGCCGCATCCTTTTCGAGCTTTTCGCCGTTCGTCGGCTTATAGGTCAGCTTGCCGTCGATGCCGATGCGCTCGCAAAGACCCTTTGCAAGGACGCTCTCGGTGTCGATGTCGATGAGCTGATATTTCAATGACGAGCTGCCTGCGTTGATAACAAGAATGGATCTCATTGCTTTTCCTCCGTTACATGCTCTGTGCCTGTACCGCCGTGATCGCCACAACGGAAACGATATCCTCGATGCTGCAGCCGCGGCTCAGGTCGTTGATCGGCGCTGCGAAGCCCTGGCAGATCGGGCCGATCGCTTCCGCGCCGGCAAGACGCTGTACGAGCTTGTAGCCGATGTTGCCAGCCTGCAGGTCCGGGAAGACGAGAACGTTTGCCTTGCCGGCAACGGGGCTTCCGGGGCTCTTGAGCTGACCGACCTTTTCGACGAGCGCGGCGTCCGCCTGCAGTTCGCCGTCGACCATCAGCTCCGGTGCACGCTCATGGACCATCTCGGTCGCGATGCGGACCTTATCGACGTTATCGTGCTTTGCGCTGCCCTTCGTGGAGAACGACAGCATCGCAATGCGCGCGTCCATGCCGCAAAGCGCCTTTGCGCTCGCCGCGGACGAGATCGCGATCTCGGCAAGCTGTTCGGACGTCGGGTCGATGTTGACCGCGCAGTCCGCAAAGATCATCAGACCGTCGTCGCCGTATGCCTTGTTCGGGATCTCCATGATGAAGAAGCTCGAAACCGTGTTGATGCCGGGCTTCATCTTGATGATCTGCAGACCCGGACGGAGCGTGTTGCCCGTGGTGTTGATCGCGCCGGAAACGAAGCCGTCGCCCTTGCCGTCCTTGATCATCATCGCCGCAAAGAACAGCGGGTTCTTGATCATGTCGGCAGCCTTTTCGGGCGTGACGCCCTTTGCCTTGCGCATCTCATAGAAACGGTCGACATAGAGCTGATAGTCCGGATGCGTTTCGGGATCGATCGTGTCGATGCCTTCGAGCGATACGTCGAACTTCTTCGCAACCGCTTCGATCTCTTCGCGCTTGCCGAACAGCGTGACCTTTGCAATGCCTTCCGCCGTGATGCGTGCTGCCGCCTGCACGGTGCGTTCTTCGGTTCCTTCGGGCAGCAGGATGCGCTTCACATCCGCCTTTGCCTTTGCCTTGATCTGTTCCATCAACGACATAACAAAATCCTCCAAAATAGATTTACAATTTATTCTAACACATCTGCGCAAAAAATGATATACTTGTTTTAGATATATTTTTGCTTTTTGGCAAGGAGGAGGCTTTCATGCGCGTCGTGGGGATCATCGCGGAGTACAACCCGCTGCACAACGGACACATCTATCACATGGAGGAATCCAAAAAGCAGGCAGATTCCGAATTCTGCATCGTCGCCATGTCCGGCAATTTCGTGCAGCGCGGCGAGCCCGCATGCTCCGACAAGTTCACCCGCGCGGAATGGGCGGTCATGGGCGGCGCGGACGTCGTCGTCGAGATCCCGACGGTCTACGCAGTCGCGAGCGCGGAGCGCTTTGCCGAAGGCGCGGTGAAAACGCTTGCCGCAACCGGCGTGGTGACCGATCTTGCGTTCGGCGTGGAGACCGAGGACGTGAACGCGCTCTACCATCTGGCGGATCTTCTGGACCGCGAGCCCGCAAACCTCAGGGTCTATCTCCTCCACCACCTCAAGCAGGGCAAGTCCTTCCCCCGCGCGCAGTACGACGCGCTCAGCGATCTCGGCGTTCCTTCGGACGAGCTTGCGATCCTGCAGCAGCCGAACAATATCCTTGCCGTGGAGTACCTGAAATCCATCCGCCGCTTTGCGCCGGAGATCCGTCCGCTGCCGATCCAACGGATCGGAAATAAGTATAACAGCACGGTTCTGACCGGAAAGCTTTCGAGCGCCACGGCGATCCGCGAAGCGCTTCTGGGCGGCGACGAATCGGTTTACGATACCATGCCGATGAGCGTTGCGGCGGCGATGCGGTTCGACGAGCAGTTCCCGGTGACCTTTGACCGCTTCGGCTCGATGCTTCTGTACCGCCTGCGCACGATGAGCCTCGAGGAGCTTAAAGCGCTTCCCGACGTTGCGGAAGGGTTTGAACAGGTTTTGTATCGCGCCGCGCGGCAGGCGACCGACCTTCCGTCGCTGCTCGATCTCATGAAGTCGAAGCGTTATACGCTTGCGCGGTGCAAGCGTATTCTGGTCTCGGCGCTGCTGCACATCCCCGCCGGTATGACCGACGCGCTCGGCGACAGCCTTGCAGAGATGTATCTGCATGTGCTCGGATTGAAGCGGGTCGGCAGAGGGCTGCTTGCGGCGATGGCAAGCCATGCGTCGGCGCCGGTCATTCTGCGGCATTCGGACCTTTCGAACTGTTCGGAGATCGCGCGGGCGTCGCTTGCGATCGACGCGCTGTCCACCGATCTCTACGCCTATGCGTTGAACCGCGAGCTGCACCGCGATTCGCAGAGCGCAATCACAGTCTGACCTTTCTTATCTCCATCCCCCCACCGTTATACGCAAAGCATAATTCATGGATCCGCGAACGGGACGCCGGGGTCGGCGTCCCCTACAACGCTATCACCATCATCCGCGCGACGCCATCTCTTCCCCGCAAAGGGAAGGCAAAAATCACCCCAGCGAACCGTAGGAGCGGATATGATCCGCCCGCCAAAGCATCGCAACTTCAGAACGGGAAGATGCGATCTTCCCCTACGGGTTTCATGTTTTGCAGGGGACTCACCACTTCGTTACATAGGCAGATCGCGCGCGACCTGACGCGCAATCTGCCTATGTAGCGCAGCGAAGCGGAGTGGAGAGATCCCGGCGTCCGTCAAACATCGCAGCAGCGAAGCAG
>JAZNHI010000086.1:0-6872 GCA_045576895.1 Clostridia bacterium | reverse complement strand
CGGCCGCTCAAATTCGACGTTGATGCTTTCACTGTGTCCGTGATAGACCGGAACGCGCACGCAGGTCGCGCTGACGCGAAGATCGGGACGGCTCATGATCTTTCGCGTTTCGTCGATCATCTTCTGTTCCTCTTTGGTGTTGCCGTTCTCCAGGAACACGTCGATGTGCGGAATGCAGTTCCCTGCGATCGGATGCGGGAACTTCTTCGGCAGCGCGCCGCAAAGCCCGTCCTCGAGGTCCTGATATCCCTTTTGCCCCGCGCCGGAAACCGCCTGATACGTCGAATACACGATTCGCCTGATCCGGAACGCGTCGTCCAGAACCTTCAGCGGAACGACCGCCTGGATCGTTGAGCAGTTCGGATTGGCAACGATGCCCTTCGGAATGCTCTTAAGCGCTTCCGGATTGACCTCCGGCACAACGAGCGGAACCTCCGGATCCATGCGCCACTGGCTGGAATTGTCGATCACGATCGCGCCGGCTTCGGCGGCAAGCGGCGCATACTTTGCGCTGATCGCGCCGCCCGCGGAAAACAGCGCATAGGAAAACCCTTTTCCCTTGAAGCTGTTCTCATTGAGTTCATGCACCTCCTGCTGCGTTCCGAAAAACGGCAGGCAGGAACCTGCGCTGCGTGCGGACGCAAACAGTTCGTAATCCGCTTCGATCCCATGCTCCTCAAGCACTTTGAGGAACATTCTGCCAACCATGCCGGTCGCGCCGACGACCGCTATTCTGCGTTTCTCCATACGGAATACGCCTCCTTCATTTCTGTCGAATAGTATATCATTTGCATTCAAAAATGTCAATTCGGGACCCATTCGGAGGTTGTGATCTCCTGCGTCTGAAACGCATAGGCAATGCTTTCCGCAAAATACCGCATCGACGCCTTTGCCTGCGCAAGCGTATTCGCATTGTGTCCGACCTCCACAAGGATGCAGTACGGCGCAACATGCTGATTGTACCGTCCGGGTTTGATCCGTACCGGTCTGCAAAGCTTCGGCGCAATCCCGTTCAGATGATCCGTGATCCGCTCGGCAAATGCAATGTTCGAATCATAATAGGGTTTGTCCGAATACTTCTCCCCCTTGCCGACGACAAGCATCAGCCGAGCCGTCTCCGTCCCGTCGATCGTCAGAAAATCGCACGGAGCGCTGTCCGTCTGATACGCATCCCGATGCAAGTCGATGAACAGCACGATGGAAGGATACTCCCTGTGATACCGTTCCATTGTGACGAGGCTGCGTTCATACGCGGTCGCAAGCTTCGGCGGCTCATGATCTGTCGTATCGTGTATGACCGAAAATCCGTAGTCGCGTTCCAGAATCTCCTTCAGTGTTTCACCGACGGCAACGACATTCTTTGTCGGATCCGTCGTTCTCCATTTCGAGGATTCCCGATACGCATCTTGCTCGGTCTGGGTATATGCTTCGGTTGTATGCGTATGGTAGATGAGGATTGTGGGCTTGTCCGAACGAAGCGAATGAACCGGCAATATATGGGATAAGGACGCCGAAAAGCGGATGGGTTCCTCCGGGGGGACGGAAATCTCTTCGGCAAACGCCGGAACTGCCGGTTCGGATTCTTCTGCCGCTGCGATTGCAACGGGTCGGAACAGATATGCCGCAAAGCCCGCCGCAAGCATCCACGATGCCGTCAGCAAAATCCATGCAAGTACAGACGGCGCTTGCGCCCGTTTAGCGGTTTTTCTGCGAACATGACGATGTTTTTTCATACTGCACCTCCGCTATACGGTATGCGGCGGTACAGCTATTTATCTCAGTAATTTTTCAAGTTCCGGATAGTTCTCGCCGAACAGCATCAGATTGATCGCATCGGACAGCACACGCGAAAGGTCCTTAATCAGCGCATCAATATCCTTCGGCGCAACGACGAGATCCTTCATTGTCCGATCGCCGATCGGCGCCGCGCCGCTTTCCCGTACGATCGTTTCGGCGCTCACGACGGTCGGCACGCCGAGTGCAATGACCGGAACCTTCAGCAGCTTGCTTGTCAGCATCGTACGAAAGTTGCCGACGCCGGAACCCGGCGCGATCCCGCTGTCGTTGCACTGGATCACGCAGCCGATGTGTTCCACGCTTGCCGCGGCGAGCGAGTCCACAAGGATGATGACATCCGGTTTGATCCTGTCCGTCAGTGCGGAAACAACCTCTGCCGTTTCCATTCCCGTTACGCCGAGCACGTTCGCGCAGAACGAACAGGTCACCGGCGTTCCCTCCGGAAGCAGCTCCGACATATGCATATGGACGTGTCTTGTAACGAGCACATATTCCGCAGTTTTTGTTCCGAGCGCATCTGCGGTCACGAACCGATTGCCGAGTCCGACGATCATTGCGTGCGCCGCGTTTTTTGCAAGCGCGCGCAGCTCTTTTGCAAGCGCATCCGCCACGGCGGCGCGCCGGTCCCGGTCCATGAAATCTGCGGGGTCCGCTTTCAGCGTCACATACCGTCCGATCGGTTTGTCAAGGATCTCGGACGCAGCCCGATCGGTGACGTCGATCCGCGTGACAAGGCATCCGTTTATCTCCTCCGTTTCTTCGTGAATCCCGGGAAGGTCCTTTACCCGCGTCTTCGATTCCATCGCAAGATCGGTCCGCATATCATCCTCCAAGCAAAAAAGACTCGACCGTTCGGTCGAGCTTAGTTTGCGCGTTTCCTACAGCATAATGCAGATCATTCCGCTGCATCCGTCGTTCGCGATCTTCTGCAGCGCATCGTGCAGTTTGCTTTGTACCTGCTCGCTCATGTTCGTGCCCTTGCCCTGCATGCCGTCGGATATCAGTTCATACAGTGATTTTCCGAACAAATTCGTATTCAGATAATCGTCTCCCTCGCCGTTTTCGTTCAGGTACGCCATAAAATCCCTGCTCTGCTGTTCCGTCCCGATCAGCGGTTCAATGTCGTTTTCGATGTCCACGCGCACGAGATGCAGCCCGCTTGCTTTTGCGTGCAGCCGCACGCCGTATTTTGCGCCGTTCCGGAAAAGCTCCGGTTCCGAAATCTCAATCTTTTCGGGATCCGGCTCAACGATCCCGTAGCCCGTCTGCATCGCTTTATCAAGCGCGGCGGAAAGCCGATCGTATGCTTTCTTTGCCGTCACGAATCCGTTCACCGCGTTCATCAACTCGCAGTCGTTCCGGATCGTCATGCCGCATGCGTCGCTGAGGATCGAATAGAACACGCCTTCGTTTGGATGCAGGCCGACGGTCGCTCTACCCGTTCCAAGCGATACGTTCTGTACATCCGCGGACTGAAACAGATCGAGCCCGGAAAAAGCTTCCGCGATCCGCTGCACGTCCCTGACGCAGCGAACGTCATGCACGCAGTTCGAAAGCGTGTCGACCATCTGTTTCAGAACCGGATGATCCGAAGGCAGCGCACGCAGGAACGACGGTCCGTTCAGTTCGATCATCTTCAGCGGAAACGCAAAGAGCACTTCGGACAGCAGATTTGTCAAAGTCCGCTCCGAAAGATGCAGCAGATCGACGGTCATCGGACGGATCCCGTACTGTTCCTCGATCTCCTCCGCGGCATGCAGCGCCGGATCGCCGTTCGGATCCGCAGAGTTCAGCAGCACGATGAACGGTTTTCCCGTCTCCCGCACGGCATCCATACACTTCTGTTCCGCCTCAAGATAGTTTTCCCGCGGAATCTCCGTGATCGTGCCGTCGGTAAGCACAACGACACCGACAGTCGCATGATCCGTAATGACCTTTCTCGTGCCGATCTCCGCCGCCTGTTCGAACGGAATATCCTCGTCAAACCACGGCGTCGTGACCATGCGCGGTACGCCTTCCTCCTCCGATCCGATCGCTCCCGGAACGATATATCCCACACAGTCGACAAGCCTCATCCGCGCCGTCGATGTTTCGTCGAGACGTACTTCCGCCGCTTCCTCCGGAATGAATTTCGGCTGCGTCGTCATGATGCTTTTGCCGTTTCCGCTCTGCGGAAGCTCGTCGATCAGCCTTTGCCGCTGGAATTCGTTTTCGATATTCGGCACCATCAGAAGCTCTGCAAAACGTTTGATGAACGTCGATTTGCCCGTGCGCACGGGACCGATCACGCCGAAATAGATATCGCCCTGCGTGCGTTCCATCATATCGTGATAAAGAGCTGTTCTGTCCATAGAAACCTCCCGATTCTCCGTTTGGTTTACCTTATGCGGGTGAAATCCGACATATTCTTTGATCTGTGATATGGACAAAACCTGTTGAATCATGTAATATAGAATTATGGATAAGATCAAACGTTTTGCGCGGTATTACAAGCCGCATCTCGGTCTCTTTTTGCTCGACATCGGCTGCGCGACGCTCGTCGCTGCGGTCGACGTCGCGTTCCCGCTGCTGACAAACTATCTGCTGAAAAAGCTGTTCCCGCAGATCGAACAGACCGGCTCCGCTCATCTTGTCACGCTGTTTGCGGTCCTGATCGGCGCGATCTTTGCAGCGTATATCGTCCGCGCGATCATGCTGTTCATCGTCAATTATTGGGGACACCTGTTCGGCGTGCGTGTGGAAGCCGACATGCGCCGCGACATCTTCCGGCATATCCAGACGCTGCCGTTCAGCTTTTACGACAAGATCCGCACCGGCAAGCTCCTTTCCCGCGCGACGACGGATCTCTTCGAGATCTCCGAGCTTGCGCACCACGGGCCGGAGGACCTTCTGATCTCGTCACTGACGGTCATCGGCGCGTTTATCGCCATGTTTTTTATCGAATGGCGGATCGCGCTTGCGATGCTCCTCCTCATGCCGTTCTGCATCTGGTTCGTGATGAAAGCCCGGTTCTCGATGAAATCGACGAGCAAATCCGTCAAGGAACAGACCGCCAACATCAATGCAGGCATCGAATCCTCCATCTCCGGCGCGCGTGTGGCAAAGGCGTTCGCGAATGAAACGTACGAGATCGAAAAGTTCGAAGAAGGCAACCGTGCGTTTCTCCACGCAAAGGATCGGTTTTATAAGGCGATGGCGCTGTTCAACAGCGGTACGGAATTCTTTATCGCGCTGTTCAACGTGATCGTTCTGCTGGTCGGAGGCATTCTGATCATCAAAAAAGCCGGTTTCAGCTCCATCACATTCATCACCTTTATGCTCTACGTTTCGGCATTTACGTCGCCGCTCAAGCGCTTTGCAAGCTTCTTTGAGCAGTATATGATGGGCATGGCGGGCTTCACCCGGTTTTTGGAAATCCTCGACACCAAGAGCGATATCGTCGACCGGGAAGGCGCGATCGATATCGATCATGTCGAGGGTAAAATCGAATTCGATGACGTCGGATTCAACTACGACGGCGGGCGGCAGGTCCTGTCCCACGTCAATCTGACGATCGAACCCGGCAAAAAGCTTGCGCTTGTCGGTCCGTCGGGCGGCGGCAAAACGACCATGTGTCATCTTCTGATGCGCTTTTATGACGTCAAGGAAGGCTCGATCAAGGTCGACGGCGTCGACGTCCGCGATTATACGCAGGATTCGCTGCGGCGTCATATCGGCATTGTGCAGCAGGACGTCTTCCTGTTTGCGGGGTCGATCCTCGAAAACATCCGCTACGGTCGTCTTGACGCAACCGACGAAGAGGTCGTGCAGGCGGCGATCCGCGCCCATATCCACGAAGAAATCATGCGTTTTGCCGATCAGTATCAGACCGAAGTCGGCGAACGCGGCGTGAAACTGTCCGGCGGACAGAAGCAGCGCATAGCAATCGCACGGCTGTTCCTCAAGAATCCGCCGATCCTGATCCTCGACGAAGCGACCTCCGCGCTCGATACCGTGACCGAATACGATATTCAGAAGAGCTTCGACGAGCTTTCCGAGGGCAGAACGACGCTGATCATTGCGCACCGTCTTTCCACCGTGCGCAACGCCGACGAAATCATCGTCATCGACAAGCTCGGCATTCGCGAGCGCGGTTCGCACGACGAGCTGGTTCAAAAGAACGGGCTGTATGCTACGTTCTATAAGACCACACTGAAAGATTGATTATCATGTAATATATATCGACATTCGATAATTTCATATTGACATTCAACTGTTTTGTGGTAGAATAAGGGAAAAGGAGGTTCCTATGAAACGCTTTTCCCTTTTTCTTTCTTATCTGTTTTGTATTCTGGGTTTCCTTGTGACTTTGGGCATGGGCATTGTCTTCCCCTTCCTTGACCTTCAAACCTTGGCAAATGTTGCAAATGTCAAAGATCATGCACTGCTCTGTTATGTATTCTCCTATGCGATTGCAGCCCTTGTTATCTTTGCAGACGTCTGTCTTTTCCTGCTGCTTGAAAGTATCCGGAAATCACAATTCTTTACCGATTGCAGCGTAAGGCTGCTGCGGGCGATCTCCTGGTCTGCGATTGCTGCAGGCGTACTTGCCGTTCCGCTTTTCTTCTTCTTTTACCGTGTCATCTTTATTTCCTTCATTGGTCTGTTTTTAGGCGTTGTTCTGCGCGTCGTTGCCGATGTGATACATCGTGCAAACGAGATCAAAGAAGAAAACGACGCTACGATCTGAGGTGCCGTCACTATTCACTATATTAAAAGAAAGGTTCTGTTTATGATGTCCAAGAGATGTATTCTGCTTGTAGCGCTTTGCATCATGCTTTGCTTGTGTATATCATGTGTGAAGAAAAACAGTATACCGAGTAAAGAGGACGTTCAAGCTTTTTTCGATGACAACTACGACACGATCATAATAATTAATAGAAGAATACGGGAAAGGATTGGATTTTCCCACATCTGAATTCGAGTCATTTAAGATCGGTATTATAGAACACTATGGGGATCAAGAAGATGATTTTTGGAGTATAGCTCTAGGTTATTTCCTATATTATGGAGGATACTTTGGATGAAGAAAAACT
>JAZNHI010000085.1:0-5760 GCA_045576895.1 Clostridia bacterium | reverse complement strand
CGCGTTCGCGCTTCTGGACACCTACGGGCTCGGCGAGTTCCGCGCCTATAAGCCGCAGCAGCTCTCCGGCGGCATGCGGCAGAAGGTCGCGCTGATCCGCACGCTTGCGCTCGAACCGGATCTGCTGCTCCTCGACGAACCGTTTTCCGCGCTCGATTATCAGACGCGGCTGAATCTTTCCGACGAGGTCTACCGCATCATCCGCAGCGAGCAAAAGAGCGCGATCCTCGTCACGCACGACATCTCCGAGGCGGTCTCGATGGCGGATCGCGTCGCGGTCTTTTCCGCGCGTCCCGCCCGGCTCAAAGAGGTGATCGCGATCGGCTTTCCGAAGCGCATGCCGCCGCTCGAACGCCGCAGTCAGCCCGCGTTTCACGATTATTTCGACCGGATCTGGAAGGAACTGCAGCCATGAAACACGCCGTTTCCGAGGCGCATGCCGCCTATCTCCGCCGCATCCGGCGCGATGCGCGCACCGTCGTCCTTTCCCGGATCGCCGTGCTTTTGGGCGTTCTGCTTCTGTGGGAAGTCGGAGCGGATCTCCGGTGGTTCGATCCGTTCATCCTCTCCTCGCCCTCGCGCGTGGTCGCCACGATCGCCCGGCTCTATGCGGACGGCTCCCTGTGGCTGCACGTCGGCACGACACTCCTTGAGACCGTGCTCGGCTTTCTTCTGGGCACGCTTTCAGGCGCGCTCATTGCGGTGCTTCTTTGGTGGATGCCGAAGCTCAACCGCGTGCTCGACCCGTATCTGGTCGTGCTGAACGCGCTGCCGAAGATCGCGCTGGGTCCGGTGCTCATCGTGTGGATCGGTGCGGGCATGGCGTCGATCGTCGTGATGGGCATGCTCGTTTCGCTCGTCGTGACGACCGTGACCGTGCTGAACGGCTTCCTTGCCGCCACCGACGAAAAACAGCTTCTGATGCGCACGCTCGGCGCAACGAAGCTGCAGATCTTCACAAAGGTCGTGCTGCCCGCGGGCGTGCCGGACCTGATCTCCGCGCTGAAGATCTCGGTCGGCATGAGCTGGGTCGGCGTGATCGTCGGCGAATACCTCGTCTCCAAAGCGGGGCTCGGGTATCTCATCGTGTACGGCGGGCAGGTCTTTAAGCTCGACCTCGTCATGGCGTCGGTCACGGTGCTGTGCATCCTCGCCGCGCTGATGTACTACGCCGTCGCCTTCCTCGAAAAGAAGGTCCGGACATAAAAAAGAACCGCGCGGGGCGGTTCTGATTGCGATGCGGTTTATTTCTTTCTGCCGTACGGCGTATCGGGCAGCGGCAGAACCGTGCGGAAGACGCCGTCGCGGTTATAATACGCGTTCTGCACGGCGGGCGCGGTCGGAATCGTGCAGATCTCGCCGATGCCCTTTGCCCCGCAGGCAAGTCCGTCCTTGGTCGCTTTTTCCACAAGGATCGCCTGCACCTCGGGCGTTTTATCTGCGCGGAACAGCCCTAAAGTGCCGTACTTTGCGGTGGGTCTGCCGTCCTTTAAGGGGAAGTCCTCGGTCAGCGCATAACCGAGTCCCATTACGACGCCGCCCTCGATCTGTCCCTCGGCGGATCGCGGATTGACCGCCACGCCGAGATCGTGGATCGCCGTCACGCGCTTCAGGGTCCCGTCGTCGTTCAGCTCGACCACGTGTGTTGCGTAGCCGTACGCAATGTGCGAGACCGGATTCGGCTTATCGGACCCGAGCTTATCCGTGACGCCGGTGTATTCGCCGAGGAAGGATCTGCCGTTCAGCGCGTCCCACGAACCCTCTTTTTCGAGCGCTTCTCTGATCTGCTTTGCGGCGCGGACGACCGCCTCGCCGGTGAACAGCGTCTGCCGCGACGCCGTCGTGTTGCCCGCGTCCGGCGCAAGCGCGGTGTCGGGCGTGCAGTAATGCACGCGCTCGTGCGGAATCTTAAGGATCTCCGCCGCCATCTGCGTCTGCACGGTGCCCATGCCCTGCCCGATGCAAGCCGCGGACGAATGCAGATACACCTCCCCGTTCCTGACCTCGATGCGGCAGCGTCCGGTGTCCGGAATGCCGACGCCCAGACCCGCGTTTTTCATGGCGCAGGCAATGCCCGCCTTGGGATCGCGTTCGAGAATCGGACGCGCGGCGTCGAGCGTTTCAACGAGCGCGGTCGTTTCGTCGGCGATCTGCCCGTTCGGCAGCACCTGTCCGGGACGGATCGCGTTGCGGTAGCGGATCTCGAACGCCGAGATGCCGACCAAAGCCGCAAGCTCGTTCAGGTTGCATTCGGTGGCAAAGCAGCTCTGCGTGACGCCGAACCCGCGGAACGCGCCCGCCGGCGGATTGTTCGTATAGATCGCCTTGCCGTCGATGTCGATGTTCTGATAGTTATAGGGTCCCGCGGCGTGCGTGCATGCGCGCTGCAGCACCGGTCCGCCGAGCGAGGCGTATGCGCCGGTGTCACTTACCAGCGTCGCCTTCATGGCGGTGAGGTACCCGTTCTCGTCGCAGGCGGTGGTAAACTCCATCTCCATTGCGTGGCGCTTCGGGTGGATCAATAGGCTCTCCGCGCGCGAGAACGCGACCTTGACGGGGCGGTTCGTGTGCCATGCCAGAAGCGCCGCGTGGTGCTGCACGCTCATATCCTCCTTGCCGCCGAAGCCGCCGCCGACCATCATCGCGGTCACGCGGACCCTGTCCTGCGGCAAGCCCAGCATCTGCGCGCATTCCTTGCGCGTCTGATAGATGCCCTGATCGCCCGAGAAGATGCGCACGCCGTCGCCCTCGCGGTACGCCACGGCGCATTCGGGCTCCAGAAACGCGTGATCCGTGGGCGGCGTGGAATAGCGATGCGTCACGACGTATTTGCTGTTTTTGATGACCTCCCCGGCGTTGCCGCGGACCAAATGCTCGTGCGAAAGCACGTTCGTGCCGTTCGATGCGTGGACGAGAATTTCGTCCTTCAATCCGTCCATCATATTCAGTACGGGCGGAAGCTCCTCATACTCCACTTTGACAAGCGCCGCCGCCGCGCGTGCCTGTTCCTCGGTTTCGGCGGCGATCAGAGCGATCGCATCGCCCAGGAAGTGCGTGATCGAGCCCTCCGGGATCATCACGTCGTAATCCTGTTTGAGGTGTCCGATCTTGACCGTGCCGGGGATATCCTTTGCCGTCAGCACACAGACGACGCCAGGGGCCGCCTTTGCCGCGCTCGTGTCGATCGAAAGCACGCGTGCGCGCGGATAGTCGCTGCGCTTTGCCGTGCCGAAAAGCATGCCGTCGAGATAGAGATCGTCGGCATATTTCGCGTCGCCGAGCGCCTTGCCCGGCGCGTCCACGCGGTCGAGGTTTTCTCCCACGATGCCTTTTAAAGTCCGCTTCGGGACCTCCCCGCCCTCGCGGAACGTCTTTGCCGCAAGCAGGATCGCTTCCTCGATCTTCTTATAGCCGGTGCAGCGGCAGATGTTCATGCGGATCGCATTCTTCACGTCCGCAGGCGTCGGATCCGGGTTTCGGTCAATGAGCCCCTTTGCCGCCATCACCATGCCGGGCGTACAGAAGCCGCACTGGACCGCGCCCGCTTCGGTGAACGCGAAAGCGTAGACTTCGCGCTCGCGCGGGGTCAGCCCCTCGCAGGTGATGATCTGCTTTCCCTCCATGCGGTCGGTCTGCTGCACGCAGGCCTTCGTCGCCTTGCCGTCGATCAGCACGGTGCAGGTTCCGCACGCGCCCTCCGAGCAGCCGTTTTTGACGCTCGTGAGCTTGAGATCGTCCCGCAGGAAGCGGATCAGTTTTTTGTTTTCGGGACAGGTCACCGCCCGTCCGTTGACCGTAAAGGTCGCCATAAGCCTCTCCTTTCGGCGTTCAGCCGATCAAGTAGTGGTAATCAGAAAGCACCGTTTCGATCAGCGCCTTCGCGTCCGGATCGATTGTATCGCGGTCGAGATCGACCGTTTTGACTTCGTCGAGCCGCAGCTTCACAACGCGGTCCGATAGCGGCAGGAAGCCCTTGTTTTCGGACCCCATAAATTCGGCTTCGGTCGCAAACAGCGTGAACTTCTCCTTGTACGGCTTCGAGTCGTACGGGCAGAACACGAGGCAGTTGCCGCACTCGTTGCACATCCGATCGACGTGCAGGATCTGCGGCAGTTTCCTGCCGGGCACACGGATCGCAACGTTTGCGCGGTTCGGACACACCTGCACGCAGCATTCGCAGACCGTGCCGCAGTTCAGACAGCGCCCGCGCTCCTTTTCCGCCTGTTCGTAATCCTTCAATATGCCCTGCTTCATAAAGCACGCTTCTTCGGTCGTCTGCGCAGCTTCTGGGATCGCATACGCATATGTGCCGACGATCGCGTCTGCGACGGTCCGCGCGTCCCGAATGCCCTCCACGACGGTGGCGGGTCCGCGGCTTGCGTCGCCGATCACATAGACATGCTCGCGGGAGGTCCGCAGGTTCTCGTCGGTCTGCACCCTGCCGCGCGTGTCAAGCGCAACGCCGTTTTCCGTGAAGATCGCGGTCTCGACCTTTTCACCGACCGCCGCGATCAGCGTGTCGCAGGGCAGCTTTACCTGTTCGCCGGTTTCGACCGGGCTGCGTCTGCCGGATGCGTCCGGCTCGCCGAGCCGCATCACATTGCAGAGAAGCGTGCCGTTATTCAGCGCGACCGGCGCAAGCAGCTCGCAGAAGCGCACGCCGTCCTCCTTTGCAAGCTCCAGCTCCTCCTCGTCCGCGGGCATCTGCTTTGCCGTGCGGCGGTAGACAAGCCGCACGTTTTTCACGCCCTTTGCGCGCTTTGCGGCGCGTGCCGCGTCCATGGCGGTGTTGCCGCCGCCGATGACGATCACGTTTTCGCCGAGTTCGCCGAGCGTGCCCGCCTTGCTTTCCTCCAGGAAGCGGATCACGTTCATCGCTTCGCCCGCTTCAAGCTTCATCTTCCCTTCCGCCCACGCGCCGACCGCATAGACGATATCGGAAAAGCCCTCCGCAAACAGCGCGTCCGCCTTCGGCGCTTCGGTATTCGTGCGGATCTCGACGCCCATTGCACGAAGAATCGTTTCGTCATTGTCGATCGCGTCCGAACCGATGCGGAATTCCGGGATCACGTACCGCACGACGCCGCCGAGCTTTGCGCGCTTTTCAAACAGCGTGACGGACGCGCCCTGCCGCGCCAGGAAGAACGCCGCCGCCATGCCCGCGGGACCCCCGCCGATCACGGCGACCTTTTTACCGTTCGGCTCTGCGGGTTTCAGGGTTCTCAGAAGTGCCGGAAGTCCGTTTTCCGCGGCGGTCAGCTTTGCCCTGCGGATGCGGATCGACTCCTCATAGAAGTGTCTCGTGCACTTGTCCGCGCAGCGGTGCGGGCAGATCGTGCCGGTGATGAACGGCAGCGGATTCTTTTCGACGATGAGCTTCAAAGCCCCGTCACAGTCTCCCTTGCCGACAAGCTCGATATACTGCGGGATGTCCTGATGAATCGGACAGCCGTGCGTGCAGGGCGCGGTGAAGCAGTCGAACAGCGGAACCTTGTCCTTGAGCTTGCGTTCCAGCTGCGGCTTTACGGGTTTTGTGTTGCGCACGGACGCGCGCGCCTGACGGCTGAGCAGCGCAACGGCGCCGACCCTGACGCCCGTGAACGGCTCGTAGGGGATCGTGTCGACGATTTTGCCGAGCTGCTGCAAACGCTGATACCCGCCGGGCTTCAGGATCGTCGTGGCAAGCGTGATCGGCCAGATACCGGCTTTGAACAGGTCCGCGATATTGAACGCGTCGATGCCGCCCGAGAACGACAGCCG
>JAZNHI010000084.1:0-10248 GCA_045576895.1 Clostridia bacterium | reverse complement strand
TCAACCGCATCACCAAGGAGCTCTATCCGGGCATCGCGAAAAAGTTCAACACCTCCGCAAGCAAGGTGGAGCGCGCGATCCGCCACTCGATCGAGGTCGCCTGGACGCGCCGCAAGATCCAAAACCTGAACGCCCTCTTTGGCTACAGCATCTACGGCAAGAACGACAAGCCGACGAATGGGGAGTTCATCGCGCTGGTTGCCGATAAGCTCTTAATGGAAGAACAGAGCAAGAAAGCGGGCTGAAACCCGCACGGGCGGCTGTCATCTTGCGCCGCAGACGAAGAATCTGAAAGAAAACGGGCTGTCCGCCCGATTTCATACCCTTGCCGGGAGAAGCCCCGTCTCCTTGCAGGAATGCCCCAACCTCATAATCCGTGAAGGACCGCTGTGTGAAATACCGAAAGGGCTCGCATGGCGGTTCTTCACGTCGGTCAAAAAGCCTTCCTTGTGCAAAGGGAGGCTCTCATCAATCCTGCACGTACTCCATCACGTCCTCGACGCGGCAGCCGAGGATTCTGCAAAACATGTCGATCGTGTGCGTGCTGACGCGCTCGTTCCGCTTCGGCTGCGTGATCTGTCAGAGTATCCTGCGCAGCATGTTTCTTCTTCGCTGTTTTCCGGTGTTTTGCGGGACGAGACCGCTTCGCATACTTCACTTTACGCTTGCACCGCAACCGAATCCGGCATATAATAATTTAACCGATAGACGTATTCAAAAACAGGCAAAAGGGGAGACGAATGTGAAAAAGACTTTTAAGGTCCCGATGATGAAGGAATGGACGCTGCTGGATGACCGGATCGTTGTGGGAGGCAAAAAGGAAATTCTGTTTTCGGATGTGATCAGGATCGATTGCGGCGAGCCGACTTCAAAGAGAGGGAACGGTGTGATCCAGTTGTGGGTCAGCGGTAAATCGCTGCCGCACATGGTATGCTACACCTATGCGGACAAGGAAGAAGGAAAAGCGGCAGCCGACTTCATCGAACGCAAGTATCTGGAGCTTCACAAGGATATCGTCGACGAAGTGACAAAGGAGCATCGTATGCGCTGCAACGTATGCGGCTATATTTTCTGCTACAACGGGGTGGACGTTTATCAAAACGAGCAGCGGATTAAGCTGTCGGAAAGCAACGCAAAATCCGGCTTGTTCAACGCCTTCTTCGGCAACAGCGTAGATACGCAGGCGTTTATTAACCGCGCGGAAAGGAATATGGAAAAGGTCAAGGATTTCACGCGCTGCCCGAAATGTAATTCGTCCGATCTGACCGAGATAGACGACAACGCGCCTGCAATCCCCGCATCGCCTGTCGCTCCCGCATCTGCCGTTTCCGCCGCGGACGAGCTGAAGAAGTTCAAGGAGCTTCTTGATATGGGCATCCTTACGCAGGAGGAATTCGACGCGAAGAAAAAGCAGCTTCTCGGACTGTAAATCAATACGACGACAGCGGGGATTCGTCCCCGCTGTTTTTGTGCCCGTTTTTCACTTGTCCACAAAAATGGCGGTCCGGAAACCGCCGTAAACGCTGGAATTGTGGATAACTCGGTGGATAAGGTGGAAAAGGATCGTGGATAATGTGACCAATCTGTGAACACGGTTCAGCCGTGCAGCAGAACGTTTCTGAAGTAGGTCCGAAGCCCTTCGACCGTTTCCGAAAGCCCCTGCGGCTTTTTCGCACTGCCCTGCGCAAGCGTGCCGCGTCCGCCGCCGTTCCCGGAAAGCGCCGTGTTGACCGCCGCGATCAGAAGCCCCATGTCGGTTTTGATCCCGTTCGAGGCCAACAGGTACGACACGCGTTCGCCCGTGTCCGAGAACAGTACGGAGAGCGCCTTGTCCGTCATCGTTGCGCCCGCAAGGCTGCGGAGCCGCTTTGCGTCGACGCCGTCCAGGATCCTGACGATCAGCTTCGTTCCCTTCACGTCCTCCGCCTCGGCTTTCAGCGCGCTTGCAAGGTATTCGTCCAGCGCGGCGTATGCCTGCCGCAGCTCGCGCTTTGCATTGGAAAGCTCCTCCGCCTGCTTTTGCACCGCCGCCTCCGCCTGCTCGCGCGCGGTCGAGAACCTGAGCGCGATCGACGTGACCGTGTCCTGCATCCGCTGCGCGTGGGAAAGTGCGCGCATGCCGCACAGGAACGTGCAGCGCATGCCGCCCTTATAGGGGATCGCCTCGACGATCTTCAGCTGTCCGATCTCGCCGGTGCGGCGGACGTGCGGCGCGCAGCAGGTGCACGCGTCGCTGCCCTCGATCGTGACGATGCGGATCGGCGCTTCAAGCCCCTCCGCATGCTTTCTGAGCGGAATGCCCTTGAGATCCTCCTCGGTCGCATAGATCTTCGCCGTCACCGCGGCGTTTTCGGCGGCGAGGCGGTTTGCAAGGTTCTCGATCTCCGTGATCCCCTCGTGGCTGACCGGCTTATCGAGGTCGAGCGTCGCGTAGCTCAACGCGCAGTGGAAGCCGACGTTCTGCGCGCCATAGAGATGCCACGCGCAGTACGAGAGCAGATGCTCGCCGGTGTGCTGCTGCATGATGTCGAACCGGCGCGCAAAATCGAGCTCGCAATGCACCGCCGTGCCGGGTTGGATCGCGCGGTCCGCAAGGTGCCAAAGCCGTTCGCCCTGTTCGTTCACGTCCGAGATCACCGCGTCGCCGATCGTGCCGACGTCGCAGGGCTGTCCGCCCTTGTTCGGGAAGAACGCGCTTTGATCGAGCTCGAGGAGATATCCGTCTTTATGGGGTTCGCAGGCGGTCACCACCGCGTCGAACGCGGACATCATGCTGTCAAGAAGATAAAGCCGTTCGGTCATGCAAGGATCCCTCCGAAGAATGTGAGATACAGAAATACAGTCAGAAGCGAAAGCACGGTCGTGACCGCGATGAGCTCGCCGGAAAGCTTCACGTCGCCGCCGAGCTCAGAAGCCATCGGCAGGCAGGACATGGCGGTCGGCGCGGAAAATACGATGAAGATCGAGGCAAGCTCGGCGCCTCGTAAGCCGCCGACGAAGTACGCAAGCGAGCATGCCGCCACGGGGAACGCGATCAGCTTGACTGCGCTGACGACGGTGACGAGCTTCCAGTCCGCCTTCAGAGACTTGAACGACAGCAAGCCGCCGAGCACAAGGAAGCCCAAAGGCGTACACATGCTCTTGAAATACTCGATCGGCTTCAGAATGACATGCGGAAGCTGCAGCCCGGAAACCCGAACGATCAGCGCCAGCACGCCGCCGATGATGACCGGGTTTTTGATCGTGTTCAGCAGCACTCTGCCGAGCTTGACCCTGCCGCCGCGGTTCAGCTCATAGCAGAGCACGCCGGTCACGCCGAACAGCGTCGCCGAGATGACGAGCGTAAACGCCATCGTGCCGGTGTTGCCTTCGCCCAGAAGCGCCGTCGCGACCGCAAGTCCGAAGATGCCGTCGTTACTGCGGTACGCCGCCTGCGCGAGCGTGCCGCGTTTTGCGGGATCCTTTGTCAGCACGCGGGCAAGCAGCAGGGAGAGCACAAATGCGGCAAGCACGCTTCCCGCGACCCAAAGCGCGTACTGCCACCGTGCGGTTGTTGTGTCGGTGACGACGGCGTGAAACACGAGCGTCGGAATGCCGATGTAGAACACGATGCGGTTGATGACGCGGAACGCGTCCTCGGAGACGAGCCCGACCCTGCGGATGAGCATGCCGGTTGCCATCAGAAGCACCAGCGGCATGACGATATTGAATGATGTCCAAAACTGTTCCATATCCGTTATTGTACCGTATCTGCGCACATTTTGCAACCACCCGTGACGCAATCGTGCCGCAAGGCATATCGTGAATCCCGCAGGGATTGATATCGCATACCCGTAGGGGAAGATCGTATCTTCCCGCTTCGCTGTTGCGGCGGGCGGATGATATCCGCCCCTACGGTCCGTTGGAGCGATTCTTGCCCTCCCTGTGGATGGTACGCGCGTACCATCTTCCCCTACACAACGTACAACCCGTAGGGGAAGATCGTATCTTCCCGTTTCGCTAACGTTCCCGCAGGGAACATATCGCACGCCGCAGGCGTATATCACATCCCGAAGGGATATATCACGTTCCGCACCTGCGGAACATATCACTGCGCCATAGGCGCCGGATGAGGGGTACACGCGAAAAAGCGCCAGCTTTTCGCGGATCAAAGAATTGCTGCTGCGCTGCGTGAATTGCGTCTTCGCCGCGTGGGGAACGATATATTCCTTGCGCTCGGTTGACAAGGCGCGGGCGGGATTCTATAATGAATGCGGTACATTACGTGCAGCGCACGTCAGGAGGATAGAATTATGAAGAAACTCGTTATCGCGCTCGGCGGCAACGCGCTGGGCAACACGCCCTATGAACAGCTCCGTCTTGTCACCGAGACCGCAAAGCCCATCGTCGACCTCATCGAGGCGGGCAATCAGGTCGTTATCGCGCACGGCAACGGTCCGCAGGTCGGCATGATCAACCTCGCCATGTCCACCGCAGCGGCGGCAAAGGCGATCAAGTCGGATATGCCGTTCCCGGAGTGCGGCGCGATGAGCCAGGGCTATATCGGCTACCATCTGCAGAACAGCATTCAGAACGAGCTTTCGGCACGCGGCATCAAAAAGTCCGTCGCGACCGTCGTTACGCAGGTGCTCGTCGACGAAAACGACCCGGCGTTTCAGCACCCGACCAAGCCGATCGGCGCGTTCTATTCCAAGGAGGAAGCGGATAAAATCGCTGCGGAGAAGGGCTATACGATGATCGAGGACGCAGGCCGCGGCTACCGTCAGGTCGTGCCGAGCCCGAAGCCCGTCGACGTCGTCGAAAAGGACATGGTCAACACGCTGATCGACGCGGGTCACGTGGTCATCACCGTGGGCGGCGGCGGCATTCCGGTCATCGAAAAGGACGGAAAGCTTCTGGGCGTTCCCGCCGTCATCGACAAGGACTTCGCGTCCGCAAAGCTTGCCGAGCTCGTCAAGGCGGATGCGCTCGTCATCCTGACCGCGGTCGACCGCGTTGCGATCAACTGGGGCAAGCCGAACCAGGAATCGCTCGAGCGCATGACCTGCGCCGAAGCCGAGCGGTACTGCAAAGAGGGACACTTCGCGCCCGGCTCCATGCTGCCGAAGGTACAGGCGGCGATGAGCTTTGCAAGGACGGGCGGCGAGGCCATCATCGCGTCGCTCGAAAACGCGGCGGCGGCACTGCGCGGCGAGAGCGGCACCAAGGTCGTTCGGTAAATACCGCATGCTTTCAAAGACCGCAGAACGCGGTCTTTTTTCGTGCGTTCCGATTGACAGCGCAGCGGCTGCGGCGTATAATATATTTCATAAAAAATCAAGGGGGAAATGTAAAAAATGTTCAGAAACATCGGACGTAAGATCAAAACCTTAGCGCTTGTTCTCTTCTGGATCTCGCTGGCTTCCGGTGTGATCGCCTCTCTGATCGGCGGCATCGTCTGCTTCATCGACGGCGGGGTTGCAATGATCTTTGCCGGGATCGGCATCATCATCTTCGGCGCAGCGTTTTCGTTCCTGGTTTCGTGGATCGGTTCGTTCTTCATGTACGGCTTCGGTCAGCTGATCGACGACACGGAGATCAACCGTCAGACGAATCAGATGATCCTGCAGAAGCTGGATGGCGGCAGCGCGTCCGCCGCGAATCCGGACGGCTATCGCTTCGAAGCAAAGCCCGCGTTCACGCGTACCGTCCCGCCGACCGCACCGGTTCCGCCGGTTCGTCCCGCAGCACCCTCCGGCGGCTGGTACTGCAAGAAGTGCGGCATGAAGAACGACGCAGGCGCAAAGTTCTGCCTCCGCTGCGGCACGCCGAACGACAACGTATAACGGTTTCAACACCAAAAAAGGGACCTTTCAGAGGAGATTTGTCAAGGGGGATTTTCAACAGCACAGTCGGTTTCGGTCGGCTGTGCTTTTTCATTGCGTAATGTTGAAATATGTGTTAGAATAGCTCCGATAAATCGGGATTTGTAGGAAAACCGGAATGGATACAATTAAGAAAATAGGACTAAACTCCAATGAAGTAAAACTGATTGCTATTATTGCGATGACAATCGACCATGTAACATGGTTATTGTTTCCTGGATGCCAAAAGATATGGTGGGTCATGCTTCTTCACGCGATAGGAAGATTGACAGCACCTATTATGTGGTTCTTTATTGCTGAGGGATTTCATTACACTCGAAACGTAAAAAAGTATATTGCCCGACTGTTCGTTTTCGCTGTAATATCGCATTTTGCCTATAACTTTGCAGGAGGAATACCATTTATTCCCAACGGGTTTTTCAATATGACCAGTGTGATGTGGTCGCTTGCCTGGTCGGTAGTTTTGATGGTCATATTTACAACGGATCAGTTGCCGCAGTGGGGTAAAATTGTTTTGATCCTGATTATCTGCTTTATTACCTTCCCATCGGATTGGTCAACTGTGGCGGCTATGTGTCCGGTATACTTATACATGAATCGCGGCGATTTCAAGAAACAATCGCTTACTATGCTCATATGGACAACAATTTATGCAGTCGTATATTTTATCTTTATGGACAAAGCGTATGGAATCCTTCAGATGTGTACGCTGTTATCATTACCGATTTTGAAGCAGTATAACGGTGAGAGGGGAAAATGGAAAGGCATGAAATGGTTTTTCTATCTCTATTATCCGGCGCATCTGTTTGCAATTGGAATTATCAGAGTGCTCATTGGAAACGGAAGTATCTTCCCTTAGGCTGTCGATAAATTCCGGTTTATCGGAATGAAACAGATTTGAAACCTTCCGGGAAACAATTTCTTTTCGGGAGGTTTTTTGTTTGTAAACGCACGTCCCACCGCTGTATAGCGGTGAGTAAGTGCGCTCTTCCGGAAAAGAGGCTTCCCCCTTGGGTGGGAAAGCTCCGCGAAGCGGTGATGAGGGGGATCGCTCGGCGAAGCCGAATATCGTTCCGTCAGGAATATCGTGTTCGCAAGGACATATCGTGCCGTCAGGCATATCGCTTGCGCGAAGCGCAACAAAAACGA
Organism: Clostridia bacterium; assembly: GCA_045576895.1. Lineage (GTDB taxonomy): Bacteria > Bacillota > Clostridia > Christensenellales > CAG-138 > UBA3792. Next base: position 3,235 of record JAZNHI010000084.1, on the reverse strand, counting down.
TATTCTGCTGACGCAGAACGATATGCTTGCTTACGCAAGCACGATATGTTTGCCTTCGCAAACACGATATGCGGGGTTATGCCCGCACAGATTGAAAACCACCCTTTAGAGAATCCCTCTTCGGTCCCTTTTTTGCGTTGTGAAAAGCTTCCGGCATGAAAAAACCGGCAGAGGGTTCTGCCGGTGAAGCAGTGACGATTATCCGATGTGATCCTTGAAGCCCATGTAGGGACGCAGCGCTTCCGGAATGCGGACCGTGCCGTCCGCCTGCAGGTTGTTTTCCAGGAATGCGATCAGCATGCGCGGCGGCGCAACGACCGTGTTGTTCAGCGTGTGCGCAAAGTAGTTGCCCTTCTCCTTGTTCTTGATGCGGATGCCGAGGCGTCTTGCCTGCGCGTCGCCGAGGTTCGAGCAGCTGCCGACCTCGAAGTATTTCTGCTGCCGCGGGGACCATGCCTCGACGTCGCAGCTCTTGACCTTCAGATCCGCAAGATCGCCGGAGCAGCATTCGAGCGTGCGCACCGGGATGTCGAGCGAGCGGAAGAAGTCGACCGTGTTACTCCACAGCTCGTTATAGAGCGCCTTGCTCTCCTCGGGCTTGCAGACGATGATCATCTCCTGCTTTTCGAACTGGTGGATGCGGTACACGCCGCGCTCCTCGATGCCATGTGCGCCGACCTCCTTGCGGAAGCAGGGCGAATAGCTCGTGAGCTTCAGCGGCAGCGTGCTTTCGTCATGGAACGTGTTCATGAACCGCCCGATCATGCTGTGCTCGGAGGTGCCGATGAGATAGAGGTCCTCGCCCTCGATCTTGTACATCATGTTTTCCATCTCGGCAAAGCTCATCACGCCGTCGACGACCGCCGAACGGATCATGAACGGCGGCACGACGTAGGTATAGCCGCGGTCGATCATGAAGTCGCGCGCATAGGAAAGCACCGCGCTGTGCAAGCGTGCGATGTCGCCCATGAGATAGTAGAACCCGTTGCCGCTCGTCTTGCGCGCGGAATCGAGGTCGATGCCGCTTAGCCGTTCCATGATGTCCACGTGGTACGGAATCTCAAAGTCTGGCACTCTGGGCTCGCCGAAGCGCTCGATCTCGACGTTTTCGGAATCGTCCTTGCCGATCGGGACCGTCGGGTCGATGATGTTCGGGATCACGAGCATCCTTTTGCGGATCTCGCCTTCGAGCTCGGTCTCGCGGACCTCAAGCTCCGCCATCTCCTTTGCCATCGCGCCGACCTGCGCCTTGGCTTCCTCCGCCTTGTCGCGCTCTCCGTGCGCCATCATCATGCCGATGGATTTAGAGATCACGTTGCGCTGGTTTCTGAGCCAGTCGCAGCGGACGTGCGCCTCGCGGTATTCCTTGTCGAGCGCAAGCACTTCGTCGACGAGGACGAGCTTGTCATCCTAAAACTTCTTTTTGATGTTCTCCTTTACGAGGTCCGGATTTGCCCGGACGAACTTGATATCCAGCATATTACATCCTTTCGGGAGCAGCAAGCCCCAGTAGATTCAATCCGTTTTTGAGGGTCTGACGCGCGGCGTCACACAGCGCAAGCCTCGCGGCGCGGATCGCGGGATCGTCCGCCATGATCCGCTGTTCGTAATAGAACCGGTTGAACGCGTTCGCAATTTGCATGACCGCACGCGCGACCACGTACGGCTCGTACTTTTCGGCGGCAGAACGCACCGCCTCCGGGAACGCCGCGATCGCCTTGAGAAGCGCCGTGCTTTCGGGATCGGAAAGCAGCGACGCGTCGTATTCCTGCGGCCGTTCGCCCGCCTTCCTGAGCACTGAGCAGCTTCTTGCGTGGGTGTACTGCACGTACGGCGCAGTCTCGCCGTCAAAGTTCAGCACCTTGTCCCAGCTGAACGTCACGTCCTTGATGCGGGAGTTATACAGCACCGACCACAGGATCGCGCCGACGCCGACCGCCTCCGCCGCACTCCTCTTGTCCGCAAGGTCCGGGCTCTTTTCGCAGATGATGTCGTAGGTCTTTTCGACCGCCGCGTCCAGAACGTCGTCGAGGTACAGCACCTTGCCGCCGCGCGTGGAGAACGATCCGCCCTCCATCGAAACCATGCCGAAGTTCACGTGCACGCAGTCCTTGACCCAGTCGCGCCCCATCAGCTCCAGCACCTTGAAGAACTGCTTGAAGTGCAGATCCTGCTGATACGCCACGACGTACAGAAGCTTTGTAAAGTCGTAGGTCGCCTTTCTGTAGCAGGCGGCGGCGAGATCGCGCGTGGCGTAGATCGTGCTGCCGTCGGACTTCACGATGATGCACGGCGGCATGTTCCACTCGGAAAGGTCCACGATCTGCGCGCCCTGATCGACCTTACTGATGCCCTTTTCACGAAGCTCGTCGATGATCGGCTGCATCTTGTCCTCGTAGAACGCTTCGCCGTTCCAGCTGTCGAAATCGACGCCCATGCGCTTGTAAGTGATCTTCACCTCACGGATCGTCGCGTCCTTCATCTTTTCCCAGAGCATATGCGCCTCGGGATCGCCTTGTTCGATCTTTCGGAACCACGCGCGGGCGGTGTCGTTCAGGGACGGATCCAGCTCCGCCTCCTCGTGGAAGCGCACGTACAGCGCGACGAGCTCGCGGATCGAGTAATCGTCGACAGGCTTATCCCCCCACAGCTTGTACGCCGTGATCATCTTGCCGAACTGCGTACCCCAGTCGCCGAGGTGGTTGATGCCGACCGTGTGGTAGCCGAGCGCCTTATAGATGCGGTACAGCGCGTTGCCGATCGCGGTGGAAGGCAGATGGTGGAAGCCGAACGGCTTTGCGATGTTGATCGAGCTGTACTCGACGCAGACCGTTTTGCCGTTCCCCTCGGTCGAATGCCCGTAGGCGTCGCCCTCGGAGAGAACGCGGGAAAGCACCGTGCCCGCGACCGCGCCCTTGTCGGTGAAGAAATTCAGGTACGGACCGACCGCCTCGCACTTTGTAAAGCCCGCAGGCAGCGTCAGAGAAGCCTGTAGCTCCGCCGCGATCGCGTTCGGCGCCTTGCGCAGCGTTTTGGACAGGCGGAAGCACGGGAACGCGTAATCGCCCATTTCCGTGTTCTTCGGGACCTCGATCCAATCGACAAGCGTCGCCTCGTCGGTCCCGCAAAGCGGCGCGAGCGCCGCAGCGATTGTTTTTACAGAATCCATAAGCACACTCTCCTTAACCCTTATATTATAACAAAGCGATCGGAAAAAGGGAAGAAAAATCTTCCC
>JAZNHI010000083.1:0-2575 GCA_045576895.1 Clostridia bacterium | reverse complement strand
AACTCTCTCCCTTTGTACATCCCTTTGAACAGCCTTTCGCTGCTCTGTTTCGGCATGCTCCTTTTTCTTTTACATGAAATGAGCAGGCGAGTTTTTCCTCTCGCCTGCTCGTTCTTGTTCCTTAACTTAATGACATTGCGCGCTCAGGCGTTCTCGGTTTCGTCCACCTTGCGGTAGTCGAAGTATTTGTAAACGGAATAGGTCTCAAGCTTCTCTTTCAGGAACGTCTCAACTTCATTCTGCAGCATATGCTGCGCTTCCTTCGGTGACAGCGTTTCGTCCGGATAGAACGGATCGGAGATATATACCGTACGTCTCGGCTGTTTCAGGAACGGCAGCTTACGCTGCTGATACGTGACTGCAACCGCAACGCTCGGTACGCCGAGGTGGATGGGGTAGCGAAACGAACCGCTTCTCATCGGACGGAGGAACGTGCAATAGTTCCAGATATGCGCCTCGGGGAATACGCTGATGCAGCATTTCTCCTCCGTACGAAGACGAATCGCATCGAGGAACGACGCCATCCCGCGAAGCCCCTGCGGAATCGGGATCGCGCCGACCATCTGTACAAAGTTGCGAAGCCCCTTGATAGAGACCGTATCGGGTCCGACGATGACGTATGCACGTTTCGGGAACGCCACGATCGGGGCAAGGAACGCGTCGGTGAAGTGAGAATGATTCGCATAGAGGAAGAAGCCGCCCTTGCGGATATTCCGAATTGCCTTGCGGTTTTTCACACGGAAGCCGCAAATAACATAGCAGTAGAAGAAGACGAGCGGGATCGCGATCACGTTGTACGCAATAAACGCAAGAAATTTCCAGATCAAACCGATCGGTGCAAACGGAAAATCCGCACCGACAGCTTTGGTGTTGATGTTCGTTCCTGCATAATCTTCGTTTTCGGCGTCTCGGTAATAAATGATGCGTTTCGGTTCATGAATCTTAGCCATGCTGATGCTCCTTTACAGCTTCGGACAGCATCTGTTCCATGCGGTCCATGCAGTGTTCGTACTCGTGCTGTTCCACAAATCCCTTGTATCGTTCGGCAAGCGCTTTCTTTTCTTCCGGATGCTCGATCCAGTAATCGATGCGCTTTGCAAGATCTTTCGAATCCTTGTTATGGAACAGATTGCGTTCGTCAAGCGCAAAGTAACGTGTCGCGCTGCGCGGCGAATTTGCAATGACAGGCACAAGCCCGCAGGCAATCGCTTCCAGACAGGCAATCGCTTCGATTTCGATCTCGGCGGGATGCACGTACAGATCGACCATGTTGAGCTGCTTTACGAGATCTTCGCGTGAGAAGAATCGGAACTCCGGCGGGTTCGGAAGCTTGCTGCCGCGCTTTTCGAGCTTGTCGTGCAGCGGACCGATGCCGGCGAACACAAGCTGGATCCGGTCGCGGTACTTCGACAGATAAACCGCATCGATCAGGACCTTATGCGTTTTCTCCTTGCTGAGACGACCGGTGAACTGGATCAGGATCTTTCCGTCATACTTCGGATCCTTTTCGATTTCGATCGGATGAAAAGCTCTGTTGACTCCGTTGGAGATCACGCAGCCCTGTGTTTCCCTGCGAATGGTATGCTCAAAGGTATCGCGGATGAACTGGGTCGGGTAGTGGATGCGCGTGCAGTTGTGATATGCGATACCCCAGATCGTATGATAGAACAGGCGGTTGACGATCTTCGAGTCCTTCATAAACAGATGCGAAGTGAAGTTCTCCGCCTGACAGTGAAACCCCGCAGTCAGCGGGATATTCTTCTGCTTTGCAAGCTTGATCGCCTTACGTGACAGGGAAAACGGCGTCATAAAGTGCACGACGTCCGCGCCTTCGATCGCCTCGCTGATAACCTTCTTATCCGGGCGGGCAATCGAAACACCGTTCTTTTTGAGATAACCGTTCAAAGGACCGAGGTTGAGCGTCGGTACAATATAAAAGCCGTCCAGCTCCTTTCGGTTTTGATCGGAGCAGACAACGCGTACATTGTGACCGCGTTCTTTCATCGCGCGAATCAAATTGAGCGCTGCAATCGTCGTGCCGTTATTTGCTTCTCCAAGCACGTCGCACACAACGGTAATGTTCATACAAGATACCCCTTCATAAATCCAGACAATGCAAACATTATAGCATGCAACATGAAAAATTCAAGACTGATTTAAACTTTGTTCGGCGCATCGACGGAAATATATCGTATGATATAGAAAATGGATCAAGCATTGCGGATCTGCTGCCATGCCGAAATAAGCCGATCGACGCTCCAAGCGGCATTTGCAGGACTGGTGGAGGGGAGCAGAATCGCATCGCGGCAAAGAGATGGAAGGATATATCGGTTGTAGCAGTCGAAGGACTGCTTACCGTTGCAGAAGATCGCGGCGATCGGTGCGGCGTCGAGGATGACGGACAGATCGTTCGGAACAACATCCCGGATGGAACTGTCGGAACTGCCCTCAATGGTACAGCGACCAATGCTGTCCAAAAGCGCAACATGGTTTCTTGCCAGAAAAATCCGTTTCTCGGGGATGGATGAAGGAACGGCATCCTCAAAAACGGCGGCAAGCACGCGCCAGAAGCGAT
>JAZNHI010000082.1:0-3624 GCA_045576895.1 Clostridia bacterium | reverse complement strand
TCCTCGCAGTGTCTGATATACGGCTTCAGCGCGGCGTGGATGTTCGTAAGCCGCACGGTATGCGGCGTAACCCCCTCTGCGTCAAACTGTGCGTTCGCCCACGGACGGATCGACTCGTGGCTGCGCATCAGCAGCGAGAACGCGCACATCTCCATCCAGCGGGTGAACAGCTCCGGTTTGCGCTTCATCTTGCCGAACGAGAAGAACCCGCCGATATCGCAATGGATCATCGGCACGCCCGAGAACCCGAGCGAAAAGCTTGCGGGCATCACGCACGGCATGCCGTAGTCCTTCGTGACGTCGGTATGCTGATCGCCGTTCCAAAGGATCGGCGCATAGGTCTGCACGCCGACGTACCCCGAACGCATGAAGAACAGAATATCCTTTGCGCCGTACTCCTCCACCGCCTCGCGGTTGAGCTTTGCCCACAGAACCGGCCAGAGGTTATGAAGCTTTTTGGGATCGCCGTCAAAGAGAACGCAGTCGGTCGGCAGGTATTCGCCGAAGTCCGCCATCCAGCCGGACACGCCGAGGTCGAGCATGTTTCGCTTGATCAGGACGTCCTTCGTAAAGCGCACCGCTTCGGGGTTCGTAAGATCGAGCATGCCCGCGTCGAACGTGGTCGACTTGATGTGATAGACGCTGCCGTCCGCATGCGTGATGAGATATCCCTTCTCTTTGCATTCAGTATAGAGCCGCCCGTCCTTGACGAGATACGGATTGATGTACGCAAGAAAGCGCACGCCGCGGGCGTTGAGCGTTTCGATCGCACCCTTCAGATCGGGATAAAGCTTATCGTCGACCTCCCAGTTCCACCAGACCTGCTTTCCCATGACCGTGCGGTTTTCGCCGGACCAGTCCTGACTCCACACGCCCGAAATCTTTGCGCCCGCGTCGAGCATGGCAAACGCCTTCTCAAGGATCGTCTGCGTGCCGCCCTGCACGCCGAGGATCATGCCGTCGTGGCACCAGTCCGGAATGTACTGGCGGTTCGGCACACATGCCGCAAGCGAGCCGAGCAGCGCATCGAAGCTGCTGCCGAACGTCACGGTCAGCGACTTCGGGCACGCATCGAATCCGAACGTATATGCGTCGGTCCCGAACGTCGATTTGCCGTCGGACGCGGTATCGAACCGGATCATCCGTCCGCGGTCGGTCACAAAGACCGGCATCGGCGCATAGCTGCCGATCGCGGCATGCGGCTTTTCGCGGTACAGGAACCGCGGCAGGATCGCCTTTTCGATCACAGTCTTTGCCTTGATGTGCTCGGAGACAAAATTGACGACGGTTTCGCCGCGCAGATTCGTCTTGCGGTACTGCTCGCCGCCGCCGAACACCGCTTCGCCCTCGAGCGCGGGGAGCGTGAACTCATACGCCCAGCCGTCCTCGCCGGCAAACGCAAGCTGCACGCTGTCGGGCTGTTCGGTCATCGCGACCGAAAGACTGTGCCCCTTTGTGGACAGGGTAAACGCGCCGTCTGTTTCGGCAAGATCGACGAGCGGAACGCGCTCGACCTCCGTCACAGTCTCCTTGACCGTGCCGCGGTTTGCTTCGTAGGTTTTTTCGCGCTTGATCGCCGTTGCGAAGGGATGCCCGGAAGAATGGGACAGGACTTGCCGGTCGCCGAAAACGAGCGTGCGACCGCCGGACTGATTCTGAAATGACAGCATATATACCCCTCTTATGAACCTTTTCTTTATGATACAGGAAAAGCCCGCGCCGTGTCAAGCACGGACGGGCTTTCCGTCTTAATATCCGAGCACGATGCCGAGCGCAAGGAATCCGATGACCAATGCAAGGTTCAGCAGGAACAGCGGCACGCTCTTTTTGACCCATTTGAAGTAGTCGACGCCGATCATCGACAGCGAGATCAGAAGCACCGGCGAGGTCGGAAACAGCACGTTCGTGTAGCCGTCGGCAAACGTGTAGATCAGCACAAGCATCTGCTTCGAAAGCGGCACGGAAACGACCGCCAGCATCCCCATGACGAGGATCGCCTTCGCCGTCGAGGACGAGATGAAGAATTCAAGCACAAGGATGATCGCGTACAGCACGAGCGCCACGACAAACGGGCTGTGCCCGGAAACGACCGTGTTGATCGAATGCACGATCGTCGGCATGATCGCGCCTTCGTCAAAGATGTACTTGATCGAGGACGCCAGCGCAATGAACACGATCGTGGGCAGTGCGCCGACGACGCCGTTCAGGAAGCTCTTCAGCACCGGCTTTGCCGCCTTTGCGGAAAGGAAGCCCGCGAGCAGCCCGAAGATCAGGAAATACGCGATCAGCACAACGACGGTGTAGTCGCGCAGGGCAGGCAGTGTGGAGCACAGGATGATCAGCCCGAGACAGACGAGCAGGAACACGATGTAGGTCAGGCGGATGCGCTTTTCGTCCTGCGGCGCGATCGGATTCGTCTCGTCCTCCCTGCCGGCGGCGCGAAGCCCCTCGTCGTGCGCAAGCGTCAGGCTCGACGCCGGGTCCTTTCTGAGCCGTTTCACGTAGAGGAACACAAAGCCGAGCAGCAGCAGATACATCACAGCAAAGATGACGATGCGGTACCAGATGCTTTCCATCGGGTTTGCGCCGATGATCTCGCTTGCCAGAAGCACCGTGAACGGGTTCGTGATCGCGCTTGCGAAGCCGAAGCCGCAGGCGATGATGCACACGAGAAAGCCGGTGAACGAGTCGTAGCCGATCAGAACGCACAGCGCGGTCACGATCGGCAGCATGGAAAGCATCTCCTCGAACAGGCCGAGGAACGCGCCGAACGCCATGAACGCCAGCGCGATCATGCATAAAAGCAGCGCGCGGCGCTTCCGGAACCGTTCCGCAACGGCGCCGACCAGCGCGCGGATGCCGCCGACGTCGTTCATGACCTGGAACGCGGCGAACACCGTGACGAGGAACAGCGACAGCATGATCAGCGTCAGTCCGTTCGGCGAGGCGAACACAAGGATCGGCGCCAGCAGTCCCTTCCAGATCGGAATGCCCTTTGCGCCTTCGACGGGCTTGTAATCCAGATAATTCGTCGTGCCGTCCGCATTCACGCCGAACTCGCCCTTCGGGATCACGTACGTCAGCACGATCGCCGCGAGCATCAGCACGAACAGCAGCACAACCACCTGGATGAACGTCTTGGTCGAAAGGTTGATCAGCGTTTTATTGTCTGTTTTCTTCATCGCGAAGCTCCTTGATGAGGTCGACGATCAGCGCCCAGCGCACGACCTGCCGACGGTTTTCGGTCGGATAGAAGTAGTAAAGATCTCCGTTGTAGTACGTTTCAAACTCCGCGTTGACGGAGAACGGCAGCGCAGGCAGCGCGTCGAAACCGACCGTGAAGCTTACGCTGTCCGAGCGGTAGGAAAAGCCCTCGCCGGTGAGCGTGCAATGTCCCCGTTCCCTGGTCCGGTACCTGCCCGTATCGCGATAGATCACGGTATCGACGTCCGCTTCAAGGCGCAGTTCGGAGAGCTCCGCTTTTTCGAGGTCCTTGATCTTCGCATAATACGCGCCGATCGAACCGGGCTCGCCGTCGAACAGATACCGTTCGTTCAGCCGGTGTTCCCCGCCGCAGGCGGAGCAGACAAGCGCGTTGCCGACGCCCTTCGTGGTATACAGTGC
>JAZNHI010000081.1:0-7666 GCA_045576895.1 Clostridia bacterium | reverse complement strand
TAACCTTGGATATAATACACGTTCCCCGCCCCTTTGTCAACCCTTTTTTGCAGATTTTTTCGAGGTTTTTATGCGGCTTTGCCCCTATTCATGTCTAAAAGACCATTCATAACGAATCCGATTTGGAAACAACCCTCCCGGCTCGTTCCTCGCCACCCTCCTTTACACAGGGGGGGCAAGAAAGGCGGCATCTTACGATGTATCTTTGTCCTATTATCCTGCGAGCCTATTCCCCGACGGCATACGCGATCCGAAGGGTGACGCTCGCGTCCAGCGTTTGCGTCACAAGCTCCTTTTTTCCCCGCGCTTCACCGTGACCGTTTTGACCGGCTCTGCCCCCAAGTTGATGTTTACGTTTTCATTCGGTTCCGTAAAACAGGAATGCTCGATCTGCAGAACGATCGCCTCCTCCGTCACGCCGCTTACCGTGATCGTTCCGTCAAACGCACTGTCATAAAGTACGGTTCCTTCCGCAACGTCCGCAAACATTTTGACAGTCGGATCCGGCTGTTCTTTCGTCCATCCGCTCCACCATTGTTCCGTCAGCGTCACGGTTGCGTGAAGCTCTGCGCTTTGCATGCCGACAGCGCTGCGATCATTGCAATCAGGATCATCCATGATAAGATCTTTCGTTTCATTGTTTGTCTCTCCCTCTTCGGTTTCTGTTATAAGGACAATCCGAAACGCAAAAATGCTACAATCTTTTTTACCGGATAAACCCGAGCCAGAAGTCCAGCGCGTTATAGAGCATGTCGCCGGAGCAGACCTGGACCGAAGCGTCGGTGCCGGAAACCGTGGCGTCGGTGAAAAGATCGCACGCCTTCGTCAGCACCAGCACCGGGACGATCTCGTAATCGTCGCCGAAGATCACGTCGAGGTATTCGCAGTACTTTGCGCACTGGTCGACCTCCTCCTGCTCGATTTTATCCTTCATCTTGAACTCGAGCGAGAACGCGTGCCGCCGCGTGACCAGCAGCACGTCCGCGTAGATGCGGATATGCTTTGATTTTTTGATGCGCAGCTCAAAGACGATCTCCCAGTCGCTCGAAAGCTTTTCGGGATAGCCGAATTCTTTAAGATCGCGAAACAGATTCCGCATCGTCTTCCGCGCGTCCGCAAACGAATGGAATAAACCGCGCGTGTCGTTCAGGTTCCGTCCGACGTTTTCGCAGCCGAGCTTCAGCAGCGCAAGGAAACGCTGCTCGTCCATTTCAAGGAATTCTTTGACCGAGGAATAGAAGCCCGCAAACTCCGCAAGCCCGTAGTGCGGGCGCGTCTGCGGGATCTGCGCATGCCAGCAATACTCGTCGTCCTGCCAGCAGAGTTCTTTCATAAACGGCGACGCATACAGGAAGTGGTTGACGGTGCTTGCGTCCGCACGGACGGCGTGCGCAATGTCCCGCGCCTTCACGCCTTCCTCGCTCTTTGCGATGCACATATAGATCTGTCGCTCAATCGGATCCACCTTCGCCATAGCCGCTCCTCCGTTTTTCGTATTGTACCACACGCAGGACGCTGCCGCAAGCGGATTCCGCGCAGAAATCTTTTCACAAGATGTAGCTTTTTATCTTGTATTTTCATACAACATATTGTATAATGTGAATGGACTATTACGGCGTTTGGGGGAGACTTGTATGCGCGTTTATTGTACGGAGGAGCTGCATGCGGCGGGCGGCGACGGAACGTTTCGGTTGGCAAAGGCGGAGGACGCGCTCGGATCGCTGATCGAGCGCTATGAAGGCAGCGTTCGGCTGATCTATCTCGATCCGCCGTTCCGCACGGGTGAATCGTTCAAGATGAAGATCGGCAAGGGCAAGCAGGCGCAGACCGTCGTTCTTTACGAGGACAAGCTCGACGAAGCAGACTATATCGAATGGCTCCGCCGGATCCTCGAGGGCTGTCACAAGCTGCTCGACGCGCGCGGGTCGATCTATCTGCATCTCGACTACCGCATGTCGCACAAGGGGCGGATGCTGCTTGACGAGATCTTCGGCGAAGCGAACTTCATGAACGAGATCATCTGGGCGTACCGCTCCGGCGGCCGCGCCACGCGCTGTTATCCGAGAAAGCACGACACGATTCTTTTTTACCGCAAGAGCAAAAAGGTGCTGTTCAACATCAAGGCAGTGGGAACCCCACGCGGCCCGGAGCGCCGCAACCACATGAAGCGCTTCATTGACGAGGACGGACGCATCGGCTTCTCGATCCGCTCGAACGGCAAGACCTATACCTATTACGAGGATTCCCTGATCTACCCCAGCGACGTCTGGTCGGACATCGAACATCTGCAGCAGAAGGACCGCGAACGGACCGGTTTTCTGACGCAGAAGCCCGAAGCGCTTCTGAAGCGCATCATTGCTGCGTCCACCGAGCCCGGCGATCTGGTGCTCGACCTGTTCTCCGGCAGCGGCACGACCGCAGCCGCCGCAACGAAGCTCGGACGCAGGTTCCTTGCGGTCGATCAAAGCCCCGTCGCCTGCGCGCTTCTGCGCCGTCGGCAGCTCGGCATCACCAGTGAACCGACGCTGACCGAGGATGCGACGCACGCGCTCTCGATCCGCTATCCCGTCGACCAGACGCCCTGCCGCATCGGCGCGGAGCTTTCCGCAAAGGGCGACCGGCGGATCGTCGTGCTCAAAAAAACCGCCTTCTCCGGAAAGGAGTCTGCACCGATGTACGCCGCGACCGGCTATGTGGACGGCGCCTGCTTCCACGCGCTGCACACCAACTGCGCGCCCAAGCTGCCGATCCAGCTGCCGCTGCCCAAGGAGCACACGCCCGTGCTGCACGTCGTCGGCGTGCACGGCGAACAGGCGTTCTTTACGTTGGAATAATCGAAAGCATCAAAAAAGCAGGAGGCGAAAACCTCCTGCTTTTACTTACTTGAAGATGTCCTTCAGCGGACGTTTTTTGTTTTTCTGTATGACCGGCTGACCCTCGAGCGCGGCAAGCTGTTCCAAAAGCTCGCGCGCCTGCGTCGATACCTTTCGCGGCACCTCGACGTTGACCGTCACAAACAGGTCGCCCTTGCCCTGCTGCTGCAGCCGCTGAATGCCCTGCTCGCGGAGCCGGAACGTGGTACCGATCTGCGTGCCCGCCGGAATGTTGTACTTGATCTGTCCCGTCAGCGTCGGCACCGTGATCTCGCCGCCGAGCACCGCCGTCGTGTACGGAATGCTCATACTGAGCAGCAGATCGCTGCCGCGGCGTGTAAACTGGGAGTGCGAGCGCACGGAGATCGTGACATACAGGTTCCCGCGCGGACCGCCCTTGTAGCCGGCGTCGCCTTCGTTGCGCATATTGATCGTCTGTCCGTCGTCGATGCCCGCCGGGATCTTCAGCGAAAGCCGTTTGAGCTTCCGGACACGTCCCTTGCCGCGGCATTCTGCGCACGGCTCGGAGATGATCTTGCCGGTCCCGCGGCACGCGGAACACGGACGCGTGATCGTCGTTGCGCCGAACAGCGTGTTCTGCTGCATGCGCACCTGCCCCGTTCCCTTGCACGTCTGACAGCGCTGCGGCTGCGTGCCGGGCTTTGCGCCGGTGCCACCGCACACGTCGCAGACCTCCTCGCGCGTGACGCCGATCTCCTTCTCCGTGCCGAACGCCGCCTCCTCAAAGGACAACGTCAGGTTGTAGCGGATGTCGTCGCCGGTCATCGGCGCGTTGCGGCTCTGCGTCTGTTGACCGAAGCCGCCGAAGATCGTGCTGAAAATGTCGCCGAACCCGTCGAAGCCCGTCGCGCCGGTGAACGGATTGCCGCCGCCCATCGTCGGATCGAACGCCGCATGCCCGAACTGGTCGTACTTCGACCGTTTTTCGGGATCGGAAAGCACTTCGTAGGCTTCGTTCAGTTCTTTGAACTCCGCCTCCTTTGCGGCGTCGCCCGGGTGCAGGTCCGGATGACAGGTCTTTGCTTTTTTGCGGAACGCACTTTTGATGTCCGCATCCGAGGCGTTCTTCTCTACCCCGAGCACCTCGTAATAATCTCTCTTACTCTCCATTCAGTACCTCACGATCGGGCAGACGCACGTCTGCCCGATCCGTTCCCTATAACAAGTGTCTTTCTTAGTCGACGACCGTGTAATCCGCATCGACCACGTCATCCTTCGGCGGCTGCTGACCGGCGTTCGGATTCGGCTCTGCGCCCGGTTGTTGCTGTGCCTGCTGCTGATAGATCTTGCCGAAGACCTCGTAGCTCACGTTCGTGCACTTCTCGGTTTCCGCCTTGATCTTTGCATCGTCGGTGCCTTCGAGTGCTTTCTTGAGGTCCGCGACTGCCGCTTCGACCTTTGCCTTGTCGCCCGCGTCGATCTTATCGCCGAGCTCACGCAGGGTCTTTTCCGTCGTGTAGACGAGCTGGTCCGCATGGTTGCGGTTCTCCGCCGCTTCCTTGCGCTGCTTATCCTCCGCCGCATAGCGCTCCGCTTCCGCGACCGCCTTCTTGATCTCGTCCTCGTTGAGGTTCGTGGACGCGGTGATCGTCACCTGCTGCTGGTTGCCCGTGCCGAGGTCCTTTGCGGAAACGTGCACGATGCCGTTCGCGTCGATGTCGAACGTGACTTCGATCTGCGGTACGCCTCTGGGCGCCGGCGCGATGCCCGCAAGCTGGAATCTGCCGAGGCTCTTGTTGTACTGCGCCATCTCGCGCTCGCCCTGCAGCACGTGGACTTCAACGCTCGTCTGTCCGTCCGCCGCGGTCGAGAAGATCTGGCTCTTCTTGGTCGGGATGGTCGTGTTGCGCTCGATGAGGCGCGTGAACACGCCGCCGACGGTCTCGATGCCGAGCGACAAAGGCGTGACGTCGAGGAGCAGGATGTCCTTGACCTCGCCGCCGAGCACGCCGCCCTGGATCGCCGCGCCGATCGCAACGCATTCATCGGGGTTGATGCCCTTGAACGGCTCTTTGCCGGTGATGTTCTTGACCATTTCCTGGACCGCCGGGATACGGGACGAACCGCCGACGAGGATGACCTTGTTGATGTCACTGTTGCTTAAGCCTGCATCCGCCATCGCCTTCTGGACGCAGACGCGCGTCTTGTCGACGAGGTCTGCGGTCAGCTCGTTGAACTTTGCGCGGGTGATCGTGCAGTCGAGGTGCAGCGGACCGGCGGCGCCCTGCGTGATGAACGGGATGTTCACGTTGCTCTGGGTCATGCCGGACAGCTCAATCTTTGCCTTCTCCGCCGCTTCCTTCAAGCGCTGCAGCGCCATCTTGTCTTTTCTGAGATCGATGCCGTTGTTGCGCAGGAAGTCGGACGCGATGTAGTCGATCAGGCGCTGGTCGAAGTCGTCGCCGCCGAGACGGTTGTTGCCCGCGGTCGCAAGCACTTCGAATACGCCGTCGCCGATCTCAAGGATCGAGACGTCGAACGTGCCGCCGCCGAGGTCGTAGACCAGGATCTTCTGGTTGGTTTCCTTATCGAGACCGTACGCCAAAGATGCAGCCGTCGGCTCGTTGATGATACGGAGCACTTCGAGGCCCGCGATCCTGCCCGCGTCCTTCGTTGCCTGACGCTGGCTGTCGGTGAAGTATGCCGGTACGGTAATGACTGCCTGCGTGACGGTCTCGCCGAGGTACGCTTCCGCGTCCTGCTTCAGCTTCTGCAGGATCATCGCCGAGATCTCCTGCGGCGTGTAGTCCTTGCCGTCGATGTGGACTTTGTATGCCGAACCCATCTCACGCTTGATCGAGGAGACGGTCCGGTCCGGATTCGTGATCGCCTGACGCTTTGCAATGGAGCCGACCAGACGCTCGCTGCCCTTGAACGCAACGACGGACGGGGTGGTTCTTGCGCCTTCCGCGTTGGGGATGACGACGGGATCGCCGCCCTCCAGGATCGCGACGCAGGAATTGGTGGTGCCCAGGTCAATACCGATAATCTTACTCATATGCTTATACCTCCGAGTTCTTTGAAGATTTTTCTTTTTATTTTATGCAAACAAGCTTCCGATACTTGTTTTTGCCTTATTCAGAGACCTTCACCATGCTGTGGCGAATGATCTTTTCCTTTACCTTGTAGCCCTTCTGGAAGGTCTGCACGACGTTGCCGCTCTCGAGCCCATCGACCGCTTCGGTCATCACCGCGTTATGCAGCTCGGGATCGAACGCGCCGTCCGACGGGATCTCCTCGAGCCCTTCCTTTTTCAGGATCTCGGCAAACTTCTTATGCACGAGCTTTACGCCGTCCGCCCAGCCGTCCGCATTCGGATCGCTCTCCGCGACCCGGTCGAAATCGTCCAGCACCGGCAGCAGCGCTTTGATGCAGTCGCGCTTGCCCTCGTCGTAGCTGTCTGCGCGCACCGTTGCGTTCCGTTTGCGGAAATTGTCGAAATCCGCCTGGTTGCGCTGCAGAAGCGCGATCGTATCGTCCAGCTTCTTCTGCAGCTCGTCGATGTGCTTCTTGACCGTTTCAAGCTCCTCCTGCGTCATCGTGACGACGTCAGGCGTCTGCGCTTCGGTCTGTTCCTCTGCGGCTTCGTTGACCGCTTCGGGCTTCTTCTCCGGTTCAACCGGCTTGTTCTTCCTGGAAGCCAAGTTCCTACTCCTCCTTCAAAAACGATTGTAACACCGTACCGAGATTGGTCTGTACATTCTTCAGAATGCTCAAAACCCTTGCGTAGTCCATGCGGGTCGGTCCGATCACGCCGAAGCTGCCGACCGGCGTTCCGTTCACGCGATAGCTCGCGGTGACCACGCTGCAGTCCTGAAAGCCTTCCTGTTCGTTCTCGCTGCCGATCGTGACCGTGAACTCCATGTTCGACGCTTTTTTCAGCATCCGGTACATATCGTCCTTCTGCTCGACCGTCGCAAGGAACGTCTTCGCCTTATTGACGTCGCTGTACTCCGGATACTCCAGCATGTTCGTCGCGCCGGAAAGCTCAACCATGCGCCGGTCGCTCGACTGGCTCTCGCAAAGCCTTGCAAGCAGCGACTCGACAAAATCCGCACGGGCGGAAAGCTCGCCGCCGAGCTCGCGCACAAGCTTCGACGAGACCGTCGACATCCGGCAATCAGAAAACCTTGCGGTGATCGCCTTACTGATGCGGTCCAACTCCTCCGGTCCGATATCCTCCGGGACGTCGATCACCGTGTTCTGGGACACGCCCGCGTCGGTGACGACGACCGCAAGCGCCTTGCCGATCGTCAGCGGAATCAGCTGCAGATGGCGGAGACGGTTCACGCCGATGTCCGGCATCATCACGACCGCCGTGTAATGCGTGATCTCCGAAAGCGCCTTTGCCGTGGAACGCAGCACCGCGTCGACGCCGTGGACGTGCTCGCGAAAGTAGCCGTACAGCAGCTTGGATTCCTCGTCAGAAAGGTGCGCGCGCTGCATCATCTGATCGACGTACAGGCGATATGCCTTCTCGGACGGGATGCGTCCCGCGCTCGTGTGCGGCTGCGCAAGGTAGCCGAGCGTTTCAAGGTCCGCCATCTCGTTGCGGATCGTCGCGGACGACCATTTCATGCCGCCGCGGCTCAAAGCCTTGGAGCCCACCGGACTTGCCGAAAGAATGTACTCGTCAACGATCGCACGCAGGATCTGCAGCTTTCTTTGATCCAGTTCCATGCGATCGCCTCCTTTCCTTTAGCACTCCGTTTGTTCGAGTGCTAATCACTATGCATAAGATACCACTATCATGCACAATAGTCAAGTGAACT
>JAZNHI010000080.1:0-10319 GCA_045576895.1 Clostridia bacterium | reverse complement strand
GAAAGCAGATTGGAACGGAACGGACGGATCGCGCGCATTACGGCGATATAGTCCCACATGTGGACGTGATTTGCAATCGAAACGACGCCGTTTTTCAGCACCTCGCGATGCTTTTTGATGTTCTGTCGTCCTTCGATCTTCAATCCCAGCCGGATCCTTGCAAGCGGAAAAACGACCGTATTCAGCAGCAGCCGTATGAGGCTCTGCCTAAATCGAAACGATCTGCTGCGGTCGATATACGGATACTCCGTATCGAATACGATCCCGCGGTCCTTATGCACCTCCAGATAGTGCCTGTCCGTTTCCTTTGGGTACGGAAATTTGTTTGTTTTCGGATCAAATGTCATTCTCCCTCATCCTCCGTAGTCTGATAAATCATGTCTCATCTATAACATGCCTTGGGACAACAGCGTGAATAAAAATGCCGTTATCTGCGCTGCCCACCCGACCCCCGGCGTCTGGAATATGCCTTTGACCACAACTCATAATTTCTCGTTAAGCAGCCGGTTGATACGGTCAACCGGGAAAGAATCCTCGATGTCTTCAATAATAAAACCATGGAGCGGAAGTGAAGGCATATCAACGATGGAAAGGTACTCATCGATACATTTTCTATTAATTATCACTTTGCCGTTGCCTGCCCAATGCCGGTCCTGACCATCTCGTTTTACCCCGGAAATCCAATACTCTTCACCG
Source organism: Clostridia bacterium (assembly GCA_045576895.1). GTDB lineage: Bacteria > Bacillota > Clostridia > Christensenellales > CAG-138 > UBA3792. The sequence continues at coordinate 9,623 of JAZNHI010000080.1, read as the reverse complement.
GTTTCAACGTCATAGTAATTTCCTTGTATTCCCTGACATTTTTGGAAAGCATGGTTATTGAAATATATGGTTTTCCCTGATTTTGATTCTTTGACATTACCGATCCAAGCTGGACCGTTATCTGCATAACCGGTCTTCAATTCAATGTATTTGATATTCATAGCGTTTCTCCTATTAACGTTCTCTTAAAACAATCATCTATTCTGTAGTCACGCCCCGGTTCGAGTGATCAACGCAACTGTCTCCACATGCCTTGGGACAACAGCGTGAATAAAAATGCCGTTATCTACGCTGCCCACACGAGCTTCGGCGTCAGGAATATGCCGTTGACCGGTTGCGTCAGGACACCCGGATCGATTTCATTGTCCCGGCAAGCCGGAATTTGTAAAATGATGCTTACAGCTTTTTGCAGGTGAGTTCGTCGTACGCCACACAGTCGTCACCGAAGGTCAACTTGAGCATCCCGCCCTTGCGGCCGAACTCGTCCTCCCCGATGGGATAGAGGCGAAAGGTCATCTCATCTCCGTCCTCGTCGATTGATCTTGCGTAAAGCTCGCCGTCCTGCATCCAGACCTCGTCGACGAGGAACTCGGCGTCTTCGGGATGCTCGTATTTGCCGCAGAAGCTCTCCCACCTGGACTTGTCGGGATCCTTGACCGCGATATCCTCAATCGAGATGAGTGATTCTGGTTCCCTACCCCTTACGATTGCTTCCATGCCGGAATCAAAGGCCGAAGAGGCCCGCACATCTGTGAACTGACGGCAGCAGAGCTGGATCAATACTGCATCAATGTCGAGAAAGCGCTCGAACCATGTCCAGTAGCCCGGCACGCCGCCGCTGTGGCAGGCAATCAGCCCGAGTTGTTCGTCGTGGACGAGCACCCAGCCGAAGCCATAATCATCCTCGTCGCCTTCTTCGCGAGCCGGTTCTCCGTTATTGAGCGTCGCGGGAGTATACATGAGCTGTTGCTCCTCGGGTGTGAGGAGCGTGCCGGCTCTCAACACCCTGTCCCATTTGAAAAGATCGAGGATATTCGTGAACACGCCCATGTTGCCGTTCAGCCCATCAAGAGAAATAACAAATCCTTTGTACTTCGAATCATCGGGAAGCTTGTATTCACCGTCCTCTACCACAAGACCTTCGGCAAGGTTTTCGATCCCAACATGATCCTTCCTGCGGTGGTAAACGCGGGTGGAACAAAGTCCTGCGGGCTCAAATATGTTCTTCTCAAGAAAGGCTTCGAACTTCTCGCACGAGACCTTCTCCACGATCTCGGCAAGGATCTGGTAACCGGTGTCGGTGTACTCGGCTCCTTTGCCCGTCGGGTACGTAAGCTCCGGCCTGCATTCATGAAGAATGCGGATCACAACGTCGCTGCCAGGAATCACGCCTTCCGCCTCTGAGATTCTTTCGATATCCTCATCAAGATCTGAAAACCCGCTTGTGTGGGTGAGCAGATGGCGGATTGTGATGCCTGGATACGGTACCTCCGGGAAAAACCGCGTGATTTCGTCATCGAGATCAAGAAGCCCCCGTCGGCGAAGGAGCATGATTGCCGTCGCTGTGAACTGCTTGGTAATCGAAGCGATGTCGAACACGCTTTCCTCCGTGACGGGAATCCTGTTTTCTATGTCACGGAAACCCAGCGCGCCTTTCGACACGATCTCTCCGTTTTCGGCATAGAGCCATGTGCCATTGAACACGCCTTTTTCATATGCCGCACGGGCCAGGTTTTCCATCATTGTTTTCTTATCCATCAATCTTTGACCTCCAAAAACATCGATCTGTCAGTTTGTTTCCTTCTTCACATACGTGACCCGGATATCGTAACCCAGCTTTTCGAGCATCTCCACAAAGGTCTTGTTCACGATGCAGTCCTGCTTGTTTATAAGCCTGCGGATGTACGGAGCGGAAGTGCCCACCATCTCCGCAAGCTGCGCCTGGGTGATGCGCTCTTCCAGGCATTTGACTTTTATTCGGATCTTGTCATCAATACGGCCGTCTCCACATGCTGCGTGTGCGGGAACATGTCGACCGGCTGGACATGTTCGATGCGGAATCCGAACGATGCGAGGATCTTTGCGTCGCGCGCAAGCGTTGCCGGATTGCAGGACACATAGACGACGCGATCAACGCCGCTTTCCGCGATCGCCGAGAGGACCTGTTCCTCGCACCCCTTTCGCGGCGGATCGATCACGATTGCGTCGGGACGCATCCCTTTTCGGACAAGATCCGGAAGTACATCCTCGGCAAGCCCGCAAAGAAACTCAGTGTTGCCAATCCCGTTTGCTGCGGCGTTCTTTTTCGCATCTTCGATCGCCTCCGGGACGCATTCGATGCCGATCACTTTGCTCGCGTGCTTTGCGATCACAAGGGAGATCGTACCGATCCCGCAGTAAACGTCCGCGATCGTTTGATCCGGTTTGGGATCCAGTAAACGGATCGCGGTATCGTACAGCTTCTTTGTCTGCTCCGGATTGATCTGCAGAAAGCTCTGCGGACTGACGGCAAAGCGAAGATCGCCCTGCTGTTCCGTAATTTGCGGTTTGCCTTTCAGCAGTGTGAATCGGTCGCCGAACAGGACGTTCGTGTTCCGGTCGTTGCGGTTATGGTACAGCGATTCGACGTCAAGCATTTTGATGAGCGAATCCTTTGCCGGAAGCTCGCCTTTCGTTACAACGGCGACCATGCGTTCGCCCGTCGCTGTCACGCGGATCACGCAGGCGCGTAAGCATCCCTTTCCCGTCGTTTCGTCATAGACGCGGACATGGTTGCGGTTTGCCCATTCGGTCACGGTCCTTGCAAGCGCCGTGATGCGCTCGTCCTCGATCGGACAATCAAAGAGCGGGATCAGCCGATGACTGCGCTCCGCATAGAATCCGAACACTGCAGAACCGTCGACAAATCCGATCGGAAAGCTGCCCTTGTTGCGGTAACGCCGCGGATCGTCCATGCCGATCGTCGGCTGCACTTCGACGCCAGTAAACCCGCCGAGCCGTCCGAGACAGTCCTTCACGATCTGCGTTTTGGTCTTTAGCTGTTCCGCATAGTCCATATGCATGAGCGCGCAGCCGCCGCATTTTTCGTATGCTTCGCAGAGCGGCGTCACGCGATGCGGGGACGTTTTCAGCAGGTCCGTGATCTTTGCAATGCAGTACTTTTTCTCGACCTTGATGATATGCGCTTTCACAGTCTCTCCCGGCAGCGCAAACGGAACGAAGAACGCGACGCCTTCGGATCTTCCCACGCCCTGCCCTTCGCTTGTTACACCCTTGATTTCAAGCGTAAGTTCCTGATTCTTTTGAAACGGATTGACCTGCTTCATTTCAGCACAACATTCTCCTCACCGAATTCCGCCTTCAGCATTCGCAGAAGCGATTCGCTCGGGTTGACGCTCCAATCCTTTGGCGCGCCCTTTGCAATCTTCTTTGCCGTATCATAGAGCACCATCGCCGTTCCGCCCGGGAACGCATGCGTGATCCTACGAACGCGCTTCTGCTGTTCCGCATCCATGTATGGGAGACGAATATACAGCGTCTGCATGGCGTCTTTCAGCGACTTGACCGAATCGACCAGGATCGAATTCGCACGGTCCTCGCGGATCGAGATCCGACCCGTGATTTCCACCACGTTTTCGTCATAGAACTGCGCCGAGCACGCCTGCAGCACTTTCGGGAAGAGCATCAGTTCGACCGTTCCGGAGTGTCCCTCCAGAACGCCGAGTCCTATGAGCCCGTTGCCGCTTTTGGTCGGTCGCTGCTTGCACTGACTCAGCATGCCGCCCACGATCACGCTTGCTTCATCTGTGATCTCTCCGGTCCCGTCCGCCTCCGCAAGCTGCGCGACGGTATACGGCAAACGCGCAAGGGCCGTTCCGAACGCGTCAAGCGGATGTCCGGACAGATACAGCCCCGTCGCTTCGCGCTCCATGGCAAGGAGCTGCGCATGCGGCACCTCCGGAAGGTTCGGAATCTGCAGTACGGACTGTGCCGCAATGTCTGCTCCGCCGTCCAGATCGAACAGCGAAAGCTGCCCGGACTCCCTTGTCTTCTGCGCTTTCTGCGCAGCATCCAGCGCCTGTGCATACACGCCGAGCAGACTGTTTCGCGTATAGCCCATCTCGTCGAAGCAGCCTGCAGAAATCAATCCCTCCAGCATGCGTTTGTTAAGTCCGTGCGTGCGGTTCACAAAATCCTCGAAGTTTTTGAACGGACCGTTTTCTTTCCGATCGCGCACAACGTCACGCATGACGTTCTCGGACACATTTCGTACGGAGGAAAGCCCGAATCGGATCGCATTGTTTTCTACGTTGAACAGCGCCATGGATTTGTTCACGTCCGGCGGCAGGATCCGGATCCCGAGTTTGCGTGCCGAATAGACATACGCCGCGACGCTGTCCGTATTCTGCCGATAGCCGTTGATCGTTGCTGCAAACAGCTCGGTTGGATAATAGTGTTTCAGATACGCCGTCCGATACGCCACGACCGCGTAGCATGCCGCATGCGCCTTGTTGAACGCATAGGACGCGAAGTCCATCATCTCGTCGAAGATATGATTTGCAACGTCCTCCGGTACGCCGCGCTTGATCGCGCCGTCGACGCCGTCCGTGCCGTAAACGAAGAACGTGCGTTCCTTTGCCATGACGTCGTGCTTCTTTTTGGACATGGCGCGGCGGACAAGATCGCTGCGTCCGTAGCTGTACCCTGCAAGCGATCGCACGATCTCCATGACCTGCTCCTGATAGACCATGCACCCGTAGGTATTTTTCAGAATCGGCTCCATCAGAGGATGCGCGTATTCGATGTTGCCTTCGTGCTTGCCGCGGATATAGCGCGGGATTTGTTCCATCGGACCCGGTCGGTACAGTGAAATGCCTGCGATCAGATCTTCGAAGCAGTCCGGACGAAGCTGCATCATGAACTGACGCATGCCGCCGGATTCAAGCTGGAACACGGCGTCCGTATCGCCCGCCGCGATCATCTTCCAGACCTCCGGATCCTCGAAATCGTTCTTCGAGAAATCCGGGACCGGCTTTCCTTCCTGCCTGATAAAATCGAGCGTATCGCGAATGATGGTCAGCGTGCGAAGCCCCAGGAAGTCCATCTTTAGGAGCCCGAGCTCCTCAAGCGTCGTCATCGGGAACTGCGTTGTCAGCGCGCCGTCGTTGCTCGTCAGCGGAACGACCGTGTTCAGCGGCACGCCGGAAATCACGACGCCCGCAGCGTGCGTGGAGCTGTGCCGCGGAAGTCCTTCGAGCTTCATCGAAAGATCGAGCACGCGGCGCATGGTATCGTCGGAATCGTACTGTGCTTTCAGCTCCGCGTTCAACTGGATCGCTTCCGAAAGCGTAATCTTCAGCACGTTCGGGATCAGCTTCGCAAGCTTGTCCGCATCGGCATACGGCACGCGCAGTACGCGCGCGACGTCGCGGACGACCGCCTTTGCCGCCATCGTTCCGAAGGTGATGATCTGCGCGACGTGTCCTTCGCCGTACTTTTCACCGACATAGTCGATGACTTCCTGACGCCGTTCATAGCAGAAATCCACGTCGAAATCCGGCATGGAAACGCGTTCCGGGTTCAGGAATCGTTCAAACAGCAGATTGTATTTCAGCGGATCGACGTCCGTGATATCCAGAAAATACGCCGCAAGCGAAGCCGCGCCGCTGCCTCTGCCGGGACCGACCATGATCCCGTGCGTTTTGGCATAATGAATGAAGTCCCAAACGATCAGATAATAATCGACGAAGCCCATCCTTTCGACGACGGAAAGCTCGTATTCGAGACGATCGTGCGCTTCCTTGCCGGCATTCGGCATCTTTCTCTGCATCCCCTCCGCACAGAGCTTTCGGAGGTAGACATCGTTCGCCATCCCGTCCGGCGCGATGAAATGCGGCAGGCGGCGTACGCCGAACTGTATTTCCACATTGCACTTTTCGGCAATTTCGAGCGTATTGCCCAGCGCATCCGGATCGTCCGGAAGCGCTTCCGCCATTTCGTCGCCCGACTTCAAATAGAACTCCTCGGTCTCCATCCGCATGCGATCGGATTCATCCACAAACCGCTGCGTCTGAATGCACAGAAGAACGTCCTGCGCGTCCGCGTCGTCTCTCTTGACGTAATGGATATCGTTGGTCGCGACCGTCTTGATTCCGAGCGTCTTTGCAAGCGTTCTGAGCTTCGGAAGCACTTCAAGCTGTTCCGGTATCTCGTGGTTTTGCAGCTCGATATAGAAGTCCTCGCCGAACATCGCATGCAGCCGCCCGGCAATCTCATATGCGCGCGCATCCTGCCCGCACAGGAATGACTGCGGAATATCGCCCGCAAGGCAGGCAGACAGGCAGATCAGCCCTTCATGATGCGCTTCCAGAAGATCATAATCGATCCTCGGTTTATAATAGAATCCGTGTATAAACGCTTCGGAGGAAAGAAACATCAGATTCCGATAGCCGGTTTCGTTCTTGGCAAGCAGGATCAAATGCGCGGAATCGCGGTCGCGCGCGTCGCCCACTGCATCGTATCTGCCCTTTGCGACGTATGCTTCCATACCCAGAATGGGCTTGATTCCTTCCGCCTTGCACGCGCGATAAAAGTCGATCACACCGTACATCACGCCGTGATCAGTGATCGCAAGCGCGGTCTGCCCGAGCTCTTTTGCACGTTTGCAAAGCTCCGGTATGCGCGCCGCGCCGTCAAGGAGGCTGTACTGCGTATGCACATGAAGATGAACGAACGGTTTCATAGCTGCCTCAATCCATATTTATACAAATACATCTTAACACAATCTCTCCCGAAACGCAAGAACGCGGTTCCTTTCTGACTGCATACAAAAAGGGCAAGCCGCAAGCTTGTCCATCTCCGATTTCTTCAGGATTCTTTTTGATAAATCAGCGCGCCTTTGATCCTGTCAAGCCGAATCTTCTGCGCTGCAGCATATTCATAATCAAATAACGAATACTGCGCGTCGAGCCCGTCCAGATATTCAAAGATGCGTTCCATGCATCGATCCCGGGTTTCATCGTCCGTGCCTTCGACAAACCGAACGATATATACCGTTGAAGAGAGCGACGCCGAAAGCTGCTTGGTTATACGATACAGCGAATACAGATGTTCTCCGCAGGTCTCTTTTATAAACGCAAGCTCACTCTGCAGTTCATCCTCCGGCAGAACCGGCTCGCCGGAAAGCTTGTCTTTCGTACTGAGACTGTCCGCATCATTCACGCGATCGTCAATCTTCTTCTGCGCCAATTCGATGATGTATTGTCGATAGTCTTCCAGCTCTTTCTGCATGCCCATCATCAGGCAGAAATCGCCGATCTCATTGTTAGCCGGTTCCACAAAGTTCGGATTGGCTTCTGCAGCACGTTTGATAAATCCGATGCCGTTCGGATCATAGCGATTCAACAGGAGGCGACCTTTGACATAGTTGGCGTATGCGGCTTCGCTTTCACTTTCGGAAGCGTCAATCGCCTGTTCACAGACAAGAATTGCAAGATCTTCCCGTTCAAGTTTCAAACACGCTTCGATCACCGGACGCAGCTGCAGCGGCGAATGTGTTATCCCGCTGTCTGCTTCTGCAAGATATCGCTCGAGCTGTTCCGTCGGTTGAAGGTATTCCCTTAGACGGCGTTCGCCGAACGACTCCTCATTTTGTTCGACGAGTAATTCATCGTTGAAGCGCAGGAACTCCTTCTGCTCTTCACAGTACTTCGGATCCGGATCCCCGAACGTAATCTCATATTTTGGATCGTTCAACTGATGCAGACGCTGCGGAAGCGTCGGATGGGAATTGATCAGCGCGGGAAGCTGTTTCATCAGCAATTCCGACCAATACTGCTGACGCTTCGGGCACAAATTGCGGAACGTTTCAAATTCACGCGTGATAAAATCCTTTTGGATCTCTTCCGTTTCGTAAAACAAAACCCGATGTGTCGCTTCACGCTTCAGATACAGTCCAAGCATCTGCATCTTGACAAGCGCCGCTGCGCTTTCCGAAGTCTTCCCGTTCTGCATGGCAAAGCGATCCGCAAGAAGTTCCTGCTTTTCCGAAGAAATATGCTGAAACTCGATCAGCAGCTGCGACAAAACGGAGAGCGGCGCCAAGAACAGCACATCCGTCGGTTTCAGGACGACGCTCTTTTTCGACGGCTCGTGAAAGCGTTTCAGAATACCGTTTGATATGCGCACGGTAAGTTTTCGATCATAAATAATATGCGCTTTTTCATGCAGCAAAACCTGTTTGAGTTCCTCACGGTTCATGAACGCGCCTGCCATTGCTCCGACGCCGACAACGACTCTTCCGCGGCTGCGTCTGACCGCAACGTTATCAATCAAAAAAAGACTAAGCAGCGGCGGCTGCTTCTCATCCGAAAAAACCTCATCCAGCGTCTGATACATCAGCGGAAAACGCTCCCGCGGCAGAATGTCCGAAACGACGTCCGTCTTGTTCGGCTGTGCAAAGGAGATCAATGTCGCCGAAATGCCCCACAACGTAAATACGGAAATTAACGTGCACGGAATGCAGACGATCAGATTGGTTTCGTCGGCTCCTGAAAAGAACAGAGTCGCGACGGCTGCTGCAATGCACAGAAAGATCCATACAAAGCATCCGATCACGGAGAGGGCCAGTGTCGTACGAAGTCCCTTTTCTCCCCTGTCGACGCGCTTTTTCTTCTGCAGCAAGCGATCCCGCATATCCTTCAGACGGACGTTGTTATATTTGTGCCATCTGCGGAAGACCGTAATCGCCGAGACCGCATAGAACAGCAGCTGCACGCCGAGTGATATCCACGCATAAACCGGATTTAAGCCCGGAATGAAACGCATTCCGAGCCTAAACAGAAGATTTCCGATCACGATCGCAACTGCGAGCGGAACAAGCCATGCAAATATGCGAATCGAGTGCTGTGCTTTCTTTTGCGTATTCTGTGCTTCCATATCCTACTCCTGTTGATGCAGCATATCCGAAACAAGATCTTCCATGGAGAACAGACCGTTCTCCTTCGTCAGCAAGAACTGCGCCGCCTTCAGCGCGCCTGCGGCAAAGACCTGCTTGGAATACGCTTCATGACGGATCGCAATCTCTTCGTCTTCCCCGAGGAACCGGACCTCATGCTGACCGACGATCGTTCCGCCGCGTACGCTGTGGAAACCGATCTCGCCCGGTTCCCTGCGGCGATCCTTTTCGCTGCGTCCGTATACGTACGGATGCGAAACGCCGTCTGCTTCCGTAATCGCGTCCGCAAGCATCAAAGCCGTTCCGCTCGGCGCGTCCTTCTTGCGATTGTGGTGCGTTTCGATGATCTCGATGTCGAACGCGTCGCCGAGCGTCAGCCTTGCCTGTTTCAGCAGTACGCGCATCAGATTGACGCCGAGCGACATGTTTCCGGAACGGAAAACCGGGATCGTCCTGCTCGCTTCGCCGATCTTTTGAACCAGCGCGTCGGAAAGTGCCGTCGTGCAGATGACTGCCGGGATCCGTTTTTTGAGACAGAATGCAAGGATCTCCTCCGTCGCCTTCGGAACGGAAAAGTCGATCACGACGTCAACAGGGATATCGATCTCCTCTGCGGACGAAAACACCGGGAACGAAACAGATTCCTTCATAAACGGATCGACGCCCG
>JAZNHI010000079.1:0-25223 GCA_045576895.1 Clostridia bacterium | reverse complement strand
TTGATGGAGATGGAACGTTTGATTTCTTCGGGATCGAAATCCGTCGTAGGTGCATTGTTCGGGAAACGATCGACAAGCCCTGCATTGTAAAGCATTGCTTCGGTCAAAGTAGTTTTGCCTTCGCCGCCGTGTCCGAAGACGCCGATGTTGCGAATCTCATTCGCGGTGTAGAATTTCATGTGTGTTCCCCCTGTTGGAATTTGGTGTTCAAAATGGAATCCGTCTGCACGGATTTACACAATTTAACTAATTTACTATAACACAGAAAAGTCGATCTGTAAACCTAAACTTTCCATGAATTTGCATATTCTTTTTGTTTTTGCGTCAAAACGTCTACCGACGCTCCGATACTTTTCAGTTTTTCGTTCGCTACAAACGCATCGATCGCATCCGGAACCGCATAAACGCGCGCTTCCTTCGGGCGGTTCACGGCAAGTTCCCTTGCGCAAAGCGCCTGGATCGCAAAGCTCATATCCATAATCTCCGCGGGATGTCCGTCGCCGGATGCAAGGTTGACAAGTCTTCCCTCGGCAAGCAGATACAGCCAATTCCCGTTATCGAGGCGATATCCAGTAATGTTCGGTTTCATCTGTCGGGATTCCACGGCGATTCTCTTTAAGCCCGCTACGTCGATCTCGACGTCAAAATGTCCCGCGTTGGATAACAGTACGCCGTTTTTCATGGAACGCATATGCGCTTCCGTAATGACGTCGCACATTCCCGTAACCGTAATGAACACGTCGCCGATCTTTGCCGCTTCCGTCATGCGCATGACAGTAAAGCCGTCCATGACCGCTTCGATCGCCTTGATCGGATCGATCTCCGTGACGATCACGCGAGCACCGAGTCCTTTTGCGCGCATGGCAACGCCGCGTCCGCACCATCCGTACCCGGCGACGACGACAGTTTTTCCGGCAACGATCAGGTTGGTCGTACGATCGATCCCGTCAAATACGGATTGTCCGGTTCCGTATCGGTTGTCAAACAGATGCTTGCACTGCGCATCGTTGACGCTGAACATCGGGAAACGCAGCGTGCCGTCCTTCTCCATCGCAAGCAGGCGATGAATCCCGGTCGTGGTTTCTTCGCATCCGCCGATGATCTTCGGAATCAGATGAGGAAGCTTTGTATGAAGCAGCGTAACAAGATCCGCACCGTCATCGATAATAATATCGGGTTCTGATTTCAATACGCGCATAAGGCATTGTTCATAGACGTCCGGAGACGCGCCGTGAACGGCAAACACGGACATTCCTTCGTGCACAAGAGCTGCGGCCACGTCGTCCTGCGTGGAAAGCGGATTGCTTCCCGTGACGTACATTTCCGCGCCGCCTGCCTGCAGAACCTTGCAGAGATAAGCGGTTTTTGCTTCGAGATGCACCGACAAAGCGATGCGCAGCCCTTTGAACGGCTGTTCGATCCGAAAGCTTTCTTCAATCAGATTCAGGAGCGCCATATTGCGACGGACCCATTCTATTTTATCGAGACCGGACGGATAAAGCGCTTCGTTCGCTACACAGTACTGTTTCGTATTCATTTATTCCTCCAGATATGCGATCGCAGCCTGCAGCTGCGCATCAAGTTCAAACGGAATGAGCTCAATCGTATATCGCTCCGCTTCCTCGGAAAGCTGCACGATCTTGTTCGGAGTGATTCCTTCATCTTGCACGCAGACGCCGTTCGGCGTATAGTACGCATCACTTGTCAGCTTCAGCCAACCCTTCGTTTCGGATACTTCATAAAACGTCTGTACGATGCCCTTGCCGTATGTCTTTGTACCGATCAGATAAGCTGCTTCATAATCCTTCAGCGCACCTGCTACCAATTCGCTTGCGGATGCGGACATTTCGTTGACGAGCAAAACCGTTTCGATTTCAAGTCCGGTATTCTTGGTCTTGTATTCAACAACATTTCCGTCACGGGAACGCAGCGTGGTTACGATATGATTTTTCGGAAGGAACAGGTCGGCAATGTCGATCGCGTCGTAGAGAGATCCTCCCAGATTATCGCGAAGATCCAGTACAAGCTGCTTCATTCCGGACTTTTGCAGTTCTTCGATAGCCGTTTTTGTCTCATCGACACAGGTCCCGTGAAACGTCTGAATGTGGATATACCCGATCGAATCCGTAAGCATTTTGTAAGAAACGGACGGCGTATGGATTTCACGCGCAACGATCGTAAACATAAGCGTTTCTTCTCCGCGCCGAATCACAAAGTTATTCTCCGCGCCGTCTTCAGCCTGTACATGATCAAGAAATCCCGCCAACGTATCGTTGTCAAAAACGATCCCGTTGATCTCCGTTATGATATCGCCGGGTTTCAATCCCGCTTCGGAGGCAGGCGTGTTTTCATATACATCGATGATCTCGACAGCGCCGCTCTCGTTCAGCTGCGTCAGGATACCGATCCCGACAAAACTCCTTTGATTCTGTTTTGTCAGTTCTCTGTATTCCGATTCCGTATAGTATTCCGCATAACGGTCTCCGGTTGCAGATGCGATACCTTTCAGAACAGAGTCCGTAAAGCCATCATCGTTTTCATTGTAATAATAAAAATTATTGCGTATGATATCCCTTGCCTGCTTTACGGAAGAGATAAAGCGATCATCTTCCGATCGGTACATTCTCTTCGCCGCAAACCACGTCACCGCGGCTGTTATGAGCACAGTTGTCAAAACGATTCCGACAAGCAGAAGCGCGATCGATCCCTTTCGCTTTTGTTTTTTCGGCGCATATTGTTCTGATTGGATCTGTTGCATTTCTTCCATATAATCAAAACTTCCTTCTTCTAACATAGAAAAGGCTGTGTAAACCCGCATATGATCTTTACACAGCCCCGTGAAAACAAACCGAACCGATCGGGATCAAACGCTCAAAAAAGAAGGCAATTGATCCGGTGCGCATGAAAGTGAAAGCACCAAACGGATCCCGTGTGTTTCGGAAAACCAATTCAGCTTGTCAAACATCTCTTTCAATGAATCCAGATCATGCTGAACAAGATGCATGAAGCTGTCGATCACAATGCATTCAAGATCATGATCCGATGCGGCAATCCCGCAAAGGAAGCCGTAAAACATCTTCGGTCCGGAAAGTGCATACTCCGTTGCATTGATAAAACGAACGGACAGATTGAGATCATACATATACCGTTCATCCTCATCGATGAACACAACGCTTCCCTTTGCCTCTTCCGCAGCCTGATTTGCAATCTCGAGGATCTTCTTGGTCTTTCCGGACCCTTTCTCGCCGAAAATGAGCTGAATCAATTCTGCACCTCCGTTATCTTTTTATAGATTATACCGCATTCCCGCGTTTCTTGCAAGTATGATTACCGTCAATCGAAATAAGAACGCATCCAGAAATACCGCGGATCCTCACGCCAGCCTTCCGCAGTTTCGTCTTTTGTCGTATAATTGCACAGGCAATCCGGAAGTGATTCCTTGACCGCAACCGCCTGCTCCCGCTCGAACGGGTTCATCGCATACCAAAGGCGTTTTACCCCTGTCAGAGAAAACAGCGGAGACAGATCCGATACGCCGACGTTGCATACATTCACATCCTGCAGAGACGGCATCTCCGTCAGCGGAGACAGATCCGGAATCCTGTTCATGAACAGTTCGATATACTCAAGATCTTTCAGCGTCGTCAATGCGGAAATATCGGTGATGGTATTATCGGCAAGAATCAGCACTTTCAGTTTGGTCAATCCTGCGATAACCTGAAGATCGTTGTTCGTGAGATAGTTATGACCGAGGTCCAGCGCTTCGAGGTCGTAACAGTATTTCAGGAGAGCAATATCGCCTTCGTGAAGCCGCTTTGTGTTTTTGACCTTTCTGTTGTATGCGTCGCTTGCGTTCGGATTCGTATGCTTTGAAGGATTCTTGGTCGAAAAACCGACGGCATCTGTACGAAGCTTGTGCGGTCCGAGCGTGATGATCCAGACAAAGCGGATGTCCGGGTGAGCGTCGGCGAGCGTGACCATCTGCTCGTCGGACAATCCGCAGTTGCACACGATCAGCTTTTTCATAAAGGGCATTTCGCCGATCAGCGATTCGACTTCTTCCGTTCCGCCGAGCTTTGTATCCGAAAGATCCAGTTCCTCCGCCGCACAGTCGATCTCTCTGCCGTAGCGTTCGATCTTACCGACGATATGAACGCCGGGCATTGCCTGTGCCGCAGTCTGGTACTGCTGTTCGTTCCACTCGGAGGGAAGACCGATCGATTTCAGCTTTGAAAAAGCGCTCAGTTTCCCGATCAGCATTTCGGGTGACCATCCGGTCAATGCATTCAGGTTCAGCACTTCCGTGTCGGAATCATAGCGCGAATCTCCGATAACGATCATTCTGTCGACGGTAAGGCCCGGATTCTTCGCACAAAACGATTCTGCCTGCGCATCCGTCCAGTCCGATTGGCGAAGATCGACTTCTTTCAAATCGGGAAAATACTGTATGACGTCGGTCAGAGCATCTGCGCTTACACCGATCGGAACCGTCAAAGCTTCATCCTTGTTTGACAGAACCGCTGAACCGTCCTGATAGGTATACCGTACGTCGATTGCGGGATTCGCGTTCTGAAATGCGAAGAGCTCTGCATACGCACGGCTGCCGGTCGCATCTACGGAACGAAGATTGGCAAACGCCTTCAATAGTCCGACATCTTCCGCGGTAGCGTTCGGCAGGATCAGATCCGCAGCATCACTGCGAAATACACCGTCAGTGAGCATCTGATTCCAGACGATCCTGCACGCCGGGAGCGCTTCGGATATCTTTGCGATTGCGGAAAAGTCCGTGTAAGGAAGCGCGGTAAGATCAAGATAGCGAAGCGACGTCATGTTCCGCAGCGTTTCCAGATCGGGCAATCCGTCCTCTGCCGATACCGTCAGTTCGGTTACTGGAACGGTGATGACGTCAACATCTTCCGCTTCCGAGATTCCGACGGTTTCCTGCGGAATATCGACGGTGACCGGACGCTCGGTCTCGGTTGAAAACGTCTGTTGACTTGTCGGTTCTCCGCAGCCCGAAAGCATCAGTCCCAATATCAGCAATGCGAATCCAATCAATCGTTTCATTGCATTACCTCCGTTTGCGTACAAGAATGAGAAGAACGATCAGAATGATCAGCAACAGGATCAGTCCTCCTCCGATCAGGAAGAACGTACTGCCGATCGAATCGTCGGGTTCCGTGGTCTGAATATCTGCAGAAGGCGCCGGTTCCGGCAAAGCCGTCGGTTCCTCCTCGATCTCATGAACGATCGGTGCGGTCGAAGGTTCGTTCGTTTCCGTTTCCGATACGAGGTACGGCTCAGGCGTCGGCGTCGGTTCCGGCGTTACAGGCTCCGGAGTGATCGGTTCCGGTGTGATTTCCGGCGTTGGTTCGGGTGTAATCTCCGGCGTAGGCGTCACGGACAGCATATACGGATCGATATGCTCAAACATATCGTTGACGCCCGGCGTATCCTCGCCGACCGTTGTATAGGCAAGTCCGAATTCCGCAAGGCTGTACTCGGTTTTCGATACGTGATGATTGTCCTTTCTTGTCTGCGTCGGATGCATCAGGAACGCCTGCTGTGCCGTTTCGAATGCGGACTTCCCGTCCAAAGCCGTAATCGGGCGATCGACGTCGAGCGTCAGTTTGCTCTGATCATACAGATGAATATACAGCTTCTTGACTTCCCACGGCTCCGTTTTCGGATATCCCTTGGGCTGATACGACGGGTCTGCGGCAAGCGGAACTGCCGCCAAAACACCCTGCGCAAGGACTTTATGCTGCCAGTGTCCGTATTCGCCGTTGAGATCCTGCGTCATTACGACCTCAGGTCTGTAGGTGCGTATCATGGTGACGGCATATCGCGTGACGTCATCCTTTGTAAACGTGTGGTGGAATTTGTTGTAATAATCCTGCGGAATATCCGGAAATCCACCGAACACAGGCTGCGTTTTCAGACCGAGCACCCAGGCTCCGTTCATGTCCTCCTGTCGTCTTTCACGCTGAAACTTTTCTGGAAGCTTTGTGCTCATAATCATGGAAATGCCGCTGAGTCCCCGATCCGCTTCGTAAATCGGATAGATCGCGCCGAGGAACAGCACGTCGTCGTCCGGATGCATGGCAAACGTCATATAATCCGCTTTGTCGATCGTTGTCGCAAACGGATGAAAATCCGATATCGTACCCTGACCGAGCGCATACAGCGAACAAAAAGAACAGTTATCCTCTTCCGCTCGGATTGAGACCTTCCGCGTTTCCGGAAGAACTTCGATCAAATTGTTATACAGCAGAATCCCGGGTTCTTCGGACAGCTTCGTTCCGTCGGATGAATACTGCATAACCGTATACGGGACGGGCGCGCTGTAGAAAGAAAGATAAACCGATGCGACCGGAACGTCGTCGTTCCATGAAATCGAAAGCGTTTTCCCTTTATTGACGCGCTGAACGGTATCGTAATCGCTGTCGCACAGACGTTCTTCATGCAGAGAAAAATCGGCTGTATATCTGCACTTTGAGGACAGATTTTCCGCCTGCTCCTCTTCTTCGGCGATCGAATCAAACTGCAACCCGATTGCAGCAATCAGGATTGCGATCAAAACACATACTTTTCGTAATAATCTCAACGGCATGAAACACCTCGTTTGTCAAAAGCCGAGTTCCTGCAAGAGCTTCGCATAGCTCTGTTCAAGCTTTTCGGACTCTACAGCATCCCGAAGATACTGCGGCAGAACATCGTACGGAATCCTGAATGTATTTTTCCAATAGAATACCTTTCTTGCGTTTCGTCCCGTGCCGTCGAAATACGCATCCATGGAAAAGAATTCCCGTCCGCGAATCTGACTGAACGGAAGCATCAGCATCGTCAGGTGCGGCGCCCACATTTCATAGGTCAGATATGCATCATCCACTCCGTCGCCGTTCCTGTCCAGACGGTCGATCACCATCAGATAGTGTCCGCCGCTTTTAACGATGTCTCCGGATTCCGCACGGTCATAATCGATGCGGTTGTCTTTTGCACGGGTGCGTTCGCCGAGCGTTCCGATCTCAGAGTTCGCTTCGGAGCTGAGATTCATCCCCGCCTGTTTGTATGCCCAGACGATGCTTGCAACGCATTGCATTCCTGTGTAGTAATATGTACCGTTCGGGTCGGTCGTCGGATTGTCAAGCTTTGCGCCCCAATACGGATTCAGTCCCCAGTTTCTTGCCGCCTGATAGGCTCCGTGCCCCTGATAAACGATCGTATACCCGTATTTTGCCATATTTGAGATCAGCGATACGCCCGCGGTCACGACGCCGGTCCGCGTATAGATTCCTGCGGCAGCGACATCTCTGCTGATGATGCGGTTCATCTCGTCTACACTGGTACCCTTTTCCTTCAAAAGAGCACTGACAGGCTGCCGGACATAATCAAGACCTTCGGCCTGAACCGGATACCGAAATCCCGAAATAACGGTAACATCGATCGATTGATAGGGATTGCCTTCCGGATCGCGCATCCAAAGAGAATAGTTTCCGTCATATTTGTAAACGCTGAATGAATCGGTAGGTTCTCCGCTGTCGGCGGCGTCAAACCAGTCCTGCGATTGCTGCGAGGGCGTTAACCCTTCTTTGATAAAGCAATAGCTCTGGACCTGTTTTCCGTCCTTCATTTTTACTTCAACGACTGCGTTTCGAACGGATACGCTTGCATCTTCGTTCTCTGCGGTGAATGAAACGGGAACGCCTGTCGTTTCATAAAAGAAAACGAGATCATCGCGAATCAGCTTGAAATCGTCGATTTTCAACACATCCGCATTCTCGTAATACCGCATTTCCATGGATTGTCCGTTGCCGACATCCAGCACAATACGGTTTGCGTCAAAGGTGTACGTTCCTTCACGCTCTTGTTCCGTTGCGGTCACGAGATATGTTTTGTCGCTGCGCAGTTCCAACGAGAACGGAAGATCCTCGATCGTCCATACACCTGCATACGGATTCGGTTCCGGCGTCGGAACGGGTGTCGGCACCTCCGTCGGTTTCGGCGTAGGCGTCGGTACTTCTGTCGGTTCGGGCGTAGGCGTAACGATTGCCACTTGTTCGGATTCGATTGCCGGTGTCGACGTATCCGCTGTCGGAACTGCAACATCATCAACGGTCGGCAGAATGGTCGGATTTGCAGCAGCCTCGGACGTTGATTCCGAATTTGCGGTTGCAAATGACGTGTCCTGTTCCGGGGCGGAATCGGTTGAACAGCCGATCAATCCCGACAGGATGATTAAAACTGATAGGACTAAACTGAGCGCTTTTCGCATGGCAATCTCCTTTGAATTTGTATTATACTACATTTTTCTTCACTTGTCCACCATGCAAAAAACCGAGGGATTTCTCCCCCGGTTCGCTTTTGATTCGGAATTATTCAGCTTTCAAAAGGAATGCACGATACGCTTTGAACGCTTCATACAGGTCGGCTTTGGAGATAATCTCCCAGGGGGCGTGCATGGACAGCACCGCAACGCCGCTGTCGATGACCTCCATGCCGTATTCTGCGCAGATATAGGCAATCGTTCCGCCGCCGCCCGCATCGACCTTGCCGAGCTCTGCCGTCTGATAGCGGACCTTGCTATCGTCCATCCACTTGCGGAGCTTTGCCATGTATTCCGCATTGGCATCGTTGGAACCGCTCTTTCCGCGCGCGCCGGTATACTTATTGAAACATACGCCCTTGCCGAGGAATGCGCTGTTTTTCTTTTCGAATACGCCGGCAAAGTTCGGATCGAACCCCGCGCTGACATCGCAGGAAAGCATATGTGCATTCGTCAGGGCACGGCGAAGCTTCAGCTCGGAATACTCGCCCGTCAGGTTCATCAGTTCGGCGATCGTGTTTTCAAAATACTTCGCATGCATGCCGGTCGCGCCGACGGAACCGATCTCTTCCTTGTCCGCAAGGATACAGCAGCAGGTTGCATCCGGCGTTGTTTTGATATCGAGCATTGCCTTGATCTGTGCAAATGCGCATACTCTGTCGTCGTGTCCGTAACCAATTATCATGCTGCGGTCCAGACCGAGCTCACGGGATTTGCCCGCAGGAACGACTTCGATCTCGGCGGAAAGGAAATCCTCTTCTTCGATATCATATTTCTCTTTGAGGATCTTCAGCATGTTCGCTTTGACAGGCTCCTTCTCTTCATCCTTAAGCGGCATGCCTCCGATGATGACATTCAGGTCTTCGCCTTCGATGGCAACGGCTGCTTTTTTCTGCAGCTGATCCGCCGAAAGATGAATCAGCAGATCGGAAATGCCGACAACCGGATCGTTGTCGTCTTCGCCGATTACAACATTTACGATCGAACCGTCCTTCTTCACGACCACGCCGTGCAGTGCGAGCGGGATTGTGACCCACTGGTATTTCTTGATGCCGCCGTAATAATGCGTGTCAAGATAGGCAAGTCCGGTGTCCTCATAGAGCGGATTTTGCTTCAGGTCCATGCGCGGAGAGTCGATGTGCGCGCCGATAATATTGAACCCCTTCTCCATCGGCTGCTTGCCGACGATGAACAGCATGATCGCTTTTCCCATACAGTCCGCATAAACGCGGTCGCCTGCCTTCAGACTGCCGTTCTCCTTGATTACATCCTTCAGGTTCAGATAGCCTGCGGCTTTTGCGCGTTCGATCGCGCCCGTGACGCATTCACGCTCTGTCTTTCCTGCATCCAGAAATGCACGGTATTCCTTTGCAACCGTCTCCAGCTTGCGCATGTCGGTTTTCGTATAGGTGTTCCAAGCAACAATTCGTTCCATAAGATCCTCCCAATTAGATTTGTTTCATTTTACCACGGAATGCTTTTTGAATCTATACTTTTTTCACGTTTTATGCCGAATTATCATAATATATAATGTTTTCTGTCAGAAACCGCCAAAAAAGAAAAGCGCCGCAATCGAAAACCGATTACGGCGTTATCTGGTCTGGGTGGAGAGATTTGAACTCTCGGCCTCTTGAACCCCATTCAAGCACGCTACCAAACTGCGCTACACCCAGATGTCGGAACCGAATGTAATCTTAGCATTCGGTTTCCGGTTTGTCAAGTGCCAATTCCATGATTACGGAAGATTGATCGAATCCGTGACGGGATTTTCCGTATTTCCCATATCATTGACCATGCCTTTTGTATGATCGAAGATGCTGATTATATCATTCTTCACGTTTGTGATCCATTCCGAGATGGGACCTTTCAGTATGTCTTTTTCATTCAGAAAATACAGAAGCGCCGATGCAAGCACAATGACAACGACGATAATTCCGATGATCCTGAAAAACCATTTCATAAGCAATTACTCCTTTCTGCTTTTTCAGCCGATATCCATCCGTTCCGTTTCGGATATGGCTTTTTCTATCAAAGGTTCAAAATCGACAAGTGCTTCGCTTTCTCTGAGCCTGTCCACCTTGGGCTTTGTGACTGGATGTTTCGGCACAAATACCGTGCAGCAATCCTCGTACGGCAGGATCGATGTTTCGAACGTACCGATCTTCTGTGCTCTGTCAATGATCTCTTCCTTATCGAAGCCGATCAAGGGACGGAACACGGGCATACCGACTGCATCGTCCGTTACGCAAAGCGATTCGATCGTCTGGCTTGCAACCTGTCCGATGGATTCTCCGGTAATGAGAGCGAGCGATCCCGTATCCTTTGCAATTCGTTCTGCGATCTTCATCATCAGACGGCGCATCAGTACCGTCGTTTCCGTTGACGGGCACTTATCGTAGATCGTCATCTGTATGTCCGTAAACGGGACCAGATAGAGATTGATCCTTCCCGCATAACGCGAAACAAGCTTCGTAAGCTCGATCACCTTATCGCGTGCGCGTTCGCTGGTATACGGGTAGCTGTAGAAATGCACCGCATCCAGCATAACGCCGCGCTTTGCGATCATATAGCCTGCAACGGGACTGTCGATGCCGCCGGAGATCAGAAGCATCGCTTTGCCGTTGGAACCGACCGGCATACCGCCTGCGCCGAGTACTTCTCCGGTATAAACGAACGCGTTGTTCTGTCGGATCTCAACGGTCACGGGAAGCTCCGGATGATGCACGTCAACGGTGAGATTCGGATATGCTTCCAAAAGCACATGGCCGAGTTCTCTGCAGATTTGCTCGGACGTCATCGGGAACCGTTTGTCCGAACGCCGTGCAAAACACTTGAATGTCGGAGCCTTCGGCTGCGCTGCAAACGGTGCGACCTCCGAGATTGCCGCATCACGGATTGCCTCCCACGTTTTCTCTACACAGCATGCCGTGCTGAGCGAATGGATGCCGAATACGCGGCAAAGCCTGTCCGTACAATCCGGAATAGATTCTTCCGGAATACCGTACACAAATATTCTTCCCTGCTCACGTTCCACGGATGCATGGACTGGATTCAGCGCACGCTTGATCCGATCGACCAGAAGCCGTTCGAAAAACGGACGGTTCAGTCCCTTCAGATGAATTTCCGCATACCGTATCAGCAATACTTTTTCCATACTTATCTCCTTTTATATCTGCGCAGCAATCTGACCTGTTCCTCAATCGCATTGGACGCGGCATCCGCTTCCTGTTCCGTATTGAAAGGGCTGAAGCTGAATCGGATCGCGCCTTCCTGCCTTGCGCCGGTGATGCCCACCGTATTCAGAACGCGGTTCTTGCCGATCTTTTTGGAGGAACACGCCGATCCTGTCGAAACCAGAATACCGTATCGTTCGAGTGCATGCATCAGAACTTCTCCGCGAACGCCGAGAAAAGACATGTTCAGAATGTGCGGCGCGCCGGTTTCGATGGACGGACCGTTAAGAACGACGTCCGGTAATGCGGAAAGATTCCGATACAGCCTTGCTTTCACGCGATACATCTGCGCTTGCCACGCGGGCTCGTTTGAATGATACAAACGAAGCGCCTTGTCAAAGCCGAGAATTCCCGGAACGTTTGTTGTTCCGCTGCGCAGATTCCGTTCCTGCCCTCCGCCGATCTGCCCTCCGGCAAAGCGGATCCCGTTGCGAACATACAAAAAACCGACGCCCTTCGGTGCATGCAGCTTGTGCGCAGAAACCGAGTATAAATCCACCGGTATCTTCTGCGTTCTGACTTTCATAAATGCCTGTACGCCATCCGAATGAAATATTGCATTCGGTGAAAGCGCGTGTACCTTTGCGGCGATCCGATCAAGATCGTTCACGCTGCCCAGTTCATTATTCACATGCATAATGCTTACAAGCGTCGTTTCTGCCGTAAGCATTTCTGACAAGTGATCGATATCGACCGTTCCGTCCGGGTTCAAAGGTGCGTAAAGCAGTTCGGCATCGAACAGCTTTGCGGCTGCAGCAGCAGTCTCGAATACAGACGGATGCTCGATCCCGGTCGTTACGATACGTTTCCTGCCATGCGCGCTTCTTAACGTTCCGAAGAAAGCAGCATTGTTCGATTCGGTTCCTCCGGACGTGTAAACGATCTCCGCGCTGTTTGCCCCGAGCAAAGACGCCGCAAAGGTTCTTGCTTCATTGACTCTTTTTTCTACAGAGAAAGCGGCTCCGTATGCTGACGACGGATTGAAGAATTCTCCCGTCATCATACGGCAGGCACATTCGGCTGCCTCGGAAAGCGTTTGTGTGGTTGCGCTGTTGTCAAAGTATATCATAGCGGTTCCTTCTGTTTTTACTATACTGTTATAGTATTCCGAAGTCCTTGATTTCGGAACTATTTATACCACACAGACGAAAAAAAAACACGGAAATCGCAAATTGTTTACATATTAGTCACTTCTCTGTGAAATTTTATGTTATAATAGGATCAGTTAAATCTGACTATATTAGGAGGTATATACATGATTTGTAAGGAGTGCGGAGCATATAATCCCGATCATGCAACGTACTGCAAGGTCTGTGCCGCAAGTCTCAAGAGCGAACCCGAGGCCGACAACACCCCGGCAGAACCCGAAGAGGAACAGCAGCCGACCAAGCGGTTCAGCCGCCCTTCCTGGGTCATGTCCGAAAACGCCGAAGCCGTTCAGCAAGATGCAGACGAAGCCGCTTCGGATATTGAGGATATGGAAGTAAACGTTGCTAGACATGCGGTCGAAGCCGATAACGAAGTTGAAGAGGCCGCTCCCGTGCAGGAGCCCGAACCTGCGGCGCGCGAAGTTGAGGAAGAAACGCCTGTTCCGATCTGGTCTCCGACACAGGCTCGCCGCAGAGCTCCTCTGTTTGAAAACAACGAAGAAAGCAGCGAAGCAGATCCTTCGGAAGATTATTCCGAGAGCGATGATGGAATTTATAATGATGAAGAGGCGCTCGAAGAGGAAGAAGACTCGTTTGAATACGAGCCCACGCCTCCCAAGCGCAAGCAGCAGAAGAAAAAGAACAATACCCTGTTCACCGTTCTTCTGATCGCGATCATTGTTGTTATCGTCGGTATTCTTGTTCTCGGCGGGTATCTTCTCCTCAGGAATCAGCTGAAATGCAGCAAGCCTGCGGAAAAGAGTAATTCCGACACCACTTCCGTCAACAATCCGGAAAACGATCCAGGCGACGTGACCGTCCCCTCCAACCCGAACGATCCTTCGCAGGACGATCAGCCGACGCTCGATGCACACAATGCGCAACTGCAGGAGCTTCTTGACGAAAACAATAAAGAACTTGTTGCGATCACCGTTGTGGTTCCGGCGAATTCCACTGTCACGATCGATTTCCCGAATCAGGACGACTATCAGTATGTGAACAGCGATTCCAAGGACGTTACGCGAAAGGTCAAGATCCCGGTCGAAGTATTCTTTCCGAATCAGCCGCTCGATGAAGCCGAAGTTGAGATTAAGCCGGATATTGCCATAACTTCCGCAGACGGCAGTTCCTTCAAGGTCGCATGCCCGTCCTTTACGCATACGTTCCCGCGTCTCAATATCACCGTTACATCCCCCATTCCGGACGAGAACGGTATGATCATGGCGCCTGATACCAATGTGATCTCTCTCAGCGGAACCATTGACGATCCCACTGCCGAAGTTGCGATCAACGGTGTCGGCACAGTCGTATACACGGGCGGCGTGTTCATGTACGATTATAAGTTCGACGAGAATGCCGGTGAAGATGCAGAGGATACCATCACGATTACGGCAACGAAGAGCAACTGTGTCAGCGACAAAAAAGAAGTCACGGTCCATGCGTATAAGTTCATTCCGGAACCGATGGTCCTCGAGGTAAAAACCGACGGCAAAGCTCTGCATACCGACAAAAACGGTAAACTGACCGTCACGGGCAAGACGCTTCCGGGCGCTGAGCTCAGCGCAGCAAGCGACAACACGACCAACGTGCTGTGCGGCGGCGTCAATGTGGATCCCGAAGGAAACTTCTCCTTCCAGATCACGACCGATGCTTCCTTCTACGGTATGTCCTCCATTACGATCGAAGCTACCAAGGAAGGCGCTGAATCCGGTACTGCGAAGTTCACCATCACCAAGGGTTTCAAGGATAAGGATGCTTTCGTCAAGTTCTACAACAAAACCAAGACGTATCTTGAACTTCCGAAGCATGCAACCATCCAGCAGCTTCTTGCAAACGAAGCACAGTACGCTACCAACACCTACGGCTTCAGAATTTCTGCACAGGTCGTTGAAGTCATCACGGTTGACGGCGAGACCATCGTAAAGATGAACATTCTTAAATCCAATGAAACGGTCTATGTCCGCAACCTGAGCGAAAAATGGGCGCCCGGCGACAATATCGGCAGCAAGTATAATATCTACTGCAATTTCGTCGGAACCTACAGCGATACCGAATGTGCCGAATTCCTCGGCTGGTTTGCAAAGGTCATCAAATAATGCGGATCTGGGCAAAAACAATTCAATATCAAAAGATACAGTCGGAAGTCGTGCGGGAGTTTTCTCTCGCACGACCCTCTGATTTAGAGGGCTGGATGCCGATCCTGCATGATCTGTGTCAGTCGCTCGACCTTTCCAGACCGGTTATGCTGGAAAAACATGTTCGTGAATTGGATCTGTTTTCACATACCGTTTTTCGTGATTCCGATTTCATGGAACCCATTTGTTTTGATCGGTTTGAAATTGAGATTTTCCCCGAAAAAAAGGAGCATGAAATTCCGCCGTATCGTTCATACTAACGATACGAAAGGAGTGATTTCATGAATATCGTTGCCTTAATCCTGATGATCGTAGGTGCATTGAACTGGCTGCTTGTCGGTATCTTCAATTTCAACCTTGTCGCATGGATCTTCGGTGCCGGCTCTGTCGTGTCGATTATCCTGTACATTCTCGTCGGGCTCGGCGGAATCTGGGGAATCGTCATGCTGTTTCAGCAGAATGTCCGGAAAACATCCTTCATGCATGACGACGTTTGAATCCTCGTCAACAAAGAAGCCGTGCGGCTTCTTTTTTCGTACTGGATTTTTCAAATCAGTTCCGCTATAATAGTACATCATAACGGAGGTGAACAATATGGATTGGATGAAGGAAACAGCAGATCAGCTGAAACGCGGCGCATTTCTGATGGCAGACGGAAACCCGATGACAATCGGATGGGGACAGTTCGGCGTCCTTTGGGGACGACCGACGTTTTCCGTTTACGTTCGCAAAAGCCGCTATACGCATACGCTTCTTGAACACTTGAATACCTTTACCGTCAGCGTTCCCGCAATGGGTACGATGACCGAAGCGCTGCAGTTCTGCGGGACAAAATCCGGCAGAGACGTTTCCAAAATGGAAGCGCTGCACGCTGCGCTCTTCCCCGCCCGCTTCGGCGGGCAGGACGGTTTTGATGGATGCCGCTATCATATTGAATGCAGAATCCTTTTCCGGACCGAGCTTCCGGAGCAGTTGCTCGAAGACGAATCGCTGCTGAAGCGATATTACGCAACCGGCGATTCCCATACCATGCTGATCGGTGAGATTCTCGGTGTTACGGAGGCTGACGAATGAAGCGGCTTCTCCCCCTGCTTCTTTCGCTGATCCTTCTGATCTGCTGCACATCTTCGGCACGGAACGTATTTGAAAACGAAGCGTTTTCCGTTTCCGTTCCGGAACCGTTCGAACAGGTTCGCAATGTTCCGATTACCTGCTTTGCGCCGTACGGCGATCCGCTGCTGTCCAGCTCGATCACCTATTCCGCAACAGAATTGAATTGGTATTTCGACAAATTTACGGATTCGGAATATGAAGCCTGTCTCAAAGAATTATGCGGTTATGAAGAACTGAAGCTGATATCTGTCGATCACTGCCGCATAGACGGATATGACGCCAAGCGTATTGCCTGCAAAGTAAAAATCGATCAGGGTATACACGATCTTGTTGTCTATGCGATCAATGCCGATCGGACCTGCTTCTTTACGCTTCTGAATCGAGAGAACGACTCCTATAATGAAGCGTTTGATGCAATGATGCAAACGGTACGACTCAAGGAGGGAAAATGACGAAAATCGCTCTGATAACCGGCGCTTCCGGCGGAATCGGATCCGCGATCGCGGCCCGGTTTGCTGCAAGCGGTTATGCCGTCGTACTTGTATACCGCAGCAACAGAGAGTCCATCGACCGTCTGATCGCATCTTTGCCCGCCGCCACGGATTATCTTGCCGTATCCTGCGATCTTACGGATCCCGATTCTGTTTCCGATATGATCGAACAGGTTCATCAACGATTGGGACATGTATCCGTTCTTGTCAACTGTGCGGGCACTGCACTTCCTCAAAAGCTGTTTTCCGAGACTTCCGATGAGGAATACCGTCGTATCTTTGATACGAACGTTCTCGGCACCATGCGCCTTACAAGGCTTCTCACGGACGATCTGCGCACGCGTACCGGTTCGGTAATCAATATCTCCTCCATGTGGGGCGTTTCCGGCGCATCGTGCGAGGTCATCTATTCCGCTTCGAAAGCAGCGTTGATCGGATTCACGAAAGCGCTCGCAAAGGAGCTTGCACCGTGCGGCGTTACGGTAAACTGTGTTGCGCCAGGATTCGTTCCGACCGCAATGAACGCGCATTTGTCTGCCGAAGAAATCGAAACGTTTCGCATGGAGACTCCGCTTGAACGTCTCGGCACACCGGAAGATATTGCCGACGCTGTGTTCTACCTGGCGAACGCGCGCTTCGTTACAGGTCAGATCCTGTGCTGTGATGGCGGCTATACGCTCTGACGCAAAAAGCGATCGGATTTCCCGATCGCTTTTTCATATTGCCGTGTTTACGGAACAAGAAGACATGCGCCGATGATGCCTGCGTCGTTCCCCGCCGAAGCAACGACGATTTCCGAACAGGTTTCAAAGAAGCACTTACGTTTGACGTTCTCAAGAAGCGGATCAAGCAGAAAGCTTCCGGCGCCGCAGACACCGCCGCCGATCGCTATCTTTTCCGGATCAAGCAGATTGACGATCGACGCCAAGTAGCTGCCGAGATCGTCCACATAGCTTTCGAATACATCGAGCGCTTCCTTCTCGCCGTTTTTCGCTTTTTCGACCAGATCCTTTGCACTTGTGCAGCCGAATGCGCTGCCGTCCTTAACAAGACGTGTGGCGGAGCAGTACGTTTCCGCGCAGCCGTCGATCCCGCATGTGCAGTGTCTTCCGCCGTTGCATAGGACCATATGACCGGGTTCCGTTCCGTTGCCGCGTCCGCCGCAGAACAGTTCTCCGTTCAGGATCAGTCCGCCGCCGATCCCCGTGCCGATCGTAACGAGCATCGCGGTCGAAGTGCCTTTCAAAGCGCCGATCCGATGCTCCGCAAGCGTTGCCGCGTCAGCGTCATTGATCAGATATACCGGCTTTCCCGTTCTTGCCGAGAGCATCTCGCGAAGCGGCGTATGATGGAACCCGAGATTGTGTGCATCGATCACGATACCGTTCTTGGGATCGACGCTGCCCGGAACGGCTACGCCGACGCCCGCAATGTCCTCCGGCGCGATCCCTGCCTGCGCAACGATCGACTGATACAGCTCCGCACAGGCGTCGATCACCGCGTCATTTCCGCAGCCGCGCGGAAAGCGAACGGATCCTTTTGCGATCAGGCGATCGTTTTCATCGAGAATGCCCGCCGCAATATTGGTCCCGCCGATATCATACCCGAAGCGCATCATGCTTCTACCGCCTTTTCAACCGCTTGTGCAAGCTGATCCGCACAGGATGTGCTGCTAGGTCCGCAGGTGTTGCCCTTCAGAATGCTCACAAGCCTGTCCTTCTCCATCCCTTCGACGAGCTTACCGATCGCCTTCAGATTCCCGTTGCATCCGCCGGTGAACACAACATTGTAAACCTTCCCGTCGACGAGGTCAAAATCCACTTTTGTGGAACAGACATTCTGTACCTTCGTTGTAAAATGCATTATCGTTTCTCCTCCTTTATATTCAAAGTCAGCCTTGATATCGGCTTTTCAAATCCGTATGTGATGATTGCCGCAACGGCAAACGCTATGATCAGTCCCACGAGATTCACCGTCCACTGCGTGTTCGCGCCGCTCTTTGCGATATCTGCGCCGCTCTTTGCGCCGAAGGAGATGCAGAGCTTGACCATCAGCCACTGATGCCACAAATACAGATTATAGGATACCGCGGCGATCGCGGCAAGCACCCGGTTATCCAGCAGCTTTCGTATCGGCTTTGCGGATATGCACATGCCGAGCAGAAATACCGTAAACGTCAGTGAAAGCCAGATCCGGTTCTGCATCTGCCAGACCTGCTGATTGGATGCGTTCCCTGAAGCTGCACAAGCCTTGAAAAGACGAACGATCAGCCAGCATGCGGCGAACGCCGCAACGGTTCCGATGATCGAAGGGATCGCCTTGTGCCGGATCTTTTCGGCATACCAGACATACAGGTGCGCCGCCATCATTCCGTTCGCAAAGACGGGCAGAAACGTCAGGAAGCGATTGACCGTGACGCGCGGTTCGCCGATCGCCGGAGCAATCGCAAACGTAAACAAAACGCCGAACAGGACCATCGTCGCATAAACCAGAAACGGCATTTTGTGAAACGCCCTTGCAAGCGGCGGAAAGATCAGGTAAAAAGCGACCTCGATGCATACCGTCCACATGACGGCGGTGATCGCCGTAAACAGATAGGTATCGGCAAACGCCATCTGCGTAAAGGTCAGATGTGTGATCAGGTCCTTCAGCGCAAACGCCATTCGTCCCCGATACGATCCCTGCGCCATGGCGACCGTATACATGACGATGACGGCAAGCAGATAGCTCGGCACGATCCTTGCAAATCTCTTTTTATAAAAGGTCTTTATCGGGTCGACCGGCGTGCCGCAGAACCGGTTTCTTGCATACGGAAGATATAGCACAAACGCCGACAGCAGGAGCATCAGATCGACGCACAGGTATCCTACGCGGCGAAACACGTCCGGATTGATCTGCTTTATTCCCGCCCATGCAAGAAACGGCGTCTGATAGGTCGGCATCAGCCAGGTCTGCTGCCAGAAATGGAACCAAAGCACGCACAAAACGCCGAGCGCACGCGCGCCGTCCAACACGCCGACATGGCGGGTGTCCACGGCGAAGATCGCATGTGCTGTATTGTTTTTTTGCTCCTTTGCTTCCATCCTGTTCTGCACCTTTTCAGTGTTGCTTTGCTGCGCGCGCCGCATATTCGCGCAAAATTTCTGTATAAGCTCGGTTCGGCTCCGTCTCTGTATCCCCTGCCATTTCACATGCCGTCGGCGCTTTGCCGCGCTCGAACCGCACATGAAAGTCGAGCACACGATCCCCGAGCTTTGAAAGATCCTGCTTGCCGGTCAGCAGGGACGCAAGCGTTGCCGCGATCAGATAATCCCCATAGGGCGATGCATGCGATCCGTCGTGCCAATACAGATCGATCTCCGGATGTTCGATGCGCAGCGCGTCGAACAGCTCCGCCATCGGCGCAAGCAGCATATTGTATTTGTTCGCCAGCGATCGATAGATGCTGCCGATCGACGCTGCATTTTCCGGTTCGTTTTTCTTCGCCCACGTCATATACAGAACCGGCTTCGTTCCGACCTGCTCGCACATTCCGACGAGCCTTGCAAGAGGCGGTTCCGTTTCGTCGACCGGAGGGACCGGATGCCCGAACTGTTGGATCACGCAATAGTCATAGCCGCCGTACAGCAGCGCAAACCGTACGGAGAAGTATTCCTCACAATGCCATGCAAGCGTTCTGTTGGAAAACGCGAGCATCGTGACCTCGGTCCGCTCGCCGGTCAGCGCTTCGCACATTCCGGCAAACAGATGCGGCATGTCATTGAAATACGTATGGCTGTTGCCGATAAAGAGGACTTTCAACGCTGTTTCTTCGGATCAATCCCACTCGATCGCGCCGATGCTTTCGAGATAGCCTTCGCTGTAGTCCATGTAGTCTTCCACAAAGCGCATGCAGTACATTTTCTGCTCTTCAAACGATTTCTGCATTTCTTCGAACAGAAAATCGAACGCTTTGTCGTCGTCGTAGATCTCACCGTCGTTGACGCCGTTCGCCTCCATGAATTCCTCGTCGAGCGCAATGATGCGATCGAGCATCTGATCGAATACTTCTTCCTTCAGGATCAGAAAATCTCCCTGCTCCATGAAGCGCTGCTTGATGTATTTCTTTGCGTTTTCAATGCTGTATTCCTGTTCCATATGAACCTCCGAATCATTTATAGTTGGATTATATCACAGTTTTACGCCGGTTGCTACTGTTTCCGATTATTTTTTCGCAGCATCCACAAACCAGCGCGGTCCCTCAAAGAACAGGAATCTTCGTTTTCCGTTGATCAGGCAGGTGTAGCGCAGCCCGCGACCGCCCGCGCCGACGCAGACCGCCTGTCGCTCCTCCAGAATCTTCTGGATCTCAAAGCGGCGGCCGTCGTGCCAGATCACGATGCGCGGTCTGATATGACCGTCCTCGTCTGTGATGCTTTCAACGCCGACGTATATCTTCATGATCTCCTCGCATACGAACATATGTTCGTATTATCAGTATATCACATTTTCGGGGCTTGTCAATACGGCAGTTTTCGGATATACTTTTACCATGAAACGAATGGCTCTTCTTTTGGCGGTCTTGCTGCTTATCGCAGGCTGCTCCTATGATCCGACAACGTCGGAAAAAACGAATAAGCTTGAGATCTATGCTTTTTCCGTGGGAAAAGCAGACGCGCTTTTGGTGTATTCAAAGGATGCGGCGATCATGATCGACACCGGCGAAAACGGCGACGGCGACAAGCTTGTTGCACGGCTTGCCGAGCTCGGCGTGGAGAAGCTGGATCTTTTGATCCTGACGCATTTCGACAAGGATCATATCGGCGGCGCTGACACGATCGTCAGAGAGATCCCGATCGATCGCGTTGTCCTGCCTTCCTACGAAAAAGATTCCAAACAGTACGCGCAGCTTCTCGGCGCGCTGTCGCAGTCGGATGCGAAGGTGACGTATCTTACGGAAGATCTGTCCGCAAAGTACGGCGATCTCGAGCTGTCGATCTGGGTATCTCCCGTCCCGTTCGACGGAAAGAGCGACAACGATCAATCCCTGATTACGAAGATCCTGTTTAACGAAACGTCCTGCCTGTTCATGGGCGATGCGGTGAGCGCCGAACTTGAGAAGCTCATCTACGGAACAAAAAATCTGACCTGTGATGTGCTGAAGCTTCCGCATCACGGCGTGTACGACGATCAACTCTTTGCTTTGATGACCGCAGCAATGCCCTCTCATGTGATCATCTGCGATTCCGCAAAGAATCCCGCCGATGCGGAAACGATCCAAACGATCGGATTTTACGATCCTGTCATTCTGCAGACAAAGGACGGCGAGATCCATCTGACAATCTCGGAAGGCACGATCCGCAACAGCAACGAGAACCCCTGAAAACAGCGATCCGCCGGATTGACCGGCGGATCGTTTTCGATATGCGATTCTAAAGCGGAATGGTGCTCTGGGCGGATCACCGTCGGCGATTCAAGCCCACTGCTGCAAGCGGATCATCAGCATCCGTATCTCGGTTCGATGATGCTGCCGTCGATCGCGTTGATCCGAAGCAGCGAATCCGGGAAGCCCTGCCTGTCGTCACTGCCGTGATTGTGTCCGTCGGAATAGGTAAAGTAATAGCTGCCGTAGAAATTCCAGACCGGAACGAGAAGACCTTCTTCACTCGTCTTGCGATTCGTAACACGCGACATTTCCAATACAACGCGGTCGATATGGTACGTTGCCGAGGTGAGTGTATTGCCTGCGTCGGATTCGTCGTATCGAACCAGCATCATCTTCCGGAAGATCTCGTCGATCGTGCTGAAGGGCAGCATCGTGCTGTTGTCCGTGGTGAGCTCGCCGTACGCATACGGAGAATACCAGGTAAAGCCTTCGATCCCGTTGTCTGTGATCGTAAAGCAGCAGTTCTCAAAGCCCCAGTGCGGATCTCCTTGTTCCGCAGCCGGAAGAAGGATCCCGTTGATCAATTTGCCGCACGTAACCACGTACGCATGCGCGTCGCCCATGGCGTCCGCACGTTCCGTAGAATCCGATAACGTGTTGTTGTTACGCACAAGATACACGCCGGATACCGCCATGTCCGCAAATCCGTTGTCCGCCCAGAAGGTTTCCGCGATTCTGCGAGCGTCGGCGGGTGTGATCGTCAGCCCCACGGCGCCCGCTGGAACGACGTCCTCGTTTGCGATCCATTTTTTCACATTGTAAGACAGGTGCTGTCCGTAGCTCAGATCGCGACTGTAGTGAATGTTGGCGCCGACCGGAAAATCATAACCGGATTTCAGGTTCTTGTCGTAGGTGTTCCCGTGTACGCTGAAATGCTTTCCCTTCCAATAATCGTTCGGATCCTGATAAGCATCCATGGTCAGATATTTGCCGAGGTATTCCTGAATGCCGAGCTGACGCTCCTCCAAAATGCCTTCACAGACCTGATCCTCGATCGTTTCCGGCGCGTTTCCGTACGCCTCGTTCCAGTACGCAAGGTTTGATTCGAGCTTCTTGATGCGATCCTTGTCGGTCGCGGTCTTCAGCTCATCCTGCACGTCCGCGATTCGCTCGGCGATCTCGGAGCGCGTCATCTGTTCGCGGACCTTGTACATCACGGTATCGCCGCACAACGCACGGAACAGCCGCGTCACTTCTTCCTGCGTAAAGTCTCCCGGCGTCACATGCAGTGTAGGCATCCGATCCGTGTCGGGCAGATACACGTCTGCGTCGACGGTGATCTTCACGACGTCTGAGGTCGGTGTCAGCTCGACGCTGTAGTGCTTCGGTGCGCCGAGCTTATCGTACAGCGGACTGTCCGGCACGATCGCTTCCGCAGCGGCGGATTTTGTTTCGTCAGCGGAATCTTCTTGTCCGGCAGGCGAAACGACGTCTTCCGAGACGAACTGCGGATCCGAAGCGGATGTCAGCGCAACTGCCGCGGCGTCCTCCAGCCGCTCGGTGTTTAATTTCTCCGAAATGTCAACTTTCGACGGTCCGGAACATGCAATCCCGGAAATCAGGATCATGGCGATTCCGATCCATACCATTGTCTTTTTGATGAGTTGTCTTGTTTTCATTTTGTTTTGTCTCCCTTCTTTGGTTTACTTTATCTTACCGTAAGGGATGTAAATAAGTCCTCATCGCGGCGTAAGCAAGTTGTAAGCACTCGATTGACCGAAAATGATCGAAACGGTCGTCCCCTTTCCCTCTTCGCTGTCGATCACGAGGTCCGCATTATGCAGTTCGGCAATGCGTGCAGCAAGCGCAAGTCCCAGGCCGGCGTGACCGCCGTTTCTGCTTCGCGCCTTGTCTGCGCGGAAAAATGGCTGCGTGACCTTGTCAACGATCTCTTTCGGCATGCCGCATCCGTCGTCCGACACCGAGATCGCGCGGTCTTTTGCAAAAACCGTGACATGCTTTGCCCCGGCGCTAAGTGCATTATCCGCAAGATTGATCAGCACCCCGACGATCAGGTCGGCGTCTGCGGAAAAGTGTTCGCCGTTTTCGAGAAACTGCAGTACGGCATGATTCCGTTCCGCGATCTCATGCAGCGTAATTGCCGCGCCATTAAACAGCTCCCGGGCAGAGATATCCCGAACGGCGATATCCTCGCCGTCGGTCAGCGTAATCAGCTGCATCATCTTTTGGGTGAGCCGTTCCAGTCTGCACGCTTCCCTGTGGATAAAGAATACGGCTTCCTGCTTCTGCTCTTCCGACAGCTTTGCACGATCCAGCGATTCCGCATATCCGATGATCGCCGTCATGGGCGTTTTCATTTCGTGCGTCAATGCGCCGATCAGCATTTTACGTTCTTCTGCGACCGCGGTGACCGCATCGATATGCTGCTCCACCGCATCCGCCATACGGTTGAAGCTCTCCGAAACCATTGCAATCTCGTCCTTGTGTCTTGCCGTACGTCCGGAGATCGGGATGCGAACAACGTAGTCTCCGTTTGTCATTGCTTCGGCGCCTTCCTCAAGCTTTTTAAGCGGGAACAGCGTTCGCGTAGTTGCAAACAGGATCAGCGCAGCACTGATGAGCACTGACGCAACGCAGATGATCACAAACTGCAGACAGAGCTTTGCAGCGGAATCGTATACGGAGGTCATGTCCCGAATGAGATAGATTCGATACTGCTCGCGCAGCAAATCTGTTTCGGTCCCTGCGACAAACAGCTTCTGCCCCTGCACGGTCACCGTGGTCTGTTCCTGCCCGGCAAGGATCGCATCCGGTGCGAATCCGGTGTTGTTGTACAGCGTTTCGTCGCCGTGCTTCAATACATACTGGGATCCGCTGAACGTGTTTTCGGCATAGCTCTTAAACACATAGACCATCAGACTGCGCCGCACGGCGTCCGTCAGTCCGTCGTCCATGTTTTTCAGCGCGGCGGAGGAAAATGAGGTTTTCAGCATGTTCAGCTCCGAGAGCGCGTTGTTTTCGGACGATTGCACCGTGTTTCTGATGCTTGAACGCAGCAGCAGCGTTCCGCACAGCAGAAGACTCAATGTGGAACAGATCACAAACAGCAACGATAAGCGATCGCGAATTTTCATTGGTTTGTCTCCAGACGATACCCGATGCGCGGAACGGAAACGATGGCAAGACCGGTTTTCTTTCTAAGCTGCGATACATGCATATCGATCGTACGGCTTTCTCCGTAGAAATTCATGCCCCAGACTTCGGTCAGGATCCGCTCACGGGTAAGCGCAATGTTCCGGTTGCGGATAAAGAACAACAGAAGATCGAATTCAAGAGGCTTGAGTATAATGGGTTCATTGCCTTTTATAACGGTTCGTTCGTCGACATGAAT
>JAZNHI010000078.1:0-7230 GCA_045576895.1 Clostridia bacterium | reverse complement strand
CTCCGGGTTCTGATAGCCCTGCTCCATGGCGAGCACCTCGTCCGGATGCGGCGCACTCTTGCCGCTCTCGATCTTTTCGATGCGGTCCGCCGATACAAACGCCAGGATCTCCTCCGCCGCTTCGCGACTCAAGTCCATGTTCTCCCGGCTCTGCTGATAAATGTTTTTATCCTCTTTCGTCGACCGTCTGCCCATCGTGTAATCCCTCCGTTTCTTTATACCTACAGTATACACCGCGCGCGCGCGTTTGAAAAGCGAAAAGCGTGCGGAATACGGCGGTTTATTTCACATTTTCTTCGGAATATGCATAGCTAATTCATCCGGGCTTCGGTTGCGGTCCGCGTCCTTTGGTGATAAACTGATCACAGAAAGGGGTCCTTTTTATGGAAGGAAATCTTTTTGACTATTGGAAGGATCTGTTTCACGCAAGAATGAAGTTCCTGCGTTCTTTGTCGGTGTGGGGGGTGCTGGCATTCTATTTGATGCCGCTGTCTCTTTTCGGGGCGATTGCTTTCTCATTGCTTGCAGCGAAACCCGCGTATTCGATGGTTGCTTTGCCGAAGCAGTATCCGGAATCGATCCGCATCGACGCGTTTACATGGCCGACCGCGGTGAAGATCGAGGGCGTCGGTGCGGTCGAAGACTATGCCGTTGCGTACACCGGACAAGGGTTCTTTGCCGTGTTTCGGGACGGCGCGCTTCATCACATGCTGTTTGCGCCGAGCGAGCAAAGCGGGATCAGCGGAGACCGGATCTTCGTCGTATACGACAACTGCCTGTATCTGTATGACGCGGAAGGAAACCGACTGGAGACACAGTCGCCGGACGCGCTTTCGAGCCGACCGATCTGCAGCAGCACGCAGACGACCGTCGGTCGGTATGAATATCGCATGGTACGCAAAGCCGGCGTCCGTTCGGTAGTTGCGGAAGCCGACGGAGAGTCCATGACGCTGCTGTCCTACAGGTATTTCAACCCTGTGATCCATACCGTTTCGGCAGTTATATGCGGCGCAGTCTTCGCTGCATGCCTGATCTACATAATCGTGAAAGCCATTCCCTATCGGCTGCGTGATGCGTCAATATGATCTCATCGGCTGACCGTTTCTTTTTCGGGCCCTCCCGTGCGGAGGGCTTTTCCTATGCCGCAAAACGGCGCGCCTTGCAAAAAAGCCCCTCTATTTCGCACCGGCGCTGCAAATAGCGCCTTCCATTTGCAGACGGTTTCCCTTTCGGAATCAAAGCGGTTCGGGTATGATGGATCCGTAAACAAGAGGCGGACAAAACCGCCGGGACACTGAGGGCTTTAGAAAGGAGCGAGTAAAATGTCATTCTTCACAGACCATCTGGGACTGATCGTCGGCGTGATCATTGCCGCGGTCGCAGCGATCATCATCATCGTCAGCGGGTACGTCAAAGCGCCCCCGGACAAGGCGTTTATCATCTCCGGCATCAAGAAGCAGCCGAAGATCCTGATCGGCAGAGCGGGCATCAAGCTTCCGTTCTTGGAGAGAAAGGACACACTGGTCCTGAAGCAGATCAGCATCGACATCAAAACGAACGGCTACGTACCGACGCTCGACTTCATCGGCGTGGACATCGACGCGGTCGCAAAGGTGCGGCTGAAGACCGATCCGGAAGGCATCAAGATCGCCATGAAGAACTTCCTGAACATGTCCGAGGAAGCGATCACCAAGGCACTCACGGACTCACTGCAGGGCAACATGCGTGAGATCATCGGCACCGTGAAGCTCAAGGAGCTGAACACGGACCGCAAGAAGTTCGGCGACGAGGTACAGCAGAAGGCGCAGACCGACATGAACGCGCTGGGTGTGGAGATCATCTCCTGCAACATCCAGAAGATCGAAGACGAAAAGGGTCTGATCGTTGCCCTCGGTCAGGACAACATGTCGCAGATCCAGAAGGACGCTTCGATCGCCAAGGCGCAGGCGGAGCGCGACGTCGCGATCGCCGAAGCGGAGGCGCAGCGCATGGCAAACGAGGCGCAGGTTGCGGCGCAGACCGAGATCGCATCCCGCAGAAACGAACTGCGGATCCGCGAAGCGGAGCTCAAGAGGGCTTCGGACCTCAAGCAGGCGGAAGCCGACGCGGCGTACGAGATCCAGCAGCAGGAGCAGCGCAAGACCATCGAGGTCGCCACGGCGAACGCGAACATTGCGCGCCAGGAGCGCGAGATCGAGCTGAAGCGGAAGGGCGTCGAAGTCACCGAACAGACGCTCGAAGCGGAGATCAAGAAGAAAGCGGAGGCGGAGAAGTTCGCCCGTCAGCAGAAGGCGGAGGCGGAGCTCTTCGAACGGCAGCGCAAGGCGGAGGCCGAGAAGTTCGAACGCGAAAAGGCGGCGGAGATCCGCAGGATCCACGCGGAGGCGGAAAAGTTCGAACGCGAGAAGGAAGCCGAGGCGCAGCGCGTACAGGCGGAGGCGGAAAAGTTCGCAAAGATGCAGGAAGCGGAAGGCATCCGGGCGGTCGGCGAAGCGGAGGCTGCGGCGATCGAAGCCCGCGGCATCGCGGAAGCGGAAGCGCTCGAAAAGAAAGCCGAAGCCATGAAGAAGTACGGTCAGGCGGCGATGATGGAAATGATCGTGAAAGCGCTGCCCGAGATGGCGGCGTCGATCGCAAAGCCGCTCGAATCCATCGACAAGGTGACGATCATCGACGGCGGACACGGCGGAAGCGGCGTGGACACCATGGGAAGCTTCGTCCCGAGCGTGCTTGCCCGCACGATCGAAACGATGAAGGAAGTTACGGGACTGGACCTTGTGGACGTCATGAAGGCAAGCACCTACGACGCAAAGGTGAACCGCAACGTGACGGTGCAGGGCGATCCGCAGGGCGCGGTGAAAACCGCCATGAACGAAGAAGCATAACCGAACGACGGAAAAGGATCCTCCCGTGCGGAGGATCCTTTCGCTTTGCACGGCGGGCGCAGCGGGTGCGCACCGCCGCGAAACGCCTCGGATTTTGTTGAAAAAAGTTGACACAGTTTGCGGGATTTGGTATATATTATTATAGTAACGAATACAGACGAAAAGGAGCTTTTGCTATGATTTGTCCGAATTGCAGGTTTCAGGTTTCCGACGGAGCGGTGTTCTGTCCGAATTGCGGCACAAAGCTGCCGCAGCAGGTCGTTGCCGGGCAGCGGTCGTTTCAGTCGACGTTGCGGCCTCCGTCACAGCAGACGTTTGAGTCTCCGTCGCAGCAGACGTCGCAGCAGGCATATCAGTCTCCGTCGCAGCAGGCATATCAGTCTCCGTCACAGCAGATGTTTGAGTCTCCGTCGCAGCAGACGTCACGGCAGACATATCAGTCTCCGTCGCAGCAAACGTATCAGACTCCGTCACAGCCGAAGAAGAGAAACAATATGCTGCTGGTGGGGATCGTTACCGGCGCTGCGGCGCTGATCGGCGTCATCGTTCTGATCGTCGTACTGCTTGCGGTGAAAAAGCCTGCGCCGCAGATAAACGCCGGAACGAACGACGATACCGTTACAAACAATACGCAAAATGATTCCGAAAAGGACTCCGGAAAGAATACCAAAGAGAATGTATCCAAAAAGCCGGAGGAGCGGTATGCGTATGCGGAGCAGCTTCTGGAGGACGGCGATTACGCAAAGGCGGAGGAAGTCCTGCGCGACCTGAAAGACTATCAGGACGCCGCGAAGCTGGCTGCCTATGCGTCCGCGTGCCTGAAACGGGAGGAGCAGAACTTTGAACAGGCAAAGAAGGCCTTCGAAGCGCTCGGCAGTTTCAAAGACGCAAAGGAACAGGCGGGCAAGTGTCAGGAGCAGCTCACGTATCTCGACGCCGTCGAAAAGATGAATGCGAAGGACTATTCCGCCGCTGCCAAACTGTTTGAATCGATCCCCGGCGTGAACGACGCCGACAGCCTGAAAGCGAAATGCAAAGCGCAGATCACGAACGAACAGATCGATCGCCTGCTGGCGGACGGGAAGTGGGCGGACGCGCTTGCCCTGCTCGACAGCGAGGACGGAAAGACCTATCCGAACCGGGACAGCGTGGTAAAGGACTGCAAGAATCGCACGAACTACGCCGCGGCGCTCAACGCCATGGAGAACAAGTATTATTATACCGCCTATAAGCTGTTCTCCGAACTGGGCGACTATGAAAAATCCAAAGAAAACGCAAGGCTTTGCAAGCGGCCGCTGCCGGAAACCGGCGAGCTCTATCGCAATCAGGAGTATAAGCGGCAGGCGGTGCAGCTGAATCTTGACAACGCCAACGACGGCTATTTTACCTATGTCCGCATCTATGACGCACAGGGTCAGAACATCGTGTCGACCGTATTCCTTCATCCGGGCAAAACCGCGGTCATCTATCTGCCGGACAAAACCTACATCCTGAAAGCCGCCTACAGCAAAACGGCAGAGTGGTTCGGCGAGCTGGAAATGTTCGGCGAGGACGCGACCTACAAAAACATTACTTCCTTCTCGCTGTCGCTGATCGGGTGGGGGTATTGGTACTATACGTTTGACGATCGTCTGAAGGGCACGACGGAGAGCATTGCCGATTTCTGATCGTCCGGCAAAATACATAAAAACATACGGGGCTGTTCAATGATTCTTGAACAGCCCCTTGTTTGTTTCCGTATATCATGCCCAGATGCGGTACGCCATCAGAAAGTGCTCCTGCCAGTAAACGCTCTTCAGGATGTTGGTCTCCGTAACGCGGACCTGCCCGCGCGAGGACGACGCGTCGATCATCTTGCCGTCGCCGAGGTAGATGCCGACGTGACCGCTTTCCATCGTTTCGCCGCGGAACACCAGAATGTCTCCGCGCTTCAGATCGCCCATCGCATTGATGCGCTTGTATTTCGAGCAGGTACGCCAGATGATGCTGGTCATGTACGCCTGCTTGATTCCCGCCTGATTCAGACACCAGTACACAAAGCCGGAGCAGTCGAACGCGTCCGGTCCCTTTGCGCCTCGCACGTACGGGCTGCCGAGCTTTTCTTCCGCGATCTTGATCAGTTTCTCGACGCCCTTTCGCTTGCCTTCGGCTTCGCCGGGCGTCGGCGTGGTTTTGCCGGGCTTCGGCGTCGGCGTTTTCTTGCCGGCGTTCGGCGCGGCCTTTGCCTTGTCGCTGTTCAGCTTTTCAAGCGTCCTGGCGCCGATCTCGCCGTCCTGCGCAAGGTTGTTTCGCTTCTGGAAATCCATGACGGCTTCCGCGGTCGTTTCGCCGTAGTAGCCGGTGATCTGGTTCGGGGAAATGTAGCCGAGCCGGCTGAGCCGCTTCTGCGCGTTCCTGACGTCGGAGCCGCTCATGCCGAGGCGCATCGCGTAGGCGATCGCATCCCCGGACCGGATCATATCCGTCGTTGCGGGACCGAGACAGCCGTCGCGGACGAGACCGTTCGCCTCCTGGAACAGCTTGATCGCGGAGACGGTCTTGCCGTCCATCTTGCCCTTGCAGGCATAGTTCGCGTCCAGATAGCCGAGCTTCTGAAGCTGCTTCTGGAGGGGGATGATGCTGTCGTCCGAGTCGCCGGACTTGAAGTAGTTGCCGATGACGTCGCCGGAATACAGGGTGTTCAGCGTCTTCGCGCCGACCTTGCCGTCGACCTTCAGTCTGTTCGTGCTCTGGAAGCTGCGCACCGCCGCCGCGGTCGTTTCGCCGAACGTACCGTTGCGGCTGCCGTAATCGAGGTAGCCGAGCTCATAAAGGCGGTCCTGCACCTCCTTCACGTCGTCGCCCGTGTCGCCCTCCTGCATGACGAATTCCTTCGCGCCGCCGCCGATGAGCAGCGCATAGGTCTGCTCGTTCAGCACGCCGTCCGCCGTAAGGCCGTTGTGCTGCTGAAAGCCGATCAGCGCATGATGCAGCTGATCGCCGAAAGCTTCGGTCGGCTCGTCCGGATCCATATAGCCGAGGTCCATCAGCCTTGCCTGCGCATCCAGGATCACGGGATCCGTGTCGCCCGTCCGATAGGTCTTGCCTCCCAGATAATCGGTAGATTCCGTCGGCGCGGGCGTTTCGACCGGTTCCGGCGTCGCCGGAATTTCGGTTTCCGCCGGAAGCTCCGGCAGCGGGATCTCCGTTGCGGGCGGCTCGGTCGGCTGCTGCAGCACGACCGTGTCGTTCGAGGTGCCCGGATCGGTCGGAACCGGCTGTCCCGCAACGGACTGCGGCGTCTGCGGTTCGATCGGCTGCGGCGTCTGTGCGGCCGAGGTCCTTTGGCCTGTCCCGCATCGCGCGATCGCAAGACCGCCCGAAACAATCCCGACGAGCACGCCGAGCAGCAGCAGGACCGCGACTGCGATCAGCAGAACGCGGACCGCCCTGTTCGGTACGGTTTTCTGAAATTGTTTCCGGAGGCTCGTCTTGCGGACGCGGCCGGAGGATGTCTGCCGTTGTTTCATGGATCTTCCCTCATATCATACGATAGCACGGAGATGTGTCATAAATGCGGTAAAAAATGAAACGTTTCAGTTCTGCGGATAGGTGGACAGCGCGGAAAGCAGCTCCTCGCGGATCTGCGCGCGCCGCCAAGCCGGGGCGAGCAGCGTCGTGTGCTTGAGGTTTTCGACCAAAAACCGGTGCACCATCTCCCACGGCGCGTCGATCTCGGCGCGGATCGTTTCGCCCTCCGGACGCATGCGCACGGCGTTGCCGAACGAATCGAGAAGATCGCCGGCGAGATGCCCCGCGCAGAGCACGGTATGCGTTTCCCGGACGTCGGTGCGGTAGATCGTGCGGTTCACGTACGCCGCAACGTCCAGACCGTCCCGGCATTCGATCAGCGTCTCGGCCTCGCGCGCGGCAAGATCGGTCAGCTGCACGTCTTCCATGAGGTCGCAGCGGTAATGCAGCAGCCTGCCGTAGCCGGACATGGATACGATCACGTAATAATAGCCTTCCGCCAGAAACAGCGCATAAGGCGACACCGTAAACGGCGTTTCCCGCTGCGGCGCCTTTCGTCCGTCTGCCTGCACGACGGCGTAGAGAAAGCTGATCTGCACCTTGCGTTCGATCGCCTCCTTGATGCGGTCGAGCGTTTCAAAGATCTGTTCGGGCTGCCGTCCCGCAGCGGCGGGCGAGACATAGACCGGGACCGGATCCTGCAGCTTTTGAATCTCCTGTTCCGAGCGCTCGGAGCGCGGCGCGCGCAGATACGCGTCCAGCGCGACGGGATTGTGCTCGTGCTGCACGTTTTCGGCGTCCGCTTTCAGGTAGTAGCCCTTGCCGTTCTCCTGAT
>JAZNHI010000077.1:0-5634 GCA_045576895.1 Clostridia bacterium | reverse complement strand
GGACAACCGTCATCCCGTCGTGGAGAAGCTGTTCCGTGAGATCGCGCCGAAGTACGACGCACGCGCCAAGGAAGGCAAGAAGGGCGGCTACACCCGCATCACCAAGCTCGGACCGCGCCGCGGCGACGCAGCCGAAATGGTCGTTTTGGAGCTTGTCTAAGCAAAACGGCACAGGAGCCTGTCGAGTGATCGACGGGCTTTTTTGTGTCCGGAAACGGCAAAGAAACGGAGGTTCTTTGCGGAATCCGCTTGCATTCTGTTTCGCAGTCTGTTAAACTGTATATGATGATATATCATTGTATGAGGACGATTCGGGAAGGGGGAGGACACGATGAAAAAAAGAACGGTACGGGCGGTTCTGCTTATCGTCTCGCTGCTGCTTTTGATCGGCTGTACGGCGTGCACCTCGCAGGAGGATGAATCGCTTTCCGCGCTTGTGAACACGCTCACGAAGGAACGAAGGGAGCTGCAGCAGAAGCTTGAGACGGTAGAGGGCGAACTCGATCGGGCGCAGACCGAGCTGTCCGCGGCAAAGGCGGACGCGAACGCCGCGCATGCGGAGCTGGATCGAATGAAAGCCGCGCCGGAGGCAACGCCGGTCGTTGTGACGGAGACCAAGGAAGTCGTCAAGGAGGTGCCCGCAACCGGAGCGTACGCCGTCGGCGTCGGCTGCACCGTGAACGGCGGCATGACGGCACAGCTCAACGGCGCAACGTCGGTCCGCTGCGTGCCGAACACCGTGGAGGGCTATGCCTTCGATCACTGGGAAGTGGACGGCGTTCGACAGGACACGACGGAAAAAACGTTGGAGCTGACGGTTTCCGAGACCACCGTGATCCGTGCCGTTTTCCATGAGCGTCATATCCTGAAGTGCATCAACTGCCATTTCCAGTTCATCAACGATAACGGAAACGCAACCGGCAAAACCTATACGGAGTATGATTTCGAAGAAAGCTACAAGAACCCGGTCACCAAGAAGAAGGTCGAGGGCGGTCTGATCAGCTTCTATATCTTTGCGGACATTCCGAACCGTCAGCAGGTCGATTACTGGCTGATCAACGGCGTGAAGTACCAGTTCCCGAACAATATCGTCAAGTTCCGCGTTGTGGATCTGGACGAGGCGACCGTCTATGAGGTCGTGTTCAAAAATCAGTCGAGACGGCAGACGCCCGTTCCCGGATACAGAACGCCGGTGCCCACATTCGGAAGACAGCCGGCGTCGACGCCCAGACCCGCATTCCCTTCGTAATCCCGCACAGCCTGCCGTTTCGGCAGGCTTTTCATAACACCCGCTCGCTTATCCCGGACAAGGCGTTTCTTCAAAAACAAAGGAGCTGCGTTTCGGCAGCTTCTTATTTCCATTCCAGGAGGGAATCCGGATCAGTCTCCAAAGCATGACAGATATAAACAAGCTCGATGTCCGTTACAAACCGCTTGCCGCACTCGATCCGCTGAATTGCGTTTTTGTCGACGTCCAAGCCGAGTAGCTGCAGACGATCGGCGAATTTCTTCTGCGACAACCCTGTTTCCTTGCGCATGTCGGCAAGCCGCTCGCCGATCATATTATTTGTGCCGTTATGCGATTTGTTGATAAACATACGTCATATCTCCAAATAATGACATTTACAGCTTGTCATTTTTATTATCATATGGTATGCTGTAATC
Source organism: Clostridia bacterium (assembly GCA_045576895.1). Classification (GTDB taxonomy): domain Bacteria; phylum Bacillota; class Clostridia; order Christensenellales; family CAG-138; genus UBA3792. The sequence continues at coordinate 3,969 of JAZNHI010000077.1, read as the reverse complement.
AAATATGACATTCAGAGAATGTCAGAATAAAACGATAGGAGGAAATGACGGATGCTGGTCAAATTGCAATGCCCGCAGTGCGGCGCGGCAATGGAAATCGACGATCAACAGGATCAGATTTATTGTTCTCATTGCGGAACAAGGATCGCGAATATCAGGGAAAGAGTAGAGATTACGCAGAACGTCAACGTGAGCGGAACCGTTCGTCACGTAATGGATCGCTCGAATGAACCGAACCTTTATATTTCATATGCGACGGCGAATCCTTCTGTTGTCATGGTTGTTCGGATCGTCGATACCGGTACGAAGAACACGTATTTGAACGGACAGACACAGACCTATCATCTGCGTCAGGGTTGCCACGAAATTGTTCTGAAAATCGGGAAAAAGAATTATAATCGTACGATCATCATACCGCAAGACAATTCACCGGTTCGAATCAACGCTGCTTTTACCGGTCGCAGAGCGGAAATTACAATAGATCAGCCGAATATGACAGCTGCGAATTCCGCTGCAGGAGATCAAAATTTGCTGGTGAAAAGCCAAGCTCCGAAACGGAAACAGTCCGTTCTCGGCATAGTTGCTTTTATACTTTCTTTCCTGCTATATACCTCTCCCATTGCTGTTGGATTGGCAATCTTTGATTTGGTCCGCAGCAAAAAAGATGAAGAGCATTCGCATGGTCTTGCTATAGCGGCATTGATTATCGGATCGCTCTTCAGCCTGGTATTGATCATGTCGCTGGTCAGCCCCAAGACTGACACATCCGGTTCGACAACGTTGCAGTCATATCAGGACACGACAGTCTCAGAAACGAAAACATCGGTTCAGAACAAATCTACCGATGAACAGGTGAAAGAACAGACGGCACCGACTTCGAAACCGACAAAAAAGCCCACACAGAAACCGACAGAGGACACAACGCCTAAAGAATACAAAACTGCATTGGCAGCCGCACAAACATATGTAAATCTGATGCACATGTCGAAAGCACAGCTGTATGATCAGCTTACAAGCGAATATGGGGAAGCTTTTTCAAAAGATGCAGCTCAATATGCCATTGAACATGTTAATGCAAACTGGAAAGAAAACGCGTTAAAGTCTGCCGAAACATATAGCAATATGATGCATATGTCCAAAGCAGGTATCTACAACCAGCTTATTAGCGAATACGGAGATCGGTTTACAAAAGAGGAAGCACAGTATGCAATTGACAACATAAAGGCAGATTGGAAAGCAAATGCATTGGAATCGGCAAAGAGCTATCGGAAACTGATGAATATGTCCAAAGCTGCAATCTACGATCAGCTTATCAGCGAATACGGAGATCAGTTCACAAGAGAAGAAGCACAATATGCCATCGATCACATAGATGATTGAAAAGTGCTGTGGTCATATGGCTGTATTGGAGTTTGCATGACGTAAACACGAAAGCCCATCAATACAGATGGGCTTTTCTGTCTCATTCTAAGCGACAAACGCATCACGTATGTCCCGCTCGTCACACATGTCACACAGGAAACGAAAAAGGAGCCGCGAACATGCGGCTCCTTTAATGAATTGCCTTCGGCATGAATAGACGGCGGAGCCGTCATGATGGATCAGACGATTTTCGGCACGAGCATCAGCGCAAGACCGAACAGGATCAGCAGCGAGGTCACGTCCACGATCGTGGTGATGAACGGACCGGCCATGACCGCCGGGTCGAAGCCGATCTTCTTTGCCAGGATCGGCAGCGAGCAGCCGATGAACTTCGCAAGGAACACGGTGCACATCAACGCAATCGAAACGGTGACTGCGATCAGAAGATACGGCGTGAACTGGTTGTTGAAGCTGTTGTGGTAGGTGATCGCGTACATCATCATCATCTTGCCGAAGTTGACGATGGCAAGCGTTGCGCCCGCGAGCAGGGAGATGCGCCACTCCTTGAAGATGACGCGGGGGAGATCCTTGAACTCGATCTCACCGAGGGAAATACCGCGGATGATCGTGACGGAGGCCTGATTGCCCGCGTTGCCGCCGGTGTCCATCAGCATCGGAATGCAGGCAAGGAGCATCGCGCTGATAAAGGACTGGAACTGTACGCTCATCAGATTGCTGAAGTGGTTGATGACGAGCTCGGTAAAGATCGCGGCGACCATCAAAATGCACAGCCAGGGGATGCGGTGGATGTACAGCGAGAAGACGCCGGTCTTGAGGTACGGTTTGTCGGACGGCGTGATTGCAGCCATCTTTTCGATATCCTCCGTTGCCTCTTCCTGCAGGACGTCGATTGCGTCGTCGACCGTGACGATACCGACAAGGCGGTTTTCGCCGTCCACGACCGGCAGCGCGATGAGGTCGTATTTTGAAAGCGTCTGCGCCACGGTCTCCTGGTCGTCCAGTGTCTTGCAGGAGATCACGTTGTTCGTTTCCGCCAGATCGCCGATCAGCACGTCCGGCTGCGAAAGGATCAGGCGCCGGATCGTGATGTAGCCGTACAGGGTACGGTCGGCGCGGGTGACGTAGCAGATGTTGATCGTTTCCTTGTCGATACCCGTGCGGCGGATCGTCTTGATCGCGTCCTCCACGGTCCAGTTCGGGCGCAGCTCGACGTATTCCGTCGTCATGATGCTGCCCGCCGAATCGTCCGGGTACTTCAAAAGCTCGTTGATCAGCTTGCGCGTGTCGGGATCCGCCTGCGCAAGGATCCTCTTTACGACGTTCGCCGGCATCTCCTCAACGATGTCGACGGCGTCGTCGATATACAGCTCGTCGATGACTTCCTTAAGCTCGCTGTCGGAAAAGCCCTTGATAAGGATCTCCTGCGAGTCGCTTTCCATTTCGACGAAGGTGTCCGCCGCAAGCTCCTTCGGGAGCAGGCGGAACAGCCGTGGGAGCATCTCGGGCTCGAGGTCCTCAAACAGCGCAGCAATGTCCGCTGCGTTCATCGTGACGAGAATGTCGCGCAGCGTTCCGTATTTTTTGGATTCGATCAGTGACGTGATCGCGGTGGCTAAGCTTGCCATAACAGTCTTCCTCCTTTCAATTTTGAATCGGGAGCAAGACCCGCGTTTACGGGATCAGCAAAGGGTCGGCTGCCATAAGGGCACGTCCGATGCGTTTCCGCACAAAAGCGGGCTTGCGGAGCCTGTACTACTGCCTGCATCCATGACAGCCACCTCCTTTACAAATGAAGAATGAAGGAATGAAGGAATGCGTTTCTTTCATGTTCATCCCAACACTACAATTTTATTCTGTTCGGTTTGCGTTGTCAACGGAAAATTGCGTGTTTTTTTCGCTCGCTTGCAATTTCCGCGCGTCTGTGGTATCATGTGCCGATCCGAAGGGAGGACGAAGGATGGAAACGATCGCAAAGCTCTGGCCGCTGTGGGCGGCGCTCGGACTGATGAACCTTGTCACGTTCATCGTGTACGCATACGACAAGCATATCGCGCGGCAAAACCGCGGCAAGCGCCGCGTGCCGGAACGGACGCTGATCCTGCTGTCGTTTCTGGGCGGCTGTCTCGGCGCGCTTCTCGGCATGTTCCTGTGCCGGCACAAGACGAAGCACGCAAAGTTCCTGATCCTCGTTCCGCTTTCCGTGATCCTTTGGGCGGCGGGAATCGGCGCGCTGATCGCACATCTGCTCGGCGTGTTCTGAGCGGTTGAAGATTCTCGAATCGTTTTTGATTCTGTTACATTTCCGACGCATTTGTACCGTATAATGGGTATGCCGGAAAACGGATTTGCGTCCGATCCGGCAAAAGGAGGAAACGATATGAAAAAATGGATCGGCATTCTGATTGCCGTCTTGTTATGTATCACACTGCCGCTGTCCGCGCTTGCGGAGGGCGAAGGAGAAACGGAGCCTGCGGCGCAGGAAACGCCGCTTCCCACAGCGGAGCCGGCGGATGCGGTCGAAATCACGCCCGTCGGCGACAGCGACGCCTACAAGGATATGCTGATGGATTCGTTCGATCAGACGCT
>JAZNHI010000076.1:0-16338 GCA_045576895.1 Clostridia bacterium | reverse complement strand
TCTACCTCTGTTATCATAACAGATTTTTTTCGGAAAGGAAAGCGTTTTTCAGCAAAAACACCGGCCGAAACGTGTTCCGGCCGGTATTTGTCTTCCGTATTCTTCGGGAGTTATCCCCTTAATGGGAACACCCGTCTTCTTTGCGGAGTCAGTTAAGAGGCAGTTCGATCGCGCAATCCGAAAGAACGGTTTCCTCCCATCCGAGCAGGTTGTATCCGTACCCCGACATTTCCGTCGGCGCTGCGTCGACCGTCAGCACGATCGGATCGCCCTTTTTTGATCCGTCCATCGGATCGAGGATCGGCACGATCCCCGTGATCCGCACGATCTTCGGCACGAGTCGGATCGATCGGATCTCCGGAAGATCCTCCGTGTGGATCGGCAGTTCGATCTTCCAGCGATCGCCGCCGAGACTGTTCGGCACGCGGTATTCGATGCGCTCGCCGTTCACATAGACGTCGAACTGCAGCCCTTCGTGATACGTCAGAAGCGAACGCATCAGATCTTCATCGAACGAATCCGGCGCGGTATAGGTGTTGATCGCAATCGTCATGCCGCCGGGCAGGATCGTCGTTTCCAGATTCAGCGTCACACCGTCGAACGATACCGTGCGGTTTCCGATCTTCGTGAATTCCTTCGTTTCGGGATCCCGCTCCGTCACCGTCATCGGCGCGGATCCGGAAAGCGTCAGCGAGCAGGTCTTCGTCTCATGCTTGTTGCCGGCTGTCGTGTCGAACGAGAATTGATGCTTCACCCGCGCGACGTTGTATTCGATCTCCGAATCGTCGTTATAGATGTAATAATACAGCGTCATTTCTACTTTTCCGTCGGGCAGCGGCGTGTTGAGATCTATGTCCGTCTGCATAGTGAACCCGTTTGCCTCCTTTTTGTCGAAGACCGGGATTACACCGTGTGCGTAACCGCCGAATTCATACGGCGTGCCGTTGACCGTGCCGAGTACATGAGCGGTCAGCATATCGAGATTGTGACTGTGCGCGATCTCTTTGTTTCCGAAGCCGACCAGAAAATCGCCTGCGAACGGACACTCGAAGTACGCGTTGACGATCAGCCGTTCTCCGTCGTAATAAAGCTCTTTCAACTCAGGCTTCAGCGTCAGCAGATACGCATATTCGTCCGGGTCGACCGCGGGATGCTCACTCGTTCCCGCCGCTTCCTTGTTGAATTCGGCGTCGCCGGGCAGCTCGCCGGAATAGCTTCCGATCAGTTCCGCAACGCCGCCGTTGTTTTCCGCGCGGGTGTTTTCGATCGCCTGTTCGATGTCCTTGACCGGTTCGTGTTCGTCCGGCTGCTGCATGAAGTAGCTGTCGGTCGTCGTGTCGGGGTGCACGAGCCGGTACAGACCGTCCGCCACGCCGGGCACGGTGAAGCCGAGCGTCAGATAGACGATCGCACACGCGGCGACGGCGATCGCGGCGGGTTTCCACAGCCTGACGAAAACGTTCTGCTTCCGCGGCAATCTGCGATCCAGCCGCGCTTCGATGCGGTTCAGGGTGCTTTCCTCCATCAGGGTCTTCGGATCGACCGTTTCAAACAGCTGTTCCGCTTCCTCCGGCGTTATGTTTTCAAATGTTTTTTTCAAGGGATTTTTCATACCGTTTCTCCTTTCCATGCTTCTCTGATGCGTTTCAACGCTCTTCCTGCCCGCACCACGACGGTGTTCGGTTTCATGCCGAGCCGGTCGCCGATCTCGGCGCTCGTCAGATCGAGCCAGTACTTCATGAGCAGGATCGACGCGTCGGGCTCGCCGAGCGCGCGGATCCGTTCGATCAGCTCTTCGCGGGAGAGCGCACAAAGCGCTTCCTCCTCTGCGGAGCGTTCGGGTTCCGCCGCTTCCCACAGCGCGTCCTCCTGCGGGACCGGCATGCGGGCGCATTTTCTTTGATGATCGATCGCCCTGTGCTCGGCGGTTTTGACGAGATAGGCTTTCAGCGCGCCGTCCGAAAAATCGAGCCGTTTGCGGTGGCGGTAGAGGTAGTAGAATACGTCCGAAACGCATTCCTCAACGTCGTCCTCCGGATATCCCTTCAGCACCCGCCGCACGATGCAGTAGGCAAGCCCGCCGTACTGCCGCAGCAGCATTCGCGTTCCGGTTTCCGGATCGTTTTTCATCAGTTTTGAAAGATCGTTCACACGCGATCCTCCTTTCATTTTTGAACATGTTCTGTAAAGAAAGCGCACGAAATGAAGAAAAAATGACAGACAACGCAAAAATTCTGTTCTGCGGCACATGATAACAGAGAAAAGCATCGGATTTGCAACAGAAATATGTACGAAAAGAAAAGTTTTCCGCCGTATTCTTGCATCGTGTCCGGCTTGGCTGTATAATCAAACCGAAAAAAGAGGTGTATTATGAAGAAGGAATACAGACCGATCGTCAATTCCGATCTGATCGGGGATTACATCACCATCGAGCTCCCGGGCTTTCCGGGCGCGCATCCGAAACCGGAGCCGTGCCGCATCCATTACCTGACGATGGGCAGCGGCGAACCGCTGCTGCTTGTGCACTCGGTCGGACAGTCGATCTATACCTGGCGCACGCTGATGCCGAAGCTTGCGGATTCCTACTGCGTCGTTGCGATCGAGCTGCCGGGCTTCGGGTTTTCCGACCGTCCGCTTTCGCTGAACTATTCCATGGATGAGATCGCGGCGGTGATCGTGAAGTGTCTCGACGCGCTCGGCGTCAAAAAGACGCATGCGCTCGGCGTCACGATGGGTGCGGTCTATACGATGTACGCGGCTGCAAAGTATCCGGATCGCTTCATGAAGGTCGTTGCGCTGACGCCCGGCGGGATCACGGAGAAGATGCCGAAGAAGATCCGGAGGCTCGAAAAGCCGCTCGGCGCGTTCTACCGCGAGATGTACGGCAAGAAGGATTTCAAAAAATACCTGCCGCTGTTCTATTACGACGGAACGATCTGCACCGACGAAGTGGTCGATCAGTATTTCAAAACCTGCGACGATCACGCGTCGCGGCAGGCGATCATGTACGCCATCCGCAACTTTGACGAGGAGTATGCGCTGGATGCGATCAAAAAGGCGAACCGCGAATACTTCATCATCTGGGGCGAGGAGGACCGGCTGCAGCCGATGGATCGGCTGTTTGAGCTTCGCAGGCTGCTGCCGAACAGCGTCTATCACGGGATCCGCAACACGGGGCACTGGATGCACGAGGAGAAGGCGGCGCAGATCGCGGAGGCGGTCGACAGCTATATCCGGTACGAGGGCGATAAAAAATGATCGAAACCTTTGCGCTCGGCGATACGGTGCGCATGAAAAAGCCGCATGCCTGCGGCTGCGATACGTGGACGATCACGCGCGTGGGCGCAGACGTCAAAATCAGATGCGAGGGATGCGGACGCATCGTGATGCTGGATCGGCTCGCCTTTCTGAAGGCGGCGAAAAAAATCATCGGAAAAGAGTCTTAATTCATGCCGATAAGAAAGAAACTGTCCGCCCTGCGGCGGGAAGCGGAAAAAAGAAACGAATCCATGCGCGGCGGCGTGCTGTGGCGCGCGGCGGATTTTTTGGTATATCTCGTTCTGATCGTGCTGATCATGTTCTCCGTACGCGCCGTGCTCATCGACCCCGTACGTGTGGACGGCAAATCCATGCTCGATACGCTGCAGGACGGCGAGATCATGGTGACCGACCGCATGGCGTACGCGTTCCGTTCGCCGAAGCGCGGCGACATCGTGCTTTGCTATTATCCGGACGCCTATTACGAGGATCAGTCGCTGAACTATGCGACGCGCGTCAAGCGCGTGGTCGCCGTCGGCGGCGATACGATCGAAACGCGGGACGGCGTGCTGTACGTGAACGGGGAAAAGGTCGACGAACCGTATCTGACTGAAGAACGTATCGGCAATCAGTTTATCCAATATCAGACGATCCCGGAGGACAGCGTTTACGTGCTCGGCGACAACCGTTCGGTCAGCCGCGATTCGCGCTACGATACCGTCGGTCCGATCCCGCTCTGCCGCGTGGTCGGCAAGCCGAGACTCGTTCTGACGGTGAACAGACCGAACGACGGGTCCCTGAAATTTCAATGTAAGCTTCGTTTGATCTGACTATGAAAACACGCTCCGAACGGTATAAAAACGAACATCGCGCGCAGGGCTTCATGAGCTGGGTATTCTCCGGGCTTCTGGGGCTTGCGATCGTTCTTTTGGTGCTGTTCGTCTGGTTTTCGCCGGTGTATGTGGCGGACGAGTCTATGATGCCGACGCTCCGGGAGGGCGACACGATCTTTTATGACCGGCTGTACCGGCATTTCCACACGTTTCAGCGCGGCGACATGGTCGTGTTCCGCGATCCGGAAAGCGGGGAGCTTCTCATCAAGCGCGTGGTCGCGCTCGGCGGGGAGACGGTGGAGGCAAAGGACGGCGTGCTGATCATCGACGGCAAGTACGGGCTCGACGAATCGCGGTATCGTCCGACCGCGCCGCTGGATATTCCGAAGACGACGGTGCCGGAGGGCAAGGTCTTTGTGCTGTCCGACGACCGCAACTACGGCGAGGACAGCCGTAAGGAGACGATCGACTGTCTCGGTCCGGAGGAAATCGACGGGATCGTGCGCGTGCGGATGCGCGATTTTACGGTTTTTCGCCGCTGACGCTTGACGAATCGACGCGATTTTGCTATGATAAGACCCGACGCAGGGGCGCCGAACGACCTTCGGCTGAGAAGCACCCTTGGAACCTGTTGGGTCATGCCATCGTAGGAAGCGTAAACCATAAGCTTTTCGGATGCCGTCCCGACGGGGCGGCATCTTATTTTACGGAGGGAAATGAAATGGAAATGCAGAACAAGAAAAAGATCACGACGCTGCAGCTTGTTGAAAGCGCGCTGATGATCGCGATCGCAACGGTATGCAGCATGGTGAAGATCGACCTGCCGTTCGGCGGCGGCGTGACGATCCTGAGCATGCTTCCCATCATCATGATCAGCCATCGCTACGGCTGGAAATGGGGCGTGCTGGTTGCGTTCACGTACAGCGTCGGACAGATGCTTCTGGGTCTGGACAACGTGGCGTATGCGAACTCCTTCTGGATGGGCGCAGGCATCGTCATGCTGGACTATATCATCGCATATACGGTGATCGGGCTTTCCGGCATCTTCGGCAAGGAAAGATGGTCGGTAGCCGTCGGTATCGCGGTAACGTTCACGCTGCGGTTCCTCTGCCATTATATGACCGGCGTATGGATCTGGGGCGTATGGATGCCGGAGGAATTCATGGGAATGAAGATGGCCAGTCCGTGGATCTATTCCGCACTGTACAACGGATGGTACATGCTGTTTGAGCTGGTCGCAACCGAGATCGTCGCGATGCTGATCTATCATCCGCTGAAAGCGTATTTCCGCGGCGAGCAGCTTCCGATGTCCGCAAAGAAGGAAGCATAAGAAAAACGGAAAATCCGGGAGAGCGATCTCCCGGTTTTTTTGACCGGATTTCGGCAGGTTTTTTCTTCAAAAGCGCAAAAATAAAGAATTGTTCACATTCCGTTTACGGTTCGGTGACATTGTTCCTTTATAATCAAGCCACATGATAAAAAACGGGAGGTGTATCCGAATGAAGCGATCATATCGCATTGCGGCTGCCGCGCTCGGCTTTTTGCTGCTGATCGACTGTTCGTCGCAGGCAAGGATCGTCGATTCCGCACCGGATACGGAAAAAATACAGATCGTCGGACAGCTCGAAACGGCGGCGCCTGCCGCTGTGCCGGAGGAAGTTTCGGTAACGGACGAAGCAGCGCTTACGCCGGAGCCGGTCATTGTGACCGAAGCGCCGACCGACACGCCCGTGTCGACGCCCGCCGAACTTCCGACGCCGGAGCCGGTCGTTGTGACCGAAGCGCCGACTCAGGAACCGACCGCCGCGCCCACAACGCTTTCCCTTGAGACGCGCGAAATGAACCGCTCGAAGGCGGAACAGCTTTGCGATCTTGCAAAGTCGCTTCTGGGCAGGGACTATCACCGCGGCGGAAAGAACCCCGAGACCGGATTCGATCCGGGCGGGTTTGTCTATTACTGTCTGAATGCGGTCGGCGTCAAGGTCCGGCACAAGACGAGCAAGGGCTATTCCGAAAACGACAGTTGGGAACGCGTGGATTCGATCAAGGAGCTGGAGCCGGGCGATCTGTGCTTCTTCATGACGCCGGGCAACGAGAACGTCAACTGCGTCGGGATCTACCTGGGCGACGGAAAGATGATCTATCCGTCCTCCGGCGAGGGCGAGGTCATTGTGAACAAGATCACGAGCAAGTATTGGAAGGAAGCGTTCGTGTTCGCGCGGCGCGTGTTCTGAGCATGGAAAAACGGATCGAACGGGAGAACTGGCGGAGAAACGGGCACGACCGGCTGTTTGCACGGCTTGAGGTTCCGTTTTACAGCCTGACGTGGCGTGTGGATGTGACCGGCGCGGCGTCGTATGCAAAGCGGCGCGGGATCCCGTTCTATGCGACGATGATCTGGTGCACGATGAAAGCGCTGAACGGCGTCGAAGCGTTCCGCTATGAGCTGCGCGGCGACGAGGTTTATTTGCTCGATCACCGCAATCCGTCCTATACCTATCCGTGGGACGACGAGCTGTTCGGCATCTGCGGGATTCCGTGGATCGACGGCGAGGATCCGGTTTCCTTTGCGGCGCGGATGCGGGAGGCGGAGCGGCGCAATCCCTCTCCGATCCCGACCGCCGAAGCGGACGAAGCCGGACACGACGTTTACATCTCTTCGACGCCGTGGTTCGATTATACGCATGTCACGCAGGAGTTTCCGCTCGACAATACGGACAGCACGCCCCGCATCATGTGGGGACGGTTTTCGGAAAATGAGCAGGGCAGAAAGATCCTTTCCTATACCGTGCAGGTCAATCACCGTCTGATCGACGGGATCCACCTTGCAAGGCTTTTGGACGGTCTCAACGGGGCAATACTTGCTTTGGAGGAGAACTGATGGAACAGCAACAAAACAATCACTGGAAGAAACTGCTCGGGAAAGGTGCATTCGTCGTCGTGTGTATCGTGATCGCCTTTGCGCTGATCGGCGGCGCGGCATACGTCACCCTGCGCATGATGCGCACCTGCCGGTCCGGATCCGGCATATCGCAGGCAACGCCGACGCCGGAACCGACGCCCGTGCCGGGACACCGCGTCTTCAACACCAAGATGGACGCGGCGCCGCCTCTGGAGGTTTTGGGACTCAGCGACGGGCATCTTGAGGAGTATGCCGAGGATCTGATGCTTGCCGAAAACTGGCTCGATATGACAAAGAGCGATTCGGAGGGATTCCGGATCATCCGCAGCGTCGTGCTCGGCTGCTCATACCTTGTGCAGGACGGACACTATTACCGTCTCGGCGAGGGCGAGGACGGAAAGGGTCTGCTCGATTATTATGTGACCGATCTGGATTTCGACGACGAGCCGGATCTGCTGTACACGTATCATTACGGATCAAACGAGGACAATTTCTCCAAGGTCGGCTGGTTCAACCTTGCGACGCACGAGAATGTGCTGTCCGATTTCTCGCAGCGGAACGGTTATCTTGCGCTCATCGAGGAGGACGGGAACTTCATTCTGTGCCGTGTCGACCGTGCCGTGGACGAGGAGACCTCCTCGTTCGGGCTGACGGTGACCGAACGGCTCGGCGAGATCACCGAGGTCATGGGCAGGATCGAGCTGATCCTGGATGCGCAGCCGACGCCGGAACCCACGCCGGAGCCGTAATCCGTTTTACAGACAACAAAAAAGAGGGTGTTCGGAAACCGTTTTGTGTTTCCAAACACCCTCTTTTATACGTTTACGGCTGTTGCAATGCCAGATACGGGTTGTCCGGATCGGGATCGGTCGGATCCCAGCCGTAGCCGTGTTTGTCGGTGTACGGCGCTTCCCAGATGATCGCGGGCGGTTTTTCCGGCGTCGGACCCTTGGCCTTCACGACGCGCACCTCGATCTTCGTTTTGCCGTTGTCGTAGAGATCGTAGATCCACTTTGCGTCCGCAACGGTCAGGCGCACACAGCCGTCCGACGCGACGGAGCCGAGCTTTTCATATTTTTTCATGTTGCACATGCGGTGTCCCTTTTCCTGATCGCGGCCGGCGTCAAAGCTGATCGGCACGGAATGGAACAGAAGATGCGTCTTGAACCGGCACGCCCAGAAGCCGAAGCAGTGCGTGTCGTTCATGCCGAGCTCCTTATACGGATAGGATTCGTAGATCTTATAGGTGCCGACGGGCGTTTCGTGCTTGTTTCTGCCGGTCGAGCAGATCATGACCCGAAGCTCCTGCCAGTCGCCGTCCTGCCCTTCGTACGCCACGACGCATTGCGTGCCGAGATACACGACCAGAAGCTTATCGCCGTCCTTCTTCGGCGCATCGGTCGGCGCATAGACGGAGACGGTGCAGACGATGTCGGCAGGCTGTTCGCCGAGCGGGACCGCGCCGGTCTCATCACAGGGATAGAAGGCAGGCTCTGCGGTTCCGACCGTGCCGTAAGCAAAGAACGCGCCGTCTGCATCGCGACGGACCACACCGGGCAGCAGGGACGCGGTGAAGCCGTTTTTCGCACGTACGGTGTCGGGCAGACGCTGCGCAACGAACGGATCGGGCTCCGGCGTCGGTTCCGGCGTTGCAGTCGGTTCCGGCGTGGGCTCCGGCGTCGGCGCAGGCGTGGGCTCCGGCGTCGGCGAGGGAACATCCGTCGGCGCAGGCGTAACAAAAACGATCTCTTCCACCGCAGCCGACGTTTCCGGCGCAAGGCTCGGATCGGTTGCGGCGATCGTCGAATCGCCGTTCGGCGCCGTGCAGCCGGACAGCAGAAACAGGATCGCTGTGAAAAGCAGCAGGAATCGTTTCATGGGTCAGTTCTTATCAAACAATCGATTGGTTTTGCGCTGCGGCTCGCAGGTCAGGTTGATGCCGAGACGGCGATAGACCTCGAGATCGACGCGGGAAAGCATGACGGTCGAATGCGCTTCGAGCCCCTTGAGACTTCCCAGCGCCTTCATGGCGCGGTCGGCGGTCGGGTTCATCGTTGCGCAGATAGAAAGCGCGTACAGAAGCTCGTCGCTGTGCAGCCGCGGGTTTTCGCTGCCGAAATGGTTCGTCTTGAGCTTGCGGATCGGTTCGAGCACGATCGGAGCAATGAGGTCGATGTCCGGCTGGATCCCCGCGAGCGCCTTCAGAGCGTTCATCAGCGCGCCTGCCGCAGCGCCCATCATCGTGCCGTTTCTGCCGGTGACCATCCGTCCGTCAGGCAGCTCGATCGCCATCGCCGCGCCGCCGGTCTCCTTGTCGCGCGCAAGCGCCGCCGCGACCACCGGACGGTCTGCGATCGTGACGCCCGCGCGGGTCATCAGATATTCCGCCTTGTCGACCTGATCGCGGTCGATGAGACCGCGCTTGAACGCACACGCCGCGCTGTAGTAGCGGCGGATGATCTCCTGACAGGCAGCCTTGCGCACCGCGTCGTCGTCGGTGATGCAGAAGCCGACCATATTGACGCCCATGTCCGTCGGCGAATGATAGGGAGAGGAGCCGTAGATATGCTCGAACATGGCGTTCAGCACCGGGAAGGATTCGACGTCACGGTTGTAGTTCGTCGTCGTTTTGCCGTACGCCTCGAGGTGGAACGGGTCGATGAGGTTCACGTCGTCGAGGTCGGTCGTCGCCGCTTCATAGGCGAGGTTGACCGGATGCGAAACGGGCAGGTTCCAGATCGGGAACGTCTCAAACTTCGCGTAGCCCGCGCGCACGCCGCGCGTGTACTCCTGATAGACCTGCGAGAGGCACACGGCAAGCTTGCCGCTGCCGGGACCCGGCGCAGTGACAACCACCAGCGGGCGCGTCGTCTCCACAAACTGATTCTTGCCGAAGCCCTCGGGGCTCAGGATCAAAGCGGGGTTCTGCGGATAGCCTGCGATCGGATAGTGGAAATAGACCTTGACGCCGAGCCGTTCGAGCTTTTCTGCGAACGCGTCAACCGCGGGCTGGCTCGAATACCGCGTGATGACCACGCCGGACACCAGAAGTCCCTTCTTGCGGAACGCGTCGGTAAGCCGCAAAACCTCGCGGTCATAGGCGATATCGAGGTCGTTTCTGACCTTGTTGTGTTCGATGTCGCCCGCGTGGATCGCAATGATGATCTCCGCGCTGTCCCGAAGCTGTTCCAGCATGCGGATCTTGCTGTCCGGCTCGAAGCCCGGCAGCACGCGCGCCGCGTGGTAATCGTCGAACAGCTTGCCGCCGAACTCCAGATACAGCTTGTCCCCGAACGATTCGATGCGTTCCAGGATCTTCTGCGACTGCATGGAGATATACTTGTCGTTGTCAAATCCGATCTTTGCCATGGTAATGCTCCTCAATCCTCATATTCAAACGGATCCCAGCCGGTGACCCGCATCTTTGCCGAAAGGATCCGATAGACGCTTTCGTTGAGCCGCCGCTCATCGATCGTGCCGTCTTCGACCGCCTCATAAAGACCGTCGAGGATCTGTCTTTGATAGGTATGGTTCGCGCCGCACAGGATCAGATCTCCGCCCGCAAGGATGAACTGTACCGCGCCTTTTTTCAGCGACGTCTGATTCCGAAGCCCCGCCATGCGGAAATCGTCGCTCATGATAAATCCCTCGAAGCCGAGCTCATTCCGCAGGATATCCGTCAGAAACACCTCGGACAGGCTTGCGATGTGTTCATCGTCGATCTTCGGATAGGAGATGTGCGCGACCATCACGCCGTCCGCCGTGTTGATCGCCTCGGCAAACGGCAGAAGCTCATAGCGCCGCAGCGAATCCAGCGATTTCTGCACGACCGGCGTCGATGCGTGCGAGTCGGCGGTCGTTGCGCCGTGTCCCGGAAAATGCTTGACGATGGACAGACAGCCGCCGTCATGCAGCCCGTCGATGCAGGCGACGCCGATCCGCGCGGCAATGTCCGCGTCGGACGAGATGATCCGCTTTCCGAGGAAGGTTGCGCCCGGATCCTTCGCAATGTCCAGACACGGTGCAAGGTCCACGTTGATCCCCGCGCGGTTCAGTCCCTCCGCAATGTACCGGAACTGATCGAACGCGCGTCCCGTATCGTTCTTTTTGCCGAGCGTCTGCGCGCTCAGAAGCGATTTGCTCCAGTGGAACCGCGTGACGTTGCCGCCTTCCACGTCGGTGCTGATCAGAAGCGGGATATTGCTGTCGCTTGCGGCTCTGACGCTGTCGCTGAGCCTTCGGCACTGCCCGAAGCCGCCGTCGCTGTTGCCGCGGGACATGTTCTGTCCGTACAGGATCACATTCCCGATGTGATACGTCTGCAGGATCTTTTTGAACTCGGCGCTGATCTCCTTCGTGCCGGAAAAGCCGAACATGCAGAGCTGTCCGATCTTTTCCGCGGTCGTCATCCCGTCGATGTAGGCATAGAGCCGGTCCTCGGGCGAAAGCGTGGGTTTCGGCGTCGGCGTGGGCGTCGGCGTCGGTTCCGGCGTCGGCGCTTCGGTCGGCACCGCAGTCGGGGCAGGCGTCTCCGGAATCGCGGTCCGTGCGGGCGCAGCGGTTTCCGACGCGGGATCGATCTCGACGATCGGCGCGTCCGGTTCCGTTCCGCAGGCAAGCAGCAGGATCGCGATCAGAAAAAGACACCAAAACTTCTTCATGATACCATTATAGCATAGCGCTTCCGCTTTTACCAGTAAACAATCTGTGATTTTCTGACGTCTCCGCCGCATGAATGGTCCCATTGCAACGCGAACGGCGAGCAGACGCACGATCCGCTTGACAGTGCGTCACGGATTCTTTACTATATAAACAGAACGCAAGGGGGAAAGCGCTATGAACGGCATCCAGAAAATCAATCGCAGAAAATGCCTTTTGACGCTGCTGTTTTCGGCGGCGGTCGTGATCTGTACCTGCATCGGCGTGGTCATGAACCTCACGACGCTGCACGATGAAAATTTCGACCACATGGGCATACAGACGTTCTGCATGTTCACCGTCAATTCCAATATCTTTATGGGCATTGCAATGTTCCTGACGCTGCCGTATACGGTCGACGGACTGCGCAACGGGTATTTCCGCCTGCCGGACTGGCTCGTGAAGCTGCTGTTCGTATCGGCGACCGCGCTTACGCTGACGTTCCTCGTTTCGCTCTTCATCCTTGCGCCGGTCAAGGGCTTCGTGCTGATCTTCACCGGCTCGCGCTTCTTCCTGCACGGGCTGTGCCCGATCCTTGCGATCGTCGTGTTCTGCTTCGTTCTGAAGGACACGCATCTGAGCTTTGCTTCGACGTTCCTTTCATTGATCCCCGTGTTTATCTATGCCTGCATCTACTATATGATGGTGGAGGTCGTCGGGCAGTGGAATGACTTCTACGGATTTCTGACCCGCATCCCCGCGTGGATCTCGCTTGCGGGATTTCTGCCCATTACGTTTGCCATTGCGACGGTGCTGCGCATCCTGCACAACAAGGCATGCAAGCGCTACCGCGCGCAGGCTCGGAAGCATTATCTGGACGCGTTCGAGGCGGAGGACACCCGCGGGATGATCATCCACATGGCGGCGCGGAACAGCAAAAAGGATACGACCGGCAACATCGTGATCCCGTATCAGGTGCTGCGCATGCTGCTTTCCGGCGGCGAAAGCGAGAAGAACTTCGAGGAATACTGCATCCTCTACATGCGGGAATGTCTGAAGCACGAGCTGCATCAGGAGTGATGCGTGGCTTCGGCTGTAATTCCGCGTTTTTCACAGTATACGGCAATCTATTTCCGAAAAGGACCGGTTTACAGATACGGTCCTATTTTGATAGGATGGTATCGGGAAATGAAGTCTCGCAGAAAAGACAATGAAACGGCATTTCCCGGCTGTTTCGGAAACGACCGTTTTATTTTCGGATCGGAGAACGCGGAAGGACAGGTATCAAACGTGAAACAAGCTTTGCTCATGCTCTCGGTCCTGCTGCTCGACGGGCTGATTCTGTACAGCTTCCGCCGAGCGCTGCTTGCGCTGCGGTTCGGCGGCTGCGGAAAGTATGTGCGAAAGAAGAAAAGAACGGAACGTCTGCGGGAGCTTTCGCTTTGGGACAGGCTCACGCTTGCCTCCGTCGCGGCGGAGTGCAAAAAGCCGGAGACGGCGCAAAGGATCCGAAGGCTGTATCTCGGCTATGCGGTCGCCGCACTGCTCTCCGATGCGTTTTTGCTGTTTGCAGCCGCGTCAAAAAGGCTGCCGCTCCTTTGGATCTGGGTCGCCGTATGCGGCAGCAAATGGATCGTTCTCGCGGTTTTGCGCATCCTGCTCTTCCGGAACGGACTCAACCGCAATCCGACTGTTTAATGAACGGAGAAATTCTATGATCGTTCGCAATATTCTGGCGTCCGTCGGCGTGCTGATCGCGTATCTGCTGATGCTTCCGCTGTGTTATGTTGCATTCGACGTGCGCTTTCATGACGATATCGAATTCGTCCACGGAAGGAGAAGCGCAAAGAAGCTTTTTCACTTTCCGGAACGATACGGGAGCATGAAAAAACTGCTGTTCTTGGACATTCGCAAGGACGTGCCCATCGGGTACTATACGCAGTTCTGGGTATTTCTCGTTTCTTCCGTTCTGCTTGCCGCGGCGGCGATTGCGAATCTGTGGCTCAAGGCGGAATGGACGCTGTTTGCTGTCCGAGCGTCAACGATCTGCGCGCTTCTCTCATGGGGTCCGGCGCTTTTTTCCCGCAGATTTACGCTCTACCGGGGCAACCGGATCCGGAACCGAAAGGAGTATGCCGAAAAGGTCCGGGGAAAGCTCAAAAAACAGATCGAAAACAGAAGCGCGCCGATGGTGATTCTGAACGCGGTCGGCATTCCGGCGCTGTCCGTGCTGTTCACGGTTCTCCTTTGGTATGCAAAGCTGTTCGTCGGACGATAAGCGGAATGAATTCCGCCTTGCGCGTGAACGTCGACCCTCCCTTGTCAGGGAGGGTGGCAGCCGAACGGCTGACGGGAGGGTAGTAAATGAATTGCGACAAAGTCGCATGAACAACCCTTCCGGGTTCACTGCGTTCACCCACCTCCCCTTGCACAGGGGAGGCAAGAACAACGCGCTCAAAAGCCTCCTTTGTGCAAAGGGAGGTGGACAAGGAACGAGGCGGAGGGATTGTCAATAAATCGCCCCTTCGGAATGAATTCCGCCTTGCGGCGCGCGTTTTCTGCTTGCAATCGGGCGCGGGAGGGAGTATACTGAAACTAAGATGGGGCGGTATGGGAACACGCCGCTTTCCAAAGATTATTATGAAAAGGAGAAAACGATATGAATCTCGAATCTCTCGGCATCATCCATCCCAAGGCGGTCTACCGCAACCTGACGGTTCCGGAGCTCTATGAGCACGCGCTGGAGCGCAAGGAAGGCGTCATCATGGACAACGGCGCGCTGCTCGTCAAGACCGGCAAGTACACCGGCAGAAGCGCACAGGATAAGTTTATCGTCGATTCCGAAGGCGTGCACGACCTGATCGCGTGGGGCAAGGTCAACGTGCCCGTGAAGCGCGAGAAGTTCAACGCCATCAAGTCCAAGATGGTCGCATACCTGCAGGGACGCGACGTGTTCGTGTTCGACGGCTTTGCCGGCGCGGACAAGAAATACGCAAAGAAATTCCGCGTGATCTGCGAGCTCGCAAGCGAAGCGCTGTTCATCCGCGACCTGCTCGTTCGTCCGACCGAGGAGGAGCTTGCGTCCTTCGGCGAGCCGGATTACACGCTGATTGCTTGCCCGGGCTTCAAGTGCAGCCCCGAGATCGACGGTACGCGCTCCGAAGCGGCGATCATGATCGACTATGAAGCGCACATGATCATCGTCGCGGGAAGCCAGTACGCGGGCGAGATCAAGAAGTCCGTCTTCTCCACCATGAACTTCGTGCTGCCGCTCGAAGGCACGCTGCCGATGCACTGCTCGGCGAACATGGATCCCGAAACCAAAGAGACCGCGGTCTTCTTCGGCCTAAGTGGCACCGGCAAGACAACGCTGTCCGCCGACCCGAACCGCATGCTGATCGGCGACGACGAGCACGGCTGGGACGAAGAGGGCATCTTCAACATCGAAGGCGGCTGCTACGCAAAGTGCATCGACCTCGTCGAGGAGGAACAGCCGGAAATTTACCGCGCGATCCGCTTCGGTTCGCTGGTCGAGAACGTCGTGGTCAACGACAAGCGCCAGCCGGACTACTCCGATCCGAGCCTTGCGATCAACAGCCGCGTGGGCTATCCGGTCGAGTACATTCCGAACGCCGCGATCCCCGGCATCGGCGGCATCCCGAAGGTCGTTATCTTCCTGACCTGCGACTCGTTCGGCGTGCTCCCGCCGATCTCCCTGCTCAGTAAGGAAGCGGCGATGTATCAGTTCGTCACCGGCTTCACCTCCAAGGTCGCCGGCACCGAGATCGGCATCAACGAGCCGGTCCCGACGTTCTCCACGCTGTTCGGCGAGCCGTTCATGCCGCTCCGCGCGTCCGTCTACGCGGGTATGCTCGGCGAGCGCATCGAAAAGTACAACACGAAGGTCTATCTCGTGAACACCGGTTGGGTTTCCGGTCCCGCGGTCAATCCGGACGGCACCAAGAACCCGCGCATGAAGCTGCGCTACACCCGCGCGATGATCACCGCCGCGCTGAACGACGCCTATGCGAAGGAAAGCGTCCCGTTCACCCACAACGACGTGTTCAACCTCGACGTGCCGGCGTTCGTGCCCGGCGCGGACGTCCCCGCGGAGATCATGAATCCCAGAAATCTCTGGGCGGACAAGGAAGCGTATGACGCGCAGGCGAAGAAGCTTGCCGGCATGTTCCAGACGAACTTCGAGAAGAAGTATCCCGATATGCCCGAAGCGATCAAGAACGCAGGTCCGAAGGCATAACGCGGCAGATTCAGTCAAACGACGGCGGAAGCATTGCGCTTCCGTCGTTTTTTATGGATCGGATGTGCGATTTTCTGTGATAATTCCTTGCAAAAGTCAAACGGTATGGTATACTGTATGTAATCCGCATAGTGCGTTACATAAGGAGGGGGTTATGGAACAGACGTCCGGATCACGAAATCGAAAGGGCAAAGGCGGGATCCCGCTCTGGCTGTTCGCGGTGCTTTGCGCCGTTCTGTTTGTGACGGCGCTTGTGCTGTCCCTGTTTGTGCTGCAGAAGCTCGACGTCATCCATTGCGGATCGAAGAGCGCTCCGACGGCGCAAACGGCGACCGGGCAGACCGCGGTTCCCGCGCAGCAGGGAACGGAACAGCAGCAGACATATACGGATCCGGAAAACCCGGAAACCCCGCAGAATCCGGAAACCCCGCAGGATCCGGAATATCCGG
>JAZNHI010000075.1:0-2202 GCA_045576895.1 Clostridia bacterium | reverse complement strand
TCCCGCGTGACCGCGCCGGGACGCAGGATCGTCGGCTCGCCGACCAGCGACAGGACCGTCGATTCGACGCCGTATCTGCACGGACCGCCGTCCAGGATCAGCGGGATCCGCCCGTCCATATCGGCAAGCACATGCTCTGCCGTCGTCGGGCTCGGTCTGCCCGAGCGGTTCGCACTCGGCGCCGCGATCGGCACGCCGGATTTCTGGATCAACAGCCTTGCCGTCTTGTCGGACGGCATCCGGATCGCAACGGTCTCGAGCCCTGCGGTCACTTCGTACGGTACTTCGTCCGCCTTCATGAAGATCAGCGTCAGCGGACCCGGCCAGAAGGTGTCCATCAGATTTTTGGCAAGCTTCGGCACATGCGCCCAAAGCTTCGTTACGTCGCTCTTCTTTGCTACGTGCAGGATCAGCGGATTGTCGTTCGGCCGTCCCTTTGCTTCGAAGATCCGGTTGACCGCTTCACCGTCCAGGCCGTTTGCCCCGAGCCCGTAGACCGTCTCGGTCGGAAACGCAACAAGCCCGCCGCTCTGGATCAGCTCCGCGCCGAGAGTCGTTCCGGCGTCCTCCATGCGGATCGTCGAGATCACTTCCGTCTTCATGCGTCCGCCTCCCCCGAAAGCTTTGCCGTGCGCTCCGCAAGCGTCAGCGCGTCGATCATCTCGTCCATGTCTCCGTCCAGGAACTGTTCCAGCTTGTACAGCGTGAGCCCGATGCGGTGATCGGTCACACGGCTCTGCGGGAAGTTATAGGTGCGGATGCGCTCACTGCGGTCGCCGCTCCCCACCATGCTCTTTTTCTGATCCGCAAGCTCCGCGTGCTGCTGCGAGGCAAAATGCTCGTAGAGACGGCTTTTCAGCAGGCGCATCGCCTGTTCCTTGTTCTGCAGCTGACTGCGTTCGTTCTGACACGCGACTACAATGCCGGTCGGAATGTGCGTGATGCGGATCGCGGACGACGTCTTGTTGACGTGCTGTCCGCCCGCGCCGCTCGACCGGTAAGTGTCGATCCGAAGATCGGAATCCTTGATCTCGATATGAATATCGTCGACCTCCGGCATGACCGCGACCGTCGCCGCGCTCGTGTGGATGCGCCCCTGCGATTCGGTCTCCGGCACTCGTTGGACCCGGTGCACGCCGCCCTCGAACTTCAACCGCGCGTATGCACCGCGCTTTCCCGAAACGGACAGAATGATTTCCTTGACGCCGCCGAGCTCGGTGACGTTCTCGGAGATCGTCTCGGTTTTGAAGCCGTGGCGTTCCGCGTAGCGCAGATACATACGCAGAAGATCCGCGCCGAACAGGGAAGCCTCCTCGCCGCCCGTGCCCGCGCGAATCTCCAGAATGACGCCGCGGTCGTCGTTCTCGTCCTTCGGCAAAAGCAGCGTCCTGAGCGCGGTCTCCTGCTCCGCAAGGGACGCTTCGAGCGCGGAAAGCTCCTCCTCTGCAAGCGCCTTCATCTCCGTATCCGGCTGATCGCGCAGCAGCGAGAGGCAGTCGTCGCGTTCCCGTTCGGTCTGCGTATAGCGATCGAACGCGGCAACGATCTCGGACAGCTCCGCATGCTCGCGCGAAAGCGTCGTAAACGCCTCGCGGTCGTCCGTTGCGCCGGGCGCCGCGAGCGCTTCCGTCAGCGCTTCATACCGTTCTTTGCATTTTTTCAGTTTCTCAATCATCGTTTGTTACCTTGATGACGCGCGGACGTCCGCCGTAATCCGAAATGCATTCGCAGTGTTCGAACAGCGCCGCAACCGCATCCCCCTGCGTCGCGCCGATCTCCAGAAGCAGCGTGCCGCCCGGCTTCAGATACCGCCGGTATTCGTTTGCGATCCGGCGATAAAAATCCAGTCCGTCCGGACCGCCGTATAAGGCGATCTCGGGTTCAAAGCGCAGGCTCGTGTCCCGCGCGTCCATTTCTTCCTTTGAAAGATACGGCGGATTCGAGACGATCAGATCGAAGGTCCCCTCCACGCCGTCGAACAGATCGCTCTGAACCGTTCTGACGGCGACGCCGTTTCTGCGGGCGTTGCGCTCCGTCAGCTCCAGCGCGTCCCCGCTGATATCTGCGGACGTTACGTTTGCGTTCCCGCAAACCGCCAGCGCAATGCCGATGCACCCGCTGCCGCAGCAGAGATCCAGCACGCCGCGCTTCTCCGCTTTCAGCAGCTTCAGCGCCGTCTCGACAAGCGTTTCCGTGTCCGGA
>JAZNHI010000074.1:0-2093 GCA_045576895.1 Clostridia bacterium | reverse complement strand
GATCAACGGCATGCTGCCGAAGGGACAGACCCCGCGCGACACCGCGGGCTATCAGGGCTTCTGGCACCTCACGGACCTTTCCGGCACGACGGAGGAGGCAAAGTTAAGCTACATCATCCGCGATCACGATTTCGATTCCTTCGAGCGCCGCAAGCTGACGCTTCAAAAGATCGCCGAGGTCGTCAACGCGACGTACGGCGCGGGCACGGTCGAGCTTTCGATCCGCGATCAGTACCGCAACATGAAGGAAAAGATCGAACCCTGCATGCACCTCATCGAGAACGCCAAGAAGGCGATGGAGGAGGCGGGCGTCACGCCCAAAGTGCAGCCGATCCGCGGCGGTACGGACGGCGCAAGACTGAGCTTCATGGGACTGCCGTGCCCGAACCTCGGCACCGGCGGCTACGCCTTCCACGGTCCCTACGAGCACATCACCGTCGAGGGCATGGACCTCTCCGTGCAGGTGCTCAAAAACCTCGTCGCGCTGTACCGCGACTTCTGATCCGAACAACAGAAAAACGCCGGAGTTTTCCGGCGTTTTTTGCGTATACGCTGGTTACGGAAGCACAAGCTTCAGGGTATCGCCGTCCGTCACGACGTCAAATTCGGCGCCTTCGCCGATGAAGACGGTATGCTGTTCGCCGGCGTCGTCGGTCAGATTCAGATTGATGCCGTCCGACACGGTGAGGTAGCCGCCGCTGGTTGCGGACAGCGTGACCTGCTGCGACGCAAAGGACAGATCGGTCGCCTTACAGCCTTCGAAGCTGTTCAGCGGCAGCCGGTACGACTTTCCCTGGAACGTTCCTTCGATCAGATATCCGCCGCCCATGATCGAATTCATCAGCACATGCTCGACCTTGAACTTCTTGCTGCCGCAGCCGACGAGCAGCGGGACAAGTATCACGGCGACAACCAGAAGAATCAATGCTTTGCGAAACGGTTTCATAGGGTCCCCCTCCTGTATTTGATCCGAAAACAGTATAACATATACAATCCGCGCCGTCAATCCGCAGACGCAAAAGGAACCGCAAAGCTGCGGTTCCTTTTATAACGCTTTCCGACCGAAGAAAGGGCAAACGGAAAGCGGGGAAGCCGTGCATGTTCCGGCAGGGGAGACGCACCCACTTCCCTCTGACGAGGGAAGTGTCGCCGTCAGGCGACGATAGGAGAGAAGCCCTCCACGAATACGCACCCTCGCGAGGGCAGATCCGTCATTCCGCGGGCGTCGGGTTTGTCACCGTGCCGATGAACAGCACCGTGCCGTCCTGCGCTTCGATCGCGAAGAGGAACGGGCGGGTCAGGTGAAAGTCGATCTTCGGAAGACCCTCGGGTTCCAATGCCGCCGTTTCGTTCATCGCGACCATCGTGTACGCCGCGGCTTCGACGCCTTTTTCGTCGTCGCCGACGTAGGATTCCTGAATCACGCGCGAGATCTTTGCGGCAAGGTCGCACATGCCCGAAAAGTTCGCGCTGTCGGAGAACGCGATTTCAATGCCGAGCGTTTTTAAGGGGTCGTTCAGGTCGAACCGGTCCTGAAACGCGAACTTCGGCAGCATGACGTCGACGTCCGCGCGGATCGCTTCGCCGTCGTTCAGCAGCGCGCGGACCTGCTCGGGCGTGCCCAGAAGGTCGGACAGCGCCGTCCCCTCGTCCGGCAGCACAAAGGTCATGCGTCCGACGCCGAACAGCAGACGGGAGTAGCGCAAAAATCCCTTGCCCTGCACGATCGTCGTGTTGCTGTCCGTGCAGTGCATATAGCTGACCTCCTGCTCGCCGCCGATCCCGTAAAACGTGCCGGGCGCGGTTGCGCCTTCATAGAAGCTGTCGGTCCACGCCGCTTTGAGATAGATCGTGTTGATCAGAACGGCGAGCGTTTCCGGATCGAACCGCATCGCGTCCTCGGAGATCTTGATCTTGCCGTGCGTGTGCTCGGTGATCCAGTCCGCGATCTGTTTGCCCGTTTCCGCGTCGGTGAAGTCCACGGCGCTCGCTTCGGAGCGATAGGTCTCGGCAAGGACCTTGAGGTAGTTTTCGTCAAAGTGCAGCGTGCCGTTGCGGTCTGCCATCCAGATCGAGTCCGCGATCTGCAGCGT
>JAZNHI010000073.1:0-10307 GCA_045576895.1 Clostridia bacterium | reverse complement strand
GAAGGAGTTGAACCAAATCCTTGTCTTCCTAAGCCCGCTTGGCCTCCGACTGCCGCCGGTGCCGAGGTTCGGGCACGGCAGTCCCATGAAGCTCAGCCTTGCGCCGTCCGTGCCGCCGCGGATCGGCTGCACTTTGGGCGTGACGCCCGCCTCCTCCATCGCCTTCTTGGCGTTTTCGATGAGGTGCATGCAGGGCTCGATCTTTTCCTTCATGTTGCGGTACTGGTCGCGGATCGAAAGCTCGACCGTGCCCGCGCCGTACGTCGCGTTGACGACCTCGGCAATCTTTTGAAGCGTCAGCTTGCGGCGCTCGAAGGAATCGAAATCGTGATCGCGGATAATGTATTGTAGTTTCGCCTCCTCCGTCGTGCCGGAAAGGTCCGTGAGGTGCCAGAAGCCCTGATAGCCCGCGGTGTCGCGCGGGGTCTGTCCCTTCGGCAGCATGCCGTTGATCTCGCACGCAACCAATAAGGCGTTGATCATCTTGTCCTTTGCCTCGCCGGGATGGATGTTGAATCCGTGGATCGCAAACGTTGCGCCCGCGGCGTTGAAGTTCTCGTATTCGAGCTCGCTCTCGGCGCCGCCGTCGCAGGTGTAGCCGAAATCCGCGCCGAAGCGTTCGACGTCGAAGTGGTCCGCGCCGCTGCCGACCTCCTCGTCCGGCGTGAAGCAAACACAGATCTTGCCGTGCGGCGTTCCCTCCCTGATGATCTCGTCGAGCATCGTGACGATCTCCGCAACGCCCGCCTTGTCGTCCGCGCCGAGAAGCGTCGTGCCGTCGGTGACGATCAGCGTGCGTCCCTTCAGGCCCGCAAGGTGCGGGAACTGCGCGTTCGTAAGCGTTCTTCAGGAAGTGCCCAGCGCGACGTCCGTTCCGTCGTAGTTTTCGATGATGCGGGGACGGACGTTCTCGCCGGAGAAGTCCGGCGCGGTGTCCATATGCGCGATGAAGCCGAGCCGCGGCGCGTTTTCATACCCTTCCGTGGCGGGCAGCGTGCCGTACACATAGCACATGCCGTCGACCTCCGCGTCCCTGACGCCGATCGCTCTGAGCTCGTCGACCAGCAGGTTTGCAAGGTCGAACTCGCGCGCGGCGGTCGGGACCGTCGTGCTCTCCTCGTCGCTCGTGGTGTGCACGGCGACGTACTTCAGTAACCGTTCGTATGCTTTCATATGTTTCTCCTTTCGGATGTTATCCCCGGTTCCCCATGACCTTGACGGTGAACCGCCGTGAACGCGGTCCGTCAAACTCCGCAAAGTACACCGCCTGCCACTGTCCCAGCACCGGCTCGCCGTCGTCGATCATGATCGTGACGCTGCTGCCGATGACGCTTGCCTTCAGGTGCGCCGCGCTGTTGCCCTCGGCATGGCGGAACTCCGCGCGGTCCGGATAGGTCTTGTTCAGCGCGAACAGCAGGTCGTTCTTCACGTTCGGGTCGGTGTTCTCGTTGATCGTCACGCCCGCGGTGGTGTGCGGGCAGTAGACCGTCATCATTCCGTCGAACACGCCGCTCTGCCTGCACGCGTCGCGCACCTGATCGGTAATATCGATAAATCCCTCCTTGGGGGTCTCCAAACGGTATTCGTACAGCATGAAACCGCCTCCCTTCCATTATCTGTATTGTACCATTCCGAAGGCAAACAAGCAAGCACGAAAAAAGGACGGATCGCTCCGTCCTTCAAAGTTGATTCTCAGTCGAGGATCTTCGAAAGCTCGCCGAGCCCGGAATCGCGCAGCCAGCCGATCACCGTTTCGATCGGTCCTCTCAGCACGCCGGTCAGGATCAGCACGACGAGGATCAGCAGGATCGCAACGACCACGATCAGCTTGCACCAGTAGGACCGCGCAAAGTTCTTGCGGTTGACATTTCTGCCCGCAAAGGAGAAGACGATCAGCAGAATGAAGCCGATCACCGGGATCGAGAACAGGATGCCGTACCCGAAATACGCCCACGGGCTCAGCGGACGGTTCTCCCGCAGGACCTCCGGATCCTCCGCATACGCAGGCTCGTACAGCGGCTCCCGCGCGTCGTATATCGGCTCCTGCGGCTCGTCCGGCTGCCCCGGCAGGGTCGTCTGCTTCTTCGGCGAATGAATGACTCGGGAAGGTCCCTCGGGACGCTCGGGCGCGGGCTCCGGTCTTGGGATCGCGATCGGCTCCGGTCTCGGAACCGCCGCAGGTTCGGGCTCGGGCTCCGGTTCGGGTTCGGGTTCCGGCTCGGGGATCGGTTCCGGCTCGGGCTCGGGTTCCGGCTCGGGTTCGGGCTCGGGCATATAGACCGGTTCGGGTTCCGGCTCGGGGATCGGTTCGGGTTCGGGCTCCGGTTCGGGCGTATAGTCCGGCTCGGGTTCCGGGATCGGTTCGATCCGTCTCACTTTCTGTCCGCATAGGTTGCAAAACATTGCGTCGTTCGGCAGTTCTTTTCCGCAGTTGCTGCAAAACATGGGGGTCCCTCCTGTGTTGTGCGGACGCGTGCGCCCGCTGATACAATATATTATAGGTTCCTTGAATCGCCCTGTCAACAAAAAAGGCTGACGGAACCTGTCCGGTTCCCACGCACGTGGTCTCCCTTCCGGCTGCCGCAGCGGAAGAACTGCAGGTCCGATTCCGACCGCCGGAAGAAATTCTTTACATTTGTAAAGAAAATGTTGAAACTTGTCGAAAGAGATGCTAAAATTATTCTGTAATTTTGGCAGAACGCGGAGGGGCGCTCTGCAATTTCACAGGGGGAACCATGATACCGGAATCCTTTCAAGTCTGTTACGATAAGCTCTGGAAGCTTTTGCGAAGCCGAAAGATGAAGAAAAAGGACCTGCAGTCGAAAACGAATCTGAGCTCGGCGGTGATCGCAAAGCTCGGCAAGGGAATGCCCGTGCATCTCAATACGCTTCTGAAGATCTGCAGCGCGCTGCACTGCACGCTGGACGACATCGTGGACGTTTCCCGAACGATCCCCGAACACATCTGAGGAGGCTTTTATGCAGACGACGACTTTGAACGGCGCGCTGTACGCCGGCATGATCTCGAGCGGCGCGGACCATCTTGGCTGCTACCGCAAAACGGTCAACGATCTCAACGTATTTCCGATCCCCGACGGCGACACCGGCGACAACATGCTCGCAACGGTGTATTCCGGCGCGGACGCGGTCGACCGCGCCGAGGACGCGGATCTTTCCGACGTGGCAAGCCGCAGCGCGCACGGCATGCTTTTGGGCGCGCGCGGAAACTCCGGCGTCATCCTGTCCCGCATCTTCTCCGGCATCAACAAAGGCTTCGAGGGCGTTTCCGAGGCCACCGTGTCCGACATTGCCCGTGCGATGGAATGCGGCGTCAGGGAAGCGTATCAGGCGGTTCCCGTCCCCGTCGAGGGCACGATCCTGACCGTCTTCCGGGACGGCGTGCACTTTGCGAACGAACGCGTCACGGAGGAATCGACGCTCAAAAGCTATTTCAACGATCTGCTCGGCGAGATGCAGCGTTCGCTTGAACGCACGCCGGAGCTTCTGCCGGTTTTGCGCGAGGCGGGCGTGGTCGATTCCGGCGGCGCGGGGCTCATCTACATCTTCGAGGGCATGCGGCGCCCGCTCTCCGGCGAAACGGTCGAGCGCGCGGAAGCCCATACCGGGACCAAGAAGGCGAATCTTGACGCGTTCGGCGCGGACAGCGTGCTGGAGTACGGCTACTGCACCGAGTTTTTGCTGCGCCTGCAGAACGCGAAGGGCGATCCGGAATCGTTCGATCTTGACGGATTCATCGAATACCTGAACAGCGTCGGCAATTCCGTCGTGGCGTTCCGCGAGGGCTCGATCCTGAAGGTGCACGTGCACACGATGCGCCCCGGCGACATCCTGAACCGCTGTCAGCGCTACGGCGAGTTTCTGACGCTGAAGGTCGAAAACATGTCGCTGCAGCACAATGAGACCGAGCTGCCCGAGGTGACCGTCACCGTGCCGAAGCCGCGCAAGAAAGCGGGCATCGTTGCGGTTGCGGCGGGCGACGGGCTCAGGGAGACGTTTTCGGAGCTCGGCACGGACGTCGTGATCGACGGCGGGCAGAGCATGAACCCGAGCGCCGCCGATTTCCTCGACGCCTTCGACAAAACGAACGCCGACACGATCTATGTGTTCCCGAACAACGGCAACGTGATCATGACCGCGAACCAGGCGAAGGACCTCTACCCCGCCTCCGACATCCGCGTGCTTAAAACGCACTCGGTCGGCGAGGGCTACGCCGCGATCTCCATGATGGACACGAACGCGGGCGAGCCGGACGAGATCGTTTCCGAACTGAACGAGATCATTGCGTCCGTCACGACCGGCTTTGTCTCGCGCGCAAGCCGCAACGCCGAAAAGGACGGCGTGCACGTGCGCGAGGGCGATTTCATCGGCTTCATCGGCGACACGATCTATGTGAACGACGGCGACGCGGTCGACACCGCCCTGCAGCTTTCAAAGGAAATGCACGTCGAAAACTGCGGCGTTCTGCTGCTGCTGGTCGGCTGTGACGCGCCCAAAGACGAAGCGGACCGGCTCTGTGCCGCGCTGACCAAAATGTATCCCAGAACGGAGGTCATCCGCATCGACGGCGGACAACCCGTTCATCAATATATCTTAGTAGGAGAGTAAAACCATGCTGACACTGTTTACCGACACCGATACCGACTTTACCCCGGAGATTGCAAAGGAATACGGCTATCGCCTGATCTCCATGCCGTACAGCATCGACGCAAAGACGTACTGGCCCTATGAGGACCCCGAAACGATCGATCTGCACGCGTTCTATGACGGTCTCCGCAACGGCGTGCTGCCCACCACCGGCGGCATTTCGAAGGAACGGTATCTCAATTATTTCCGTCCGGAATTTGAACAGGGCAACGATATCCTGTACGTCCACTTCTCCGCCGCAATGACGGTCACCTTCCGCGCGATGGACGAGGCGGTCGAGGAGCTTTTAAAGGAATTCCCGGAGCGGAAGTTTTATCACATCGACACCAAGGGCATCACGATCGTGAGCTACAATATCGTGCGCGAGATCGGCGACCTGTACAAGGCGGGCAAGACCGTCGACGAGATCCTTGCGTGGGCGGACAAAGAGGTCGATCACTTCGCGCAGTACTTCTTTGCGGACGATCTGAAATTCTTCAAGCGCAGCGGCCGCGTCAAGGGCATTGCCGCAACGATGGGCACGCTTTTGGGCATCCGTCCGATCATCTGCATGGACGACGCCGGACAGATGGTCAGCATCGGCAAGGAGCGCGGCAGAGCGAACGCGATGGATCGGCTCGTCAAGACCGTCGAGGAGCTCGGCGACGATATCAAGGCCCATCACTTCATCATCGGACACACCGACGCGCCGGAGCTTGCGGCGGAGCTGAAGGATATGCTGCATGCGCGCTTCGGCGAGGATCTTGTCATCGAGACCGTCGTCACGAACCCGACCGCGGGCAGCCACTGCGGACCGAACGGCGTCGGCGTCAGCTTCCACGCAAAGCGCCGCGCCTGACGGAGGATCCCCATGGTTACGGTCAAAGAGGTCAGGACCAAAGCGGAGCAGAAGGCGTTTCTGCAGTTTCCGCTTGACATGTACCGGGACAATCCGTATTTCGTACCGCCGCTGTACGGTGACGAGAAGAAGCTCTTTTCGAAGAATTTCATCTACAACGACACCTGCGAGACCGACTACTGGCTTGCGTACCGCGACGGCAAGGTCGTCGGGCGCATCATGGCGATCATCCAGAAGGCGTCCAACGAGAAGAACAACGAAAAGCGCGTGCGGTTCGACCGCTTCGACGCGATCGACGATCCCGCGGTTGCAAAGGCGCTGTTCGACGCCGTCGAGCGGTTTGCCCGCGATCACGGCATGAACGCCGTCTGCGGTCCGCTGGGCTTTTCCGATCTCGAGCGCGAAGGGCTTCTGGTCGAGGGCTTCGATCAGCTCTCCACCTTTGAGGAGCAGTACAACGCGGAGTATTACGGAAAGCTGATCGAGGGCTGCGGCTATGCAAAGGAGGTCGACTGGGTCGAATCGAAGCTTTACGCGCCCGCGCCGGAGACTGCGGCGAAGCTCAAAAAGCTTTCGGAGCAGGTCCTCAAAAAATACAACCTGCGCATCGGCGAGGCGAAGAACGTCAACGACTTCATCAACCGCTATCAGCAGGGGCTCTTTGACCTTTTAGACGTCGCGTACGAAGGCTTATACGGCACCGTGCCGTTCACGCCCGGCATGAAGAAGATGATGATCGACAACTTCCGCCTGATTATCGACCTCGAACACGTCGTTTGCATTCTGAACGAGCACGACAAGGTCGTCTGCTTCGGCGTGAGCTTCCCGTCGATTGCAAAGGCGGTGCAGAAGAGCCGCGGGCATCTGACCCCCGCTGCGCTCCTGCGTCTTCTGAAGGCGATCAAAAAGCCGAAGGTCATCGACCTCGGGCTGATCGCGGTCGCGCCGGAGTACGTGAACACCGGCATTCCGGCGGTCATCGCCGCCGCGCTGTGCGACATGCTTTCCGACGGCGTCACCGAGTACGCGGAGACGAATCTGAACTTAGAGGACAACATGCAGATCCGCAACCTCTGGAAGCGCTTCAACGCGGTCCAGCACAAGCGCCGCAGAGCGTATGTGAAGGTCCTTGACTGATGTGCTTTTTTCATTGCCCCGCGCACTGCGGGGTTTTTCTTTTTTTCAGAAAATATTTTGGTATATTTCAAATACGCCATAATTATTTGTATATTTTTGAAAAAACTGTTTACTTTTTCCGGTATACGCTCTATGATAGATACGGTTGGATAGGGGGGGTCTTTTATATGGATAATACCGATATTAAGATCATCAACGCACTGTCCGAAAACGCGCGTATATCCGCAAGCGATCTAAGTGAAAAGGTCAATCTTTCCGTATCTGCAGTCATCGAGCGAATCCGGAAGCTCGAAAACGCCGGTGCCATCAAGCAGTACACGACGATCCTTGATGAAAAGAAATTCGGATTGGACGTCACGGCATTCATCTGTATCCTGATGGACCACCCGCGCTTCAATGAGGGCTTCATTGATTTTGCAAAAAAGCGCAGTTCGATCATTGAATGCAACTATGTCGCAGGCGATTACGACTACCTGATCAAGATCCGAACAGATTCGACGCGGTCATTGGAACGCCTTTTGGACGAAGTGAAGAGCATTCCCGGCGTCGGTCGTACAAAAACGCTGCTCGTTCTGTCCACCGCAAAACAAGTATACTCCCCGATAATTCGGGAGAAATAAAAAACCAAAAGGAGAAGTCAAATTATGATTATCGGTGTCCCCAAAGAAATTATGCACGATGAAAATCGTGTCGCAGCAACTCCGGAAACCATCAAAAAGTTTGTCGCAGACGGTCATACCATGCTCGTCGAGAAAGGTGCAGGCGCAGGCGCGTTCTTCATGGACGCCGCATATGCGGAAGCAGGCGCAGAGATCGTCGACGACGTTCGCGACATCTACAATCGTGCGGATCTGATCCTGAAGGTCAAGGAGCCGCTGTTCAACGAGCAGTACGGCATGCACGAAGTCGACATGATGAAGCGCGGTCAGTACCTGATCACGTTCATCCATCCGGCATCCCCCGTCAACCACGAGATGGTCAAAAAGATGGCGGCAAACGGCATCATCGGTCTGACGGTCGACTGCATTCCGCGTATCTCCCGCGCACAGGGCATGGACGCTCTGACCTCCATGAGCACCTGCGCCGGCTATCGCGGCATCGTCATGGCGGCGGAAAAGCTCTCCAAGTTCATCCCGAACATCTTCTGCGCGGTCGGCTCCATCAAGCCCGCAAAGGTCATGGTCATCGGCGTCGGCGTTGCGGGTCTGCAGGCTCTGGCAACGGCGAAGCGTCTCGGCGCGGTCGTGTACGCAGCGGATATCCGCTCCGCAGCGCGTGAGCAGGCGCAGTCCCTCGGCGCGAAGGTCGTCGACCTCGGCATCCCGGATGAAGTCTCCGTCGCAGAGGGCGGCTATGCAAAGGCGATCACCGGCGAATGGCTCGAGAAGGAACGCGAAGCGCTTCGTCCGGTCATCAAGGATATGGATATCGTCTTCCTGTCCGCGCTCGTTCCCGGCAGACTCGCGCCCGTCATGGTCACCGAGGACATGGTCAAGTCCATGGCGCCCGGCTCCGTCATCGTCGACATCGCGATCGACCAGGGCGGCAACTGCGAGATCACCACGCCCGGCGGCACCGACGTGAAGCACGGCGTCACGATCTTCGGCGTCAAGAACATCCCCGGCTTCCTGCCGACGAGCTCGACCTGGATGTATGCGCACAACATCTACAACCTGGTCAAGCATCTTACGAAGGACGGCAAGATCGTTCTCGACATGAACGACCCGATCGACGCAGGCATCCTCGTCACCGACGGCGAAAAGCTCGTCCACAAGGGTGCGAGAGAAGCCATGGGTCTTCTGTAAGACGGAGGAATAATGAACATTCTGTTCTCACTGTTCGCTGAAGAGGAGCCGCTCATTGAAGCGGCTCCCGCAGTAAATGAGGCCGCAAACGTCTCAAAGAACGTCCTGGAGGATCCCGTCTGGGGCCCGATCATTCTGGTCGCCGTCTTTATCGTGGCTTCCGTGCTCGGCTACATCATCATCAAGAAGGTCCCGAGCCTCCTGCACACGCCGCTGATGTCCGGCATGAACGCGCTGTCCGGCGTGACCGTGCTCGGCGCGCTGATCGCGGGCATTGTCTGTGCGATCAACAGCGAATTCATTATGATGGCGATCGCGTTCTGCGCCGCGGCGTTTGCCATGATCAACGTCGCGGGCGGCTTTGCGGTCACGCATAAGATGCTCCGCATGTTCAACAAAAAGAACAAGGAGGACGATAACGTATGAGCATTACGCTGTTTTTCGTTCTCTCCGCCATTCTGTCGGCATTCGTTCTCGTCGGTCTCTCCATGCAGAGCAAGGTCAGATCCGCGGTCGCAGGCAACCTCGTCTGTACCGGTGTGATGGCGCTTGCGATCGTGCTGACGGCATGGTACGCGCTCACGACGTTTAAGCTCTGGATCCTGCTTGCCGCGCTCGGCGCGATGGCGGTCGGTCTGATCGTCGGCCTCGTCTGGGCAAAGAAGGTCAAGATGATCGAAATGCCCCAGACCGTTGCGCTTCTGAACGGCATCGGCGGTCTCGCAAGCGCATTTGTCGGCGCAATCGAGCTTGTTAAAACGGACAGCTCCGTCTTTGCAAACGTCACCGCGGCGCTCGCGCTCGTGATCGGCGCGATCACCTTCACCGGCTCTTTGATCGCCGCGCTGAAGCTTGCGCGCAAAATTGACAGCCGCCCGAAGAAGTTCAAGGGACACAGCCTCGTTTCCGTGCTGCTGCTTTGCGCGTGCCTCGCAGGTATCGTGCTTGCGGCGTTCAACGGACTGCAGATCGTTTCGCTCGTGATCTGCGCGGTTGCGGCACTGCTGTTCGGTTGGCTGTTTGCAATGCGCGTCGGCGGCGCCGATATGCCCGTTGCGATCTCGCTCCTGAACTCGCTGTCCGGCGTTGCTGGCGCGATCGCAGGTATGGCGATTTCGAACGTCCTGCTCGTTGCGGTCGGCGGCATCGTCGGTTCGTCCGGTCTTCTGCTCACGCAGATCATGTGCCGTGCCATGAACCGTCACCTGCTTGATATTCTGCTCGGCAAGACCGTGAAGATCGACAAGCCCGGCGAAAAGAAAGAAGAAACCCCCGCTCCCGAACCGGAGCCCGAACCCGAGCCCGAAGCCCCGTTCTCGCTGAAAGATGCAAAGAACGTCATCATCGTTCCCGGCTACGGCATGGCGCTTTCGCAGGCGCAGCATAAGGTCAAGACGCTTTGCGACAAGCTCGAAGCAAACGGCGCAACCGTGCGGTTCGCGATCCATCCGGTCGCGGGTCGTATGCCCGGCCACATGAACGTGCTGCTCGCGGAAGCGGACGTCGATTACGAGCATCTCTATGAGCTCGACGCGATCAACGACGATTTCAAGAACTGCGACGCGGTCGTGGTCGTCGGCGCAAGCGACGTCATGAACCCCGCCGCACGTGAAGCGGAAGGCACCCCGATCTACGGCATGCCGATCCTGAACGTCGACCAGGCGCCTGAAGTCATCGTATGCAACTTCGACCTGAAGCCCGGCTACGCGGGCGTGGAAAATCCCCTCTACTCCCGTAAACGCGGTCTCCGTCTGCTGCTCGGCGACGCAAAGGATTCGCTCGACACGCTGATCTCCGAGCTGTAACTACAAAACGCGTAAATGACCTCCCGCCCGGGAGGTCTTTTTTTACGCGCTGCGGCA
>JAZNHI010000072.1:0-5519 GCA_045576895.1 Clostridia bacterium | reverse complement strand
TATCGTGAATCCCGCAGGGATTTATATCGCGCATCCGTAGGGGAAGATCGTATCTTCCTGTTCCGCTGTTGCGGCGGGCGGATGATATCCGCCCCTACGATATCTCTGTACGCCGAAGGCGTATATCGTGCCGCAAGGCGTATCGTGCCGCAAGGCATATCGCAGCGAAGCTATATCGTGCCCCACAGGGGCAAATTGGGCGTCTGACGCAGCGCGATATGTTTGCAGAACGCAAACACGATATACTGCCGCAGCGCGGCAGCACGATATGCTTCCTTTCGCAAGCACGATATGCGGCTTATGCCGCGCGACAATCCCCCCTTTCATCCCCCCTTTGCACAAGGGGGCATGGGAGAGCACGCATCCAAAAGTCTTCCCCTCCGAGGGGAAGAGATGGCGACGCGCGATGGTACGCGCGGGGAGCGTGCGATCTACCGCCGTAATGAAGCGAAGCGAAATGGAGCCTATGAAAGCGCGCGACGGCACCGCTGAAACGAAGCGCAAGCGGAGTGTGAACGTCGTTAGGCGGATGAGGCGGACACGCAGAAAAGCGGAACGCTTTTCGCGGATGAATTGCGCCTGCGGCGCATGGAGGAAAGGATGAATATTACGGTATATCTCGGCGCAACGCCGGGCAGCGATCCCACGCTTGAGCCCGCGGTGCGGGAGCTCGGCACGTGGATCGGCGCAAACGGGCACAATCTTGTATACGGCGGCTCGAAGTGCGGGCTGATGGGCATGCTGGCGGAAAGCGTGCTTGCGTCCGGCGGCAAGGTCTTCGGCGTGGAGCCGCAGTTCTTTGTCGACGCGGGCTTTGTGTACGACGCGATCACAAAGCTGTACGTCACGCAGGACATGTCCGAGCGCAAGGCAAAGATGATCGAGCTCGGCGACGCGTTCATTGCGTTTCCGGGCGGCACGGGCACGCTCGAGGAGATTGCGGAGATCATGAGCAAGGTTGCCTTACGGCATCTCGACGCGCCGTGCGTCCTCTACAATCTGAACGGCTATTACGACGGCCTCAGGCTGCTGCTCGACCGCATGCTTGAAAAGGAACTGAGTACGCCGGAAAAACTGAAAGGCATCGCCTTTGCCGCCTCGCTCGACGACATCAGGGCGATCCTTTCCTGAATTTCACAAAGCAAGGGGCTGTTCGGAACGGAATTTCCGAACAGCCCTGTTTTTTTGTATAAAGCCATTATGGCGTGCGCTTATGCGTCTTCCCCTGCAATGCCAAATCCGCCATGCGTCGGAGACACAATTCAACGCTCCCTCCGTCGGCTGTTCGCCGACACGGTGGATACGCAGAAAAGCGGGACGCTTTTCACGGATCAATGAATTGCGTCTTCGACACATGCGTTGCAGCGGGGCGAACTCAGAACGGCAGAACGGCGGCGTCCGAAAGCACACGGACGCCGTCTTTCCGTTCCGTCGGCAGCACGGAGACGGTGAAGGAATCGACCTTTTTGAGATCGCGCATCAGGCTCAGAAGCTCAAGCACCGACAGGCTCGAGGTGAACGCGCCGCGCGTGGCGCTTCGGAACGACGGCAGGTCCCACAGCGAGACCTTGCTGAGAAACCGCACTGCGCCGACGCCGAGCTGCGCCATGGAGGCGGCGCGGGCTTCGCCGGTCTCCCTGAGCATGTCCGAAAACGCGGCGAGGCCGACGTCGCCGCCGTCCGCGGGAAGCGACGGCGCAAAGGAAAAGAACGCGTCCATGCAGGCAAAGTCCACGCACAGATACGCCGGCGCACGGTAGCCGGTCAGGTTCTTCACTGCCCAGACGAGATTCCAGCAGCCCTCACGCACGCCGCTTGCCCGTGCCGACGCACAGGAGAGCGGCGCGTCGTCGACCGCTGTGACGACCGCGCCCTCCTTCAGCGTATAGACCTTCGCCTGCGTTTCGCACGGGATGGCGACGACGGTCGCGTCCGGCGGCTTGACCCGGACAAGCAAAACGGCGACCGCTTCGCCGTTCTGCGTACCGATCGCCATGAATTCCCGGATTTCATCGTTATAGATCCCGTCCCGCGGGGAGGGAACGCTTTTCAGCTTTGCCTCCGGCGCGGGCGTTGCCGTCGGCGCGGGCGGAAGCGGCGTTGGGGGATTCGCCGCGCCCTCCGGCACCAGCGGCAGATAGTACGGCGTGGGCGAGGGCGTTGCGGTCGGTTCCGGCGTAGGCGTCGGCGCTTCGGTCGGCGCGGGCGTTTCGGTTGCGGCGGGCAGAGAGGGCTCTGCGGGGATCGGATCGCTCTTGCCGTAATGCAGCAGCAGAAGCAGTCCGACGAGCAGCAGCGCAGCGACGCCGGAGAGCGTCACGATCAGGATTGTTTGTTTGCGGGTCAGGTGCATGGAAAAAACCTCCGAAGCGGTTGTTTCCGTTATTGTGTGAAAAAAGACGCGGATCTATGCGTCCGCGTCTTTCGTCTTTTGAATGTTTTCAAAGCTGCTTCAGAATCTCGTCGAGCAGCGCGTTTGCCGCGTCGTCCTTGCTCATCAGCGGAAGTGACGTCTCGCCGTCTTTTGTAATCAGCGTCAGCACGTTCGTTTCCACCGCGAAGCCCGCGCCGGGCTCCTTGACGTTGTTTGCCGCGATCATGTCGAGGTTTTTCTTTTCAAGCTTTTTCCGGCTGTTTTCAAGCATGTGTTCCGTTTCCATCGAGAACCCGCAGAGGAACTGCCCTTCGCGCTTGCTGCCGCCGAGCGTACCGAGAATATCCTTTGTGCGTTCGAGCGGGATCGACATCGCATCGTCGCTCTTTTTGAGCTTGTTGTCCGCAACGGTCTTCGGACGGTAGTCCGCGACCGCCGCCGCCTTGATGATGATATCCGCGTCCGGCGCGTTTTGCATGACCGCGCGGAACATATCCTCCGCCGTAACGACGTCGACCGTGTTCACATAGGCGGGTTTTTTCAGCGCCGTCGGACCGGAAACGAGCGTTACGGCAGCGCCTCTGCGCGCTGCGGCGTTCGCGATCGCATAGCCCATGCGCCCGGAGGAGTGATTGGTCAGATACCGCACGGGATCGAGCGATTCCTGCGTGGGTCCGGCGGTGACGAGCACGCGTTTGCCTGAAAGATCCTTTTCGTGCGCGAGCGCATGCAGGACGACCTCCAGAAGATCCTCCGGCTCGGGAAGTCTGCCTTTGCCGCTTGTGCCGCAGGCAAGGCGTCCCGTTGCGGGATCGACGATCTCCCAGCCGTAATGCCGCAGGCGTTCGATGTTGTCCTGCGTGACGGGGTTTTCATACATGCCGGTGTTCATCGCGGGCGCGATCGCTTTAGGGCAGCGGCAGGCAAGCACGGTCGTGGTGAGCATGTCGTCCGCCAGTCCGTGCGCAAGCTTTGCGATCACGTTTGCGGTTGCCGGCGCGATCAGCACGAAGTCCGCGCGGTCCGCAACCGCGATGTGCTCCACGGAGTGCACAAAGTTCCGGTCGAACGTGTCGACGAGCGCTTTGCTGCCCGTAAGCTGTTCAAAGGTCAGAGGCGTAACGAACTTCGTTGCGTTTTCCGTCATCAGAACCTGCACGTCGGCGTGCTGCTTTTTGAGCATGGAAGCGAGCGCCGCCGCCTTGAAGCAGGCGATGCCGCCGGTTACGCCGAGTACGACTGTTTTTCCGCTGAGCATAGGATCCCTCCAAAGATGGACTGTAACAATAATATAACATACGAAAAGCGGAATTGCAACTTGCATTCGATTTCGCGCTGCGGTATAATGCAGACGGCGAAACGAGGAGCCGGTTCCTCATACTTTCGGGATGGGAGAACGAAACGCGAACCGCCGCGCCGAAAATAATCTACGCAGTGTATCCGAAGGGAACACAAGCAAGGAGGAAAACTTCATAATGGAACAGAAAGTCAAAAGACAGGTCAACGTCCGCTATATCGCGGAGCTCGGGATGTTCATCGGCGTCATTCTGCTGATGAAGCTGACCGGGCTTTCTTCTATTCCGGTCGGTCCGCTGGTCATGACGTTTACGATGATCCCGATCGCCGTCGGCGCGATGCTTTTGGGACCGCTGGCGGGCACGATTCTCGGCGCGTTCTACGGGCTTTTGAGCCTGTACGACGCGATCACCGGAAAATCGCTGATGACGGCGGCGTTCTTTGCGGTATCGCCGTTTATGACGGTGCTGCTGTGCATCGGCACGCGTGCTTTGGTGGGTTATCTTACGGGACTCTTGTTCCGCGTTTTTCAAAAGATCGACCGGCACCGCATCTGGAGCTACTTTGCGGGCGGGCTTTTGGCGCCGATGCTCAACACGATCTGCTTCATGGGCTTTATCGTACTGTTCTTCTATCACACCGAGTTTGTGCAGAACCTCGCCGCGAAAAAAGGCGCGGTCAACCCGCTGATGTTCGTCGTGCTGGTTGTGGGCGTGCAGGGACTCATTGAATGGGCGACCGGTCTTGTCATCGGCGGCGGCGTCGCCAAGGGCGTTGCGATCGCGCTGAAGCGGTATGAACCGATTCCGTTCTTCAAGCCGGTCGTTTCTTCGATGACGGAAACAGCCGAAGAATCCGTTGATACGCTTTCAAATGCCGCGTTCGAACCGGTCGGCGAAACTGCCCAACCCGAGAATTCAAAGGAGGAATAACCCGTGATCCTTGCCATCGACGTCGGCAACACCAATATCGTTTTAGGCGGCATGCGCGACGGAAAGCAGATCTTTTCCGCGCGGATCGCAAGCGACAGAAGCAAGACGGCGGATCAGTACGCGATCGACATTCAGGGCGTGCTGAAGCTGTATGATATCCGACCCGACGAGATCGAGGGCGGGATCCTTTCTTCCGTCGTGCCGTATCTGCAGTCCGTGATCCCGCAGGCCGTGAAGATCCTGACCGGCGTCGATCTGATGATCGTGGGACCGGGGATCAAAACCGGACTCAACATCCGCACGGACAATCCCGCAAGCGTCGGCAGCGATCTCATCGTTGCCGCCGTTGCGGCGCGCGCGAAATATAAGACGCCGATCGCGATCGTCGATATGGGCACGGCGACCACGCTGTCGCTCGTCGCGCACGACAACGAATATATGGGCGGCATGATCATTCCGGGACTGTGGACGTCCATGAACGCCCTGTCCGCGAACGCTGCGCAGCTTCCGTATATCGATCTCGTCGGTCCGGCAAAGCTGATCGGCACCAACACGGTCGACTGCATGCGTTCCGGCGCGATCAACGGCACCGCCGCCATGCTCGACGGTCTGCTGGACCGGCTGGAGGAAGAGCTCGGCGAACCGGTGACCGCGGTCATCACGGGCGGGCTGTCCGGCGTCATCGCGCCTGTCTGCCGCCGCAGGTTCCATTTGGAACCGGATATTCTGATCGACGGGCTTATGATCCTGTATGAAAAGAACAAGGTGAAGGCGGAATAAAGGTTTTTTGAGGAATTTGAAAAAAACACTTGCATTCTCAGCGCGTATTTGTTATAATGCGCGTTGCAGCGCTGATGTAGCTCAGTAGGTAGAGCACGTCATTGGTAATGACGAGGTAGTCAGTTCGAATCTGATCA
>JAZNHI010000071.1:0-5023 GCA_045576895.1 Clostridia bacterium | reverse complement strand
GGCTTTGCGAAGGAAGAGATCAAGCTGGAGCTGAACAACGGTTACCTCACGGTAAATGCCGAAAAGAACCTGGATCAGAACAAGGAAAAGCACGGCAAGCTGATTCGGCAGGAGCGTTATTCGGGCTCGATGCAGCGCAGCTTCTATGTGGGTGAAGAAATCACGGAGGAGGACGTTAAGGCATCGTTCCAGCATGGCGTACTGCATCTGCTGATTCCGAAGAAGGAAAAGAAAGCCCTGCCTGAGAAAAAGACGATCGCGATCGAATAATCGCGAAACAGGCAACAGCCGAGGGATATCCCCCGGCTGTTTTTTTTAGATCAAGGGTGCTATTTGATGCCCTTCAGCAAAAAATAGAGAATGGCAAACGGTAAAGCAATGTCAAATGTGCGATTTTAGCTGGAAAAGATGCAGTTTTGCAAGATTGGCGTACGACTGGTGTAAATTGGTGTATTTTGGACGAAAATGGGAGGGAATCTGATAGACAGAAATGTCTGAAAAGTACATAAAAACACCTCGGATTTCTCCGAGGTGTTTGAGGTTCTATGCGATTAGTACAGCTTCGCGCCGGCAGGGATGTGCGGGTCAACCATGAGCAGGTTCAGCCGTTCTTCGCCGTCCTTCTTGTGGACAGCGGAAAGCAGCATACCGCAGGATTCGAGCCCCATCATGGCTCTGGGCGGGAGGTTCGTGATCGCAACGAGCGTCTTGCCGATGAGCTGTTCGGGCTCATAATAAGCGTGAATGCCTGATAAAATCGTGCGTTCTGTGCCGGTACCGTCATCCAAAGTGAACTTTAAGAGCTTCTTGGATTTCGGAACGGCTTCGCAGGCAAGCACCTTGACTGCGCGGAAATCGGACT
This sequence comes from Clostridia bacterium, assembly GCA_045576895.1. Taxonomy (GTDB): domain Bacteria; phylum Bacillota; class Clostridia; order Christensenellales; family CAG-138; genus UBA3792. Next base: position 4,161 of record JAZNHI010000071.1, on the reverse strand, counting down.
TACTGAAGGTCTCGAAGTCTACGAAGTCCTTAAGCAGCGGTTCAATCTCGACGCCGGTGAAGTCGATCTTCTCCTGCTCGGCAGGCGCTTCGGCAACGGGTGCAGCAGCTTCTGTGACTGCTTCCGAAATGTCGTTTTTGTCCTGCTTGGCTTCGCCCTGCTTCTTGCCAATCGGCTTCATTGTGGGGAAGAGAAGAATGTCGCGGATGGTCGGCGCGTCGGTCAGCAGCATGCACAGACGGTCGATGCCGATGCCGATACCGCCCGTGGGGGGCATGCCGTATTCCATCGCAAGCATGAAGTCCTCGTCGATCTGCATCGCTTCGTCGTCGCCCTTCTGACGCTCCTTTGCCTGCTGCACGAACCGCGCACGCTGGTCGATCGGATCGTTCAGCTCGGTGTACGCATTGCCGTATTCGTGCCCGCAGATAAAGACCTCAAAGCGGTCGACGATATCCTTGCTGCCGCTCTTCAGCTTGGTCAGCGGGGAGTTTTCGATCGGATAGTCCGTGATGAACGTCGGCTGGATCAGCTTGTCCTCGACGAATGCGTCGAACGCTTCGGCAAGCACCTTGCCCTTGGTCGATTCGGGATCCTTCAGCTCCAGACCGAGTTCCTTCGCGATCGCGCGGGCTTCCTCGTCCGTTGCGCAGGCATAGATGTCCTTGCCGGTATATTCCTTCACCGCGTCGTTCATGGTCATGCGGCGGAACGGGGGCGTGAGGTCGACTTCCTGACCCTGGAACGTGATCTTCGTCGTGCCGTTGACGAGACGGCAGCAGCGGGACATGATCTGTTCGCAAAGCGCCATCATGCCTCTGAGGTCGGTGTACGCCTGATAGATCTCGATCGTCGTAAACTCCGGGTTGTGCGTGGCGTCCATGCCCTCGTTGCGGAACAGGCGACCGATCTCATACACGCGCTCAAGACCGCCCACGATGCACATCTTCAGGTGCAGCTCGGTCGCAATGCGCATGTACATGTCGATGTCAAGCGTGTTGTGATGCGTGACGAACGGGCGTGCGGACGCGCCGGACGCGACCGTGTTCAGCACGGGCGTCTCGACCTCCATGAAGCCTTCGCTGTCGAGGTAGCGGCGGATCTCCGCAATGATCGCGCTGCGCTTCTTGAACGTTTCACGCACGCCTGCGTTCATAAACAGGTCGACGAAGCGCTGACGGTAGCGAAGCTCCGGATCCTTGAGCCCGTGGAACTTCTCGGGCAGGGGACGCAGGGACTTCGAAAGCAGCGTGATCTCCTGCGCGTGGACGGAGACCTCGCCGGTCTTGGTCTTGAAAACGAAGCCCTTGACGCCCACGATGTCGCCGATGTCGTACGCCTTGAAATCGGCGTAGGCTTGTTCGCCTACGTCGTCGCGCTTTACGTAGAACTGGATATCGCCTGCGGCGTCCAGAAGGTGCGCAAAGCTTGCCTTGCCCATGATGCGCTTGGACATCATGCGGCCGGCAATGCAGACCTCCTTGCCCTCGAGATTGTCATAGTCCCGGACGATCTCCGCACTGTGGTGCGACTGCGGGAACGTGATGACCGCAAACGGGTCCTTGCCCGCTTCACGCAGGGCGGAAAGCTTGTCTCTGCGAATCTGAAGAAGCTCGGAAAGCTGTTCTGCCGAAAGCTCCTGAGATTCCTGCGGAATGTTTGTCTCTTCCATTTATTATAATACTCCGAATTCAGTGAATAGAAAGAATCTCCAGATGAATCATACCGCCGGGGGTGGTAACCGGAACGATATCGCCCGCAACGTGACCGAGCAGCGCGCCGCCGATCGGGGATTCGTTGCTGACCTTGCCCGCGAGAGGATCCGCCGCCATTGTGCCGACGATCTCCAGATCCATCTCTGCGCCGGTTGCCGCATTCTTGACCTTGACCTTCGAGCCGACATTGATCTTGTCGCCTGCCAGCGCCGTTTTATCGATGATCTTCGCCGTGCGGAGTTCCGCTTCGAGGGTGGCGATGTCGTATTCGTTCTTTGCCTGTTCCGCTTTTGCCGCGTCGTATTCCGCGTTCTCACTGAGATCGCCGAAACCGCGCGCGATCTTCAGCATCTCTGCGATCTCGAGCGTGCGGGTCGATTTCAGATAATCCAGATGTTCCTTGCGCTTTTCAAATTCTTCCTGAGTCAGCCAAATCTCTGCCATATTGTTTCTCCTTTAAGCCCTTTTTGGGAATCATTCTATTATATAGTGATGTTCTTCAGGCTGTCAAGCAAAAACGCGCGGATTTCCGCAGCATTTTTCGCTTCGTTCAGCCGTGTGCGAAGCGCCGCCGCCCCACGGATCCCGTGCAGATATCGCGGCAGATGCTTCCGAAGCTCTACCAGTCCGTGCGGTCCTTTCAACTGTTCGATGCGCTCGGCGTGCCAGATCGCGACCTCCAGCCGATCGGCAACGGTAGGAGGCGTATACGGCTGACCCGCGATCGCCGCCTTGCTTTCCCGGAAGATCCATGGCTGCCCCAAAGCCGCGCGGCCGATCATCACGCCGTCGCAGCCGGTCTCGCGCAGCATGGAGACCGCGCTTTCACCGTCCGTAATGTCACCGTTGCCGATCACGGGGATTCTGACGGCAGCTTTGACCGCGCCGATCGCCGATCGGTCGGCAAGCCCGCGGTACTGCTGCGTGCGCGTGCGCGGGTGCAGTGTGATCGCATCCGCGCCGCTTGCTTCCAGGATCTTCGCAAACGGAACGCAGGTATCCTCATCCCAGCCTTTGCGGAATTTGACGGTGACGGGAACGGGGGAGACGCGCTTTGCGGCTTCGATGATCTGTCCGGCAAGCAGCGGCGTACGCATCAGCGCGCTGCCGTCCCCGTTTGCAACGATCTTCTGCGCGGGGCAGCCCATGTTGATATCGATGCAGAAAAGACGCGGACCGAGATGATCCGCGACGATCTTCACGGCTTCCGCCATGCGGTCCGGCTCGTGCCCGAACAGCTGAACGGCGACGGCGTTTTCATCCTCGCCGAGCGTCAGATATTCCGAGGTTCTGACGTTCCCGAAGGTCAGCCCCTTCGCGCTGATCATTTCGGTATAGCTGAGGTCGCATCCGAAGGAACGGCAGAGCGCACGAAAAACGACGTCCGTGTAACCGGCCATCGGTGCAAGCAAAACGGGATGATCGCATGCAAAGGGGTTAATCATTCGGCTGAAAGATAACTTCGTCCGGCGTCGGAGACGGAGCGGGCGTAGGAACGGGAGACAGGGTCACGATCGGGAGCGGAGAGGCGTACGGATCCGGCGTTGCTGGCGGATCAAGCTTGGGATTCAGCTCCAGAAACTCGATGGATTCGATATACCAGCGACCTTCCGTTCTGCCGATGTTGAGACGGTATTTGCGCGGCGACCATTCCGGAATGGTCGCGTCCGAACCGGATTCCGCGGAAACGCTGCCCTTGATCCCGCGGATCTGCTCCACTACGTCCACATACGTATTGATATGCCACGGCAGAAGATGCATGCTCAGGATCTTGAGACTGTATTCATAGGAAGAAACGGTGACGCTGCCATAGGGCGCTGCGCTCGTTTCACGCTGCGCTGCGTCGCTCTGAATGCAATTCACGGTAAAGAAGGATGCCAGATCGCTTTCGGGTGCGTTCTTCAGGATACATTCGGCACGCTGCTGCATGCCTTCGTTGACAAGAATGTAGGAATTGCTGACGCGCGTCGCGGACAGGAAAGCGAGGATGCACATGGCGCCGATCGCAAGCACGGTCAGGATCGCCCGCATGAAATAGAAAATGGAACGGCGCACGGCAGTGACCGCGCGAAGCTGCTTGCGCGCCGCGCGGATCTCCGAAGCTTTTCTGGATGCCGCCATGTCAGTTCCTCCGTTCTTTGCATACAATATAGATAATGAAGGTATTATAGCACAGCGGGACACATATTTCAACAGCGATTCACTTTGCCGAAAACGTTATGAAAAGATATACGAAAAAAGTCGAAAAAAGGGGTTGACAACGGGGGAGGAAAGGAGTAATATAGGCGGCGTTCGAGCTCCGGAGGGAGTCGGCACCGGAAAAAACTTGTTGAAAAAAAGTTTCAAAAAAGTGAAAAAAGGTGTTGACAAACGAAGAGAGTTGAGGTATACTAACGAAGCTGTCCCGCAAAACGGAGACAGCGAAGCACCTTGAAAACTATATAGT
>JAZNHI010000070.1:0-5987 GCA_045576895.1 Clostridia bacterium | reverse complement strand
ATCATTGCTGACGTGTCAGTGGTGTATAAGTGCGCTCTTACGGTAAAAAACGATCTCCCCTTGTCAGGGGAGCTGTCGAGGCTTGCCGGGACTGAGGGGGAGTCATCTCTCCCTCCGTCACCTATCGGTGTCCACCTCCCTCGTCAGAGGGAGGTCGAATCGTCCTGTTGCAAGTTGTTGTGGCTGTTTGAAAAACACTCTTTTGAGAGTAGCCCTTCTGACGCCATTCTCAACAGCCTTTCTCCGTTCCGGAGCTGTTTTTTGTTGCGAAAGCGCCGCGGGACTGTGTCATCCTGAGGAAGCGAAGCGACGAAGGATCTTTCAAAACCTTCGGACATGAATTGACGCTGCGCGCCGTGAATTGCGCGAGGCGCATGAATTGTCCTTCGGACAGGAGGCGGGCGCAGGTTGTTCTTGCGAAAGCGGCGGAAATATGCTACCATAGCGGTATGAAATCGCTGAACGCAAAGGAAGCAGAATCCGCAAAGAAGCTGCTGCTCCGCTGCACCGAGGTGCTCCCCGAGGGCTTTCGCGTCGACCTTTCCGAACGAACGGAGGAATGGGCGAAGCTTTCGCGCGCGCTCGGGTCGAAGCGGCTGTGCGCGTTTGCGGCGGCGACGCTGTCGGATCGGTTCCGGAAGCAGTTCGGCGAGCCGTTTCTGTTCTCCGAGCCCTGCATGACGTTTGAGTTCAGATACCACCTGAACGCATATCTTTGCGTGAAGGGCTTTCGCCGCGTACGTCACGTTACGACGCTGCTGTTCCGTCCGGCGCTGATCGAGCGCAAATGCCGTTCGATCGAGATCGACACGGACGACGTGTACCGGCTCATGCAGCGGATCGCGTTCCGGTACTTCTTCGGGATCCGCAGGGAATACCGCCGCACCGACCGCGACCCGTACGCAAAGCAGCGCGGGGATCGGTATATCCGCATCCCGTTCTATCGCCTGCGCGGCTGAAAGAACGGGTCCGGACCGTCCGGGTTTTTCGACGGATCGCAGCGCCCTTGCGGGAAGCCGCGATCTGTGATATGCTGATTGAGAATCATAGGAAAGGGGGAAATCGCCCGTGGAGCGCACGCCGCAGCCGAAACGCAAACTGACCGGACTGATCGTCGCGATCATTGTGATCGCCGCACTGGTCGTCCTGTTCGGTTCGGCATGCACCTGCATGTGCGCCGTGGGCAGCTGCATCGACTCCGACGGCTGCATGCCGGTGTGCGGCGGGTTTGAATGGCTGCCCGATCACAGCGACGCGTGGATGGAGACCGTTCCGCCGCAGACCGCCGCTCCGACCGCCGTGCCCATTCCACCGCAGCCGGAGGACACGCCGGACCCCGTGATCTTTGACGGACAGACCTCTTTGAAAACGCCCGTTCCGCAGAACGACCCCGCGGGATGGGTGCGTCCCAAAAAGGTACAGCTCAGAAACGACGGCACGGACACCGTGACGGTGCTGGTGCTGATGAACGGCTCCGACCTCGAGACCGAGTATCAGGAGGCGACGAAGGACCTCACCGAAATGGTCCGCGCGCAGAAGAGCGATCGCGTGCACATCGTCGTCGAGACCGTCGGCACGCGCAAATGGTCGGGCAAATACGGGATCTCCTCGCGCAGATCGGAGCGGTATCTCGTCACGGACAGCGGGCTCACGCTGGTCGACGGCACGCTCGGACAGCTCGACACGACGGTCCCTTCGACGCTTTCCGACTTCATCCGCTGGGGCGCAGAGAACTACCCCGCGGACCGTTATATCCTGCTTCTGTGGGACCACGGCGGCGGACCGGTCTACGGCTTCGGGTACGACGAGTTCCAAAGCTTCAATTCCGCGCTGACGATCGACGAGATGCAGATCGCGCTGCGGGACGGCGTGGTGTATTTCGACCTCATCGGCATGGACTGCTGCCTGATGTCCTCGCTCGAGGTCTGCTGCGCGCTCTATGAATACTGCGACTACACGCTGCTTTCCGAGGATTTCGAACCGGACATCGGCTGGTCGCACGAAGGATGGCTGACCGCGCTTTCGAAGGATCCCGCGATTGCAACGCCCGCGCTTGCAAAGATCGCGATCGACGATTCCGTCCGCGCATGCGAGACGAAATACGGCAAGGAAGACGGGCTGACGCTTGCGCTGATCGACGAATCCTACATGACGCTGCTGTATCCCGCGTGGGTGGAATTCGCCTACGCGAACGAGGACGCGCTGCTGTCCCAGAACTACAGCCAGCTTCGCGAATCGACGGGCCGCGCGCATCCGCGGCTTTCGCGGTCGGTCGGCAGCTGGGGCACGGGAAGCGAGTCGTATTCCCTGGAGGATTACTGCATCACCGACATCCTGTCGCTTGCCGCGAACATTCCGTCCGAGCGTTCGGATACGCTCTGCGCAGCGCTCGATTCGGCGATTGTGTATTACGGCGCGACGTCCGGCGAAACGACGCTTGCGGGGCTGTCGGTCACGCTGCCGTACGGCGACCGCACGTTCTACAGCGAACTGAAGCGCGTGTTCCGCAACGCGGGCTTCGACGCGGATTACATCGAATGGCTCGGCAAATTCGTCTCGGTCGACACCGGAGGGTTCTTCGACTTCGGCGGCTGGAACGGCTGGGGCGACTATTCCGGCGGGTACGACTGGAGCGACTGGTTCGACCTGTTCGGGGACGGAAGAGATTATTCGGAGGACTGGGCGGGAGATTTCGACCTCGGCGATCTTCTGGACTGGCTCCTCGGAAACGGATGAAAGGAACGATTATGAAACGAGCATGGATCCTGTGCGCGGTTCTGCTGCTTTGCCTGACGCTTGCCTGCGCGGCGAAGCCGGAGACCGTCGAACAAAAACCGGAGAACGTCACAGCGCCGCATGAGCTCGAACTGAAGCTCACGCTGCCGCTCGGACGCCGGAACGAAGCCGCAAAGACGCTGCCCGCCTATACCGCAGGGTTTGCCGCAAAGGACGGCGCAACGCTGACCTTCACCGCCGCAAGCGGCGATCCCTCCGTTGCCGAAGGCGTGCTGAAGGACGGCACGTTGTACGTAATCGCGCGCGGCGCGGGCGAAACGAAGCTGACGGTGACCGCAAGGACCGAGGCGGGCGAAGAGGCTGCCGCGACCGTGTCCGTCAAGGTGCGCGATGCGCGGCGCATGCTTGTGCTGATCGTGCTCGGCGTGCTCTCCGTTGCGCTGCTGATCCTGATCGGAAAGCCCGCGGCGAAGAAGCCGGAGCAGGCGGAAGCGGCGGAGCCCGCCGAAAACGAGGAGCCGAAGGAGCCGACCGTGATCCTTGAAGAACCGAACGACAATCCCGAAAGGAGTTAAACTATGATCCAGGAAACCGTTGAACGCTACCGTACCTATCTTGAAAAGCTTCGCGCGTATGAGCACGCGATGCGGCTGATGAGCTATGACATGAGCACCGTGATGCCGAAGGGCGCGGGTCCCGTCGTGGGCGACACGTTCGGTGTGCTCAGCGAGGCTATGTACGACATGGTCACCTCGCCCGAAACCGAGGCGATGCAGCGCGAGATCCTCGAACACCGCGACGAGGTCGATTCCGCGATCGTCCGCACCGCCGAGCTTGCCATGGAGGAGCGCGCGCGCATCGCGTGCGTCCCGAAGGACGAGTACGTGCAGTACACGGTCGATCAGACGACCGCCGATCAGGTCTGGCATGAAGCAAAGCTGAAAAGCGATTTTCCGATGTTTCTGCCGCATCTTGAAAAGCTGATCGCGGCGCAGAAGCGCTTCGCAAAGTATTATAAGCCCGACGCGCCGGTCTACGACACGATGCTCGACGCATACGAAAAGGGACTGAACACCGCGACGCTGGACAAGTTCTTCGCGACCGTGCGCGAGCGTCTTGTGCCCGTGATCGCAAAGATACAGAGCCAGCCGGACGTTTCGTTCCTGCATCGGTACTATCCGATCGCCGAGCAGCGCATCTTTTCGGATTACCTGATGGACGTTCTGGGACTCGATCGAAAGTATTGCATCATCGGCGAGACCGAGCATCCGTTCCCGACGAGCTTCACAAAATACGACGTGCGCACCACCACGCATTACCACGAGGACGCGGTGGAGCTGTCGATGTACAGCGTCATTCACGAGGGCGGTCACGCCACCTATGAGCGCAACATCGGCGACGACATCGCGAAACTGCCGATCGGCAAGGGCGTTTCCATGAGCGTGCACGAAGGACAGTCCCGCTTCTTTGAAAACATCATCGGCAGAAGCGAACCGTTCATCGAGGCGATCTTCCCGAAGATGCAGGAGATCTTCAAGGAGCAGCTCAAGGACGTCACCGCGCACGAATTCTACGTTGCGGTCAACAAGGCGGAGCCGTCGCTCATCCGCACCGAGGCGGACGAGCTCACGTATTCGCTGCACGTCATGGTGCGCTATGAGCTCGAAAAACGGCTGTTCAACGGCGATCTTGCGGCGAAGGATCTGCCGAAAGAGTGGAACCGCATGTATAAGGAATTCCTCGGGATCGACGTGCCGCACGACCGCCGCGGCGTGCTGCAGGATTCGCACTGGGCAACCGGGCTGTTCGGGTACTTCCCGTCCTACGCAGTGGGCAGCGCGTACGGCGCGCAGCTCATCAAGCGCATGGAGCAGGATCTCGACGTCTGGACCTTTGTGCGCAAGGGCGATCTTCGGCCGATCGTCGCATGGCTCACCGAGCACATCTACCGCTTCGGCTGCAGGAAGGAGCCGGGCAGGCTGATGGAGGAAGCCTTCGGCGCGCCGTTCGACCCGACTTACTACACGGACTATCTGACGAAGAAATACAGCGAGCTGTATTGTCTCGATTGAATCAGATTCACAGAACGGCTTTGCGATTCGTTCGGAAAGGAATTGCCATGAAACGATTGTTTGTCATACTGCTTGCCGGACTTCTGCTGATCGGGTGCAGGGTTCAAAGCCGCACGGAATCTCAGGCGTCGGCAGTACCGGAACCCACGGAAGCACCGACGCCGACAGCCGAGCCGACGGTCACACCGGAGCCTGTACCGACGCCGCAGCCGCTGAGCGAAGAACGCCTTTGCGGCACGTGGGAGCTGGAGGAAATGATTGAATCCGACGGTACCTATGTCGGGATCCGGGAAAACAGAATCGAATCGCACCTGATCTTCAACGAGGACCATACCTATATCTATGATTGGAACGAGCGGTATGAGGCGACGCGGATCCAAAGGAACTGGAAGATCGTCGCCAACAATATCATTCCGCTGCCGGGAACGAACGATCCCTTCTTCTATGAACCCGAAACGGACCGGATCCTGTTCCGATCGGATGCGCGTACATACCGATACAGGAGAACAGACGCGTTTACGCTTCCGCCGTTTCGCGTGCCGGAGGATACATCCGGCAAAACGGACGGGGTCATCGGCGTATGGCATCTGGTCCGGATCGAAAGCGAACAGCCCGACAGCAAGATCGACGGCTTAAACGCCTCGCTCGCCGCCGGACGGTATGCAATGCGCGTGCAGTTCAAGGAGATCGGCACAATGGCGTGGTACGAGGAGGAGACCGGAGATCAGTTTCTGGACGCCGGATACAACTTCGTTCTCGACCGGGACGCGCATATGATCCATACCTTCCGGGAAGATTCGAACGACTATCCGTATTCGCTGGAGGGAAGCGTTCTCAAAATTCAGATCGGCGACGCCACCCTTGTGTTCGTCCGCAACCCCGAATCCTTCTCCGCCTGATTCGCGAACAAAACAGGGAAGCTCATCATCGAGCTTCCCTTTTCTGTCTGACCGGCACGGTATGCCTTGCGGCGCGATATGCCTTGCGGCGCGATATGCCTTACGGGACGATATGCCTTACGGCGCGATATGTCTACGGCACGATATGCCTTGCGGCGCGATATGTCTACGGCACGATATGCCTTGCGGCGCGATATGTCTTACGGCGCGATATGTCTACGGCACGATATGCCTTACGGCGCGATATGCCTTACGGCGCGATATGCCTTGCGGCACGATA
>JAZNHI010000069.1:0-8235 GCA_045576895.1 Clostridia bacterium | reverse complement strand
CCTCGCGGATCTGCGCGCGCCGCCACGCCGGGGCGAGCAGCGTCGTATGCTTGAGGTTTTCGACCAGAAACCGGTGCACCATCTCCCACGGCGCGTCGATCTCGGCGCGGATCGTTTCGCCCTCCGGACGCATGCGAACGGCGTCGCCGAACGAATCGAGAAGATCGCCGGTGAGATGCCCCGCGCAGAGCACGGTATGCGTCTCCTTGACGTCGGTGTGGTAGATCGTGCGGTTCACATACGCGGCGACGTCCAGACCGTCCCGGCACTCGATCAGCGTTTCGGTCCCGCGCGCGGCAAGCCCGGTCAGCTGCACGTCTTCCATCAGATCGCAGCGGTAATGCAGCAGCCTGCCGTAGCCGGACATGGATACGATCACATAGTAATAGCCTTCCGCCAGAAACAGCGCGTACGGCGACACCGTGAACGGCGTTTCCCGCTGCGGCGCCTTTCGTCCGTCCGTCTGCACGACGGCGTAGAGAAAGCTGATCTGTACCTTCCGTTCGATCGCCTCCTTGATGCGGTCGAGCGTTTCAAAGACCTGTTCGGGCTGCCGTCCCGCAGCCGCTTCCGAAACATAGACCGGAACGGGATCCTGCAGCTTTCGGATCTCCTGTTCCGAGTGCTCGGAACGCGGCGCGCGCAGATACGCGTCCAGCGCGACGGGATTGTGCTCGTGCTGCACGTTTTCGGCGTCCGCTTTCAGATAGTAACCCTTGCCGTTCTCCTGATAGGTGGAGAGCGGGAAGCCCATCTCGGAAAGCAGCAGCAGGTTGCGGCCGACCGCCTTGCGCTCGGCGATCATGCCGTGATCCGCTTCCAGATATTCGATGATGTGCCGCGTCGACAGCGGATTTGCCTTGCCCGCGTGCTGCTCCAGCACTCTGAGAATGCAGAGCGACAGTGCTTTTTTCCCCTTTGTTTCCGACATTGCGATCTCCCCTTATTCCTCGTAATAGTCGCCGCGGCGATAGTCGTACAGAACGCTTTCGTATTTCTTCGGCTCCTCCAGCACCTTGCCGCAGCCGATCGCAACGCATGCGACCGGATCCTCCGCGACGTAGCACGGGACGCCGATCTGTTCCGCAATATACTGGTCCAGCCCAAAGAGCTGCGCGCCGCCGCCGGTGAGACAGATCCCGCGCGACGCGATGTCGCCGGCAAGCTCCGGCGGCGTCTGTTCCAGCGTGTCCTTCAACGCCTCCGCGATCGACAGAAGCGGTTCCGCGAGCGCGAACGTCAGTTCGTTGCTGCCGAGCTCCAGCGAGATCGGAAGCCCGCCGCCGAGCGACCGCCCCCGCACCTCCATCTTGAGCTCGTCCTTGCGCGGGAACGCGGACGCGTATGCGATCTTCAGCTCCTCCGCGGCGCGCGTGCCGATCACGACGCCGTGCTGACGCTTGAGGTACCGCACGATGGCAGCGTCGAATTTGTCGCCGCCGACGCGCAGCGAATCATGCCGCACCGCCTTGCCCATCGAGGTCACGACCATGTCGCAGGTGCCCGCGCCGATGTCTAAAACGATGTTTGCCTTCGGCTCCGTGATGTCGAGCCCCGCGCCGATCGCCGCCGCCACGGGCTCTTCGATCAGGAAGGTGTAGCGTGCGCCGGCGCCTTCGGTCGTTTCGATGACCGCGCGCTTTTCGACCTCGGTCGCCATCGACGGCACCGCCACGACCGCACGCGGCTTGAAGAAGATGCGGCTGCCGACGATGCGGTTGAAAAACAGCGTCAGCATGCGCTCCGTCGCGTCGAAGTTCGCGACCACGCCGTCCTGCATCGGACGGACGATCATCAGATTCTCCGGCGCGCGGCCGACCAGCTCCTTCGCTTCCTGACCGATCGAAACGAGCTTCCCCGTGCCGCGCTCCACCGCGGCGATGTTCGGCTCGCGCAAGACGATGCCCTTGCCGCGCACGTATGCAAGCACATTGCTCGTGCCGAGGTCCAATCCGATATCCGATGCATGAAACAGTCCCATAACGATCCTTTCGCCGACAGTGCGGCTTTCTATACTTGTACCATAATTGTACCATGCAGTTTTCCAAAACCGATGACGAAAGTGTAAACGAATATCTTGCGAAATGTGAATTTTCACGCTATACTGACCCTATGGAACAGCAATTCATCATCAGACAGGCGGAATTTGTCACAAGCGCGGGTCTCGGCGGGCAGTATCCCGAACCGCTCCCGTGCGAGATCGCGATCGTCGGAAAGTCGAACGTCGGCAAATCGAGCCTCATCAACCGTCTCGCAAACAATCAGAAGCTTGCAAAGACCTCGGCGCAGCCGGGGAAAACGCGGCTGGTCAATTTCTTTCTGCTGAACAAGGCGCTGTACCTCGTCGACCTGCCGGGCTACGGGTTTGCGAAGGCGTCGAAGACCGAGCAGAAAAGCTGGGGCGAGCTTCTCGAACGCTATCTTTCGAGCGGACGCGTGAAGCATCTGCTGATGCTGATCGACATCCGCCACGCGCCGACGCAGGACGATCTTCAGATGTTCCGGTATCTTATCTATTACAACATTCCCTACACCCTCGTTGCGACAAAGGCGGACAAGATCGCAAAGTCCAAGCGGAAGCAGGAGGCAAACAAGCGCGGGAAGGAGCTCGGCGCGCCGCCGTTCGCCCTGCCGTTTTCGTCGGAAACCGGCGAAGGAAAGGCGGAATTGCTGCAAAGAATCGGTCAGATTTGCGAAGATTGCATCCCGAAGGAAAAAGAATCTCCGGAAGAATGAAAAAAGGGCTTGACAGGAGCCGTGTTCCTTTGCATACTATGCTGTGAAATCAACATGCGAGGAATCAGAAACGAAATGCTCAAAAAATGCCCCATCTGTGAGTTGAACTATATCCACGGCAACGAGACCATGTGCCGCGTGTGCGCGGCGGAACGTTCGCGGCGCCATGCGCCCAAAGCGGAACCCGAGGTCATCATGTGCAGCGAGTGCGGCGAGAACCCCGCGCTGCCCGGTCACGATCTCTGCGAGGAATGCCTGAAGGAGCAGAAGCGTCAGGCGAACCTTGAGGTGCTTGCGGATAAGGTCCGCGCCGACGAAGCGGAGGATCCGCTCGAGGAGGACATTTCCGAAGACGAGGACGACGAATGATCCGCCGTCCGTTCTCCGAAGATCCCGCGCGCGCATCTGCGCCGCGCAGATAAGGAAGTCTGACTTCCTTTTATTTTTCCGAAAGCGAGAATCCCATGCCCCGTGTCTTTGCCATCGGCGATCTGCATCTGAGCCTGTCCGTTCCGAATAAGGCGATGGACGTGTTCGGCGCGCGCTGGAAGGATCATGCCGCGCGGATCCGGGAGGCGTGGCAGGACACTGTCGGCGAAGACGATCTCGTGCTGATCCCCGGCGACATCAGCTGGGCGATGTATCTTTCCGACGCGATCGCCGATCTCGCGTTCATCGGCGCGCTTCCGGGGACCAAGCTCATTCTGCGCGGCAATCACGACTACTGGTGGCAGAGCGTGACCAAGGTCCGCACCGCGCTGCCGAAGAACATGTTTGCGCTGCAGAACGACGTGTTCCGCTTCGGCGATCTGTACGTCTGCGGCACGCGCGGCTGGACGATCCCGCAGTCGTCGCACTTTAAGGAAAGCACGGACCGCAAGCTCTATGAGCGCGAGCTGATCCGGCTCGATCTCTCGCTGTCCGCGCTGCCGAAGGACGTCCCCGCGATCGGGATGCTGCACTACCCGCCGTTCTCCGAATCCGGCGAGAAGAGCGCGTTTGCCGAACGGTTCGAGGCGGCGGGCGTTTCGGACGTCGTGTACGGGCATCTGCACGGCGCGTCGCACCGCTTCGCGTTTTCCGGCGAGTCCGGCGGCGTCGTTTATCACGCCGTCCCCGCGGACTATCTGAACTTCGTTCCGAAACAGATCCTTTGAAGGCGGAAGCATTCCCGCCTTTTTTTTCTTGTTTCTTTTGCAGTTATATGCTATGATAAAATACAAATAAAATGCGTGCGTGCGCCCGTACGGACGGACGAAGCATCATACGGAGGAAACATAATGAAAACCGATATCATCGAAATCACCCCGTCGGGCGAAGGGATCGCGGAGGCGCTTCGGGAGACCGAAAAGACGGCCGTATACCGCGGACTGGATCCGAAACAGTCGCTTAGGCTTCGGCTGCTCGCCGAGGAAATGACCGGCATGCTCAAAACGCTGGTCGGGGACGAGCGCCTGCATTTCTGGATTGAATCCCAGGCGAATCTGTTTTCCCTGCATCTTTCCGCGCAGACGTGCGTGGACGCGGTAACGCGCGAAGCGCTTCTGAAGACGTCGACCTCCGGCAAGAACGCGGCGGCGACGGGCTTTATGGGACGGCTGCGCGACTATTTCACCAGGGTGTACGACACGAACGATATCAACGCGCTGGCGAACGAGATGGGCTATGTGGGTCTCGTCGGCTACGACGCGTCGATGGATATGTCGCCGAACGCGATGCTTTACGGCTGGTCGCTGAACGCGTATCGGCAGACCGTTTCGGAACAGAAAGAAACGGAAACGGAAAAGTGGGACGAGCTGGAAAAATCGATCACGGCAAAGCTCGCGGATGAAGTGAAGATCTTTATCCGGAAAAACACCGTGGAAATGGTCATCGAAAAAGCATTCTGAAAGGAGCAACCAATATGAACATTCAGCAGACGAAAAATGAAAAATCGCTGACGATCGCCGTCGAAGGCCGTCTGGACACCATGACCGCGCCGGAACTCGAAGAGGTCCTGAAGAATTCGCTCGAGGGCGTCGAGGCGCTGACCTTCGATCTCGGGAAGCTGGATTACATCTCTTCCGCAGGACTTCGCGTGCTGCTTTCCGCGCAGAAGACGATGAACAAACAGGGCACGATGAAGGTCCTGCATGCAAACGAGATCGTGATGGAGATCTTCGAAGTCACCGGGTTCTCCGATATTCTGACGATCGAATGACGGATGACCGGTCCGGCGGAGGATTCCGTCGGACCGGCGCATATACGGCTGTCGGGAGATAGGTATGGGAATCGTTGTGAACAACACGGTCACGGTCGGCGTCGTAACGGCGTTTGTCGTTGCGTTTATCGTTCTGCTGCCGCTGATCGACAGACGCGTTTCCGCAAGGCTCGGACTGAACCTCGGTTCCGGTCTCAGTGAAAACCCGAAGGCGTCCTCGCTTCTGAAGCTCCGGCAGCTCGTGCTGTACGGCGTATTTCTTCTGTATTTCGCCGCGTTCGCATTCATCGTGTTTTTCTCGCGGCGAACCGGCGATTCCTATCTGGTGCACGCCGCGCCGTTTCAGGATCTGGTGAACGCGTTCGAAACCGATACCGGGCTTGCGAACGCGCTGCTTTCCGTTTTTCGCGACGGGATCGGAGAGGGGCTGCGACACATCCGCATCCGGCCGGACGACGTCGTTCAGGTCTATCTGAACGTCATGCTGTTCATTCCGATGGGATATCTGCTGCCGTACGTCTTTCCGTGGTTTCGCGCAAAGGTGCGGACGCGGCCGGTGATCGCGTGCTTTCTGATCTCGTTTGCGACGGAAAACCTGCAGCTGATCTTTCGCCGCGGTCTGTACGACGTCGACGACCTCTTAAGCAACACGCTCGGCGGATGGATCGGACAGCTTCTGTTCGTGTCCGTCGCGTTCGTTGTGACGCATCCGGACTGGCGGAAGGATCTTCGCGCGTACCGGCGCTGGAGACGCCACGCAAGGCGCCGCACGCTGTACCCGTTTGCCAAAAGGATCACGCTGTCCCGCACGACGCTGCTTGCCGCCGACGAATCCGAGGTCCGGGAGTTCTATGTGAACAAGCTCGGCTTCCGCGTCGTCCGGCAGATTGTTTCGCAGGACGGCACGGAGACGCAGTTCCTGCTCGAAATGGGCAGAATGCAGGTCGAGATCCGCTGTGCGAAGCGGACGGAAGCGCTTCCGCAGCAGTATCTGACGATCACGGCGAAAAACCTCGAAAAGATCCGTGCAAGGCTGTTGAAAAACGGGATCGAGCCGAGCGAGCTGACGTCGGACGCCTACACGGGCGTGCGCAGCCTGTCGTTTTCGGGACCGGACGGCATCTGCGTCACGGTTCTGGAACAGCCCTGATTCGGAAATCCCGGGCGAAGCGATCCCAAACGGCTTTATCGGAAACTGAACGAAAACTCTGCGTAAGGAGGAGAGCGATATGGATCGGCATCCGTCCCCGTCGGATCCGTCGGGCTTCGTGCTGCTGTCGGATTACGTCCCGCACGTTGTACAGGAGATGCGGTACTACTCCACCTATAACTTCATCGGCGAACGCATCGACGGCTACGAGGAGCCCTGCGCGCTGATCACCGTTGAGGCGGCGCGCGCGCTGAAGGCGGTCAGCAGCGAGCTGATCGTGCAGGGATACCGGCTTAAGGTGTTCGATGCGTACCGTCCCGTTTCGGCGGTGAAGCAGTTCATCTTCTGGGGGATCGAGGATCAGGATATCCGCATGAAGCCGTACTTCTATCCGGAGCTCGAAAAACAGGCGCTGTTTGCGGAGGGCTACATCGCAAAGCAGTCGAGCCACAGCCGCGGCAGCGCGATCGACCTGACGCTGCTGGATATGAAGACCGGCAAGGAGCTCGACATGGGCAGTCCGTTCGATCTGTTCAGCGAGGTGTCGCATCCGGATTACCGCGGCGTCACAAAGGAACAGTACGAAAACCGCATGCTTCTGCAAAGGGTGATGGTGCGGAACGGCTTTGTTCCGATCTCCTGCGAATGGTGGCACTTCGCGCTGAAGGACGAGCCGTACCCGGACACGTACTTCACCTTCCCCGTTTCGTCGGCATATCTGCGGCGGTAACGGGCACTTACGATCCGACGTATTGTACGTCGGGTTTTTCTTTTTATCGGATTGCATTCCGGCGGAGACCTGTGGTACAATGCAAACTAGGAGAGTATGCGGATCCATGGAAACCGGATTGCGATCCCGCAAAGAAACAGAAGCATGAAACTCATTCAAAAAATGCGCTCCCGTATGGCGGTCAATATCATCGGCGCGATCGTGATGCTGCTGGTCGTGTTCGGTTTGATCGTCAGCGCGATCGGCTATATGAATTTCACAGACGCCTTCAAGCGCGAGTATTCCGTCACCACCTATCACATGGCGAACACGGCGGCGGCGCTGGTGAACGGCGATCATATCGACGCGTACCTGCAGGGCGAACATGCCAAGGAGTATCGGCAGACCAAGGCGCATATCGACACGTACTGCGCGAAGATGAATGTCTCGCTGGTGTATGTGATCCGGGTCGACACAAGCGATTACGGGAGGTTCGTTTCCGTGTTCAATTCCGTGAACAACGCGGTCGACAATTCCGCATACACGGAATGGGAGTGCGGGCATGCGCGCACTACGACGAACGACGAATATCGGGAAGTATACCGGAGCCTGTATGAAGCGGATGCGCCGTACGGCACCGTTTACCGCATCCGTCCGGGCGACGGCTCGCATCCGCACATCACGACGCTGGTGCCGGTGAAGAATTCCGACGGGAAGACGACGGCGATCCTCTGCGTGCAGCGTCCGATGCGCGAGCTTCGGGATGCGCAGCGTCCGTACCTGATCCACATTGCGCTCTCCACCGTCGCACTGGCGATCCTCGCGTCGGCGATCGCCGTGGCGTATATCCGCACGAAGATCCTCCGTCCGATCCAAACGGCGTCCGACGAGGCGACGCGGTTTGCGAAGGAGAACACCAAGGGCGAGCCGATCGGTACGATCAGCCGGTACGAGGAACTGCAGAACCTGACCCGGTCCATCGACACGATGGAAACGGACATGGTGCGCTATATGGAAAACCTGACGGCGGCAACGGCGGAGAAGGAACGCATCGTTGCGGAGCTTTCGCTTGCGAATACGATCCAGATGAACGCGATCCCGAACGACTTCCCCGCCTTCCCGGACCGAACCGAATTCGATATCTACGCCTCCATGGACCCCGCGAAGGATGTCGGCGGCGACTTCTATAACTTCTTCCCGACCGATGAGGATCATCTTGCAATCGTGATCGGCGACGTTTCCGGCAAGGGGATCCCCGCGGCGCTGTTCATGATGGTCACGAACATTCTGATCTCCGACCGCACGCGCATGGGCGGTTCGCCTGCGGAGATCCTTGCGTATGTGAACGACGATCTTTGCAAGCACAACAAGGCGGACATGTTCGTCACGGTCTGGCTCGGCATTCTGGAGCTCACCACCGGAAAGCTCATCGCCGCCAAC
>JAZNHI010000068.1:0-23795 GCA_045576895.1 Clostridia bacterium | reverse complement strand
CCGCTTGGACGAGCTGCTTTCGGCGCAGACGGGCAGCCGCGCGACGCTCAAGTACTGCGCGGTCGCATGGACCGACGCAAAAACGATCCGGATCGGCATGCCGGAAAGCGAACCGTTCTGCGCTCCGGTTCCGGAAACCGGCAGCGTGAAGCTCCCGAACGGTACTCTGACCGTCGAACGGGTCGCGCGCGCCGCGATTCCCTGCAAAGGCTGCGACGCATACATCGATGCAGATCGTCTGTCCGGCAGCGTGATCGTAAGAAATCCGAAGGCGGGCGACCGGTTCACGCCGCTCGGCATGAAGGGCTCGAAGCTGCTGAGCGATTACCTGACCGACCGCAAGGTTCCCCGGTACGAGCGCGCGATGCCTGTCGTGTGCGACGGGATCGGGATCGTCTTCGCAGCGGGATACACCGTGGATGAAAGAATGCGCGTAACGGCGGATTCAAACCATATTCTACACTATCATTATGAGGAGGATTGACTATGTGGGGCAAAGCGTTCATGGCGCAGGATATCGAAGAGGTCCTGCTTTCTGAGGAACAGATCAAAAAACGCGTGCAGGAGCTCGGCGATCAGATCTCGAAGGATTACGACGGACAGGAGATCATCGTGCTTTGCGTGCTGAAGGGCGCGAGCATCTTCTTTGCCGATCTGATCCGCGCGATCACGGTGCATGCAAAGATGGACTTCATGGCGATTTCTAGCTACGGCGACGCGCAGAAGACCAGCGGCATCGTTCGCATCACCAAGGACATGGATCAGAGCATCACCGGCAAGCATGTTCTGATCGCGGAGGACATCATGGACAGCGGTCTTACGCTTTCCTACCTGACGCGCCTGCTTGCGGAGCGTCAGCCCGCGTCGATCCGTTCCTGCTGCTTCCTGGACAAACCGGAACGCCGCGAGTGCGAGATCACGCCGGATTACTGCGGCTTCGTGGTTCCGAACAAGTTCGTCGTGGGCTACGGTCTCGACTACAAGCAAAAGTATCGCAATCTGCCCTATGTGGGCGTCTTAAAACCCGAGATCTACAGCTGATCTCAAATTCACGGGGCACGTCCCCGAACGGAGGACACTTTGGAATTCAATCCCAACAACAGACAAAACGGGGAGAATGAACCGGGGAAGCAGGGATTCAACGGACGGAGACTGATTACGGTCGCTGTCTGGGGTCTGCTTCTTGCGCTTCTGATCTTCATGGTTACCAACGGCTGCTCCTCGAAGGAGCCGAAGGAGATCAAGTTCGCCGAGTTTGCGGAGTACTATAAGGACAAAAAGATCAAGGCGGTCTACGAGGTCATCGAAGGCGGCACGTTCTACGGGCTTTTCAAGGACAGCGAAGCCGATGCGACCAAGCTGCCCGCGAAAGCGGATTTCGTCCTGTACATCGAAAACTCCGTGTTCCATTCCTACATGGAAACGCTGGTGAGCGAGCAAAAGGGCATCGACGCGCAGAAGGTCACCTCTGCCGATTACGATTTCGTGATGCAGAGCGCGCTCCCCGAGGGCACGCCGTGGTGGTTTTATCTGCTGCAGTATCTGCCGCTGATCCTCATCATGGGCGCGCTGATGTTCTTCATCTATCGGCAGCAGGGCGGCGGCAAGCAGATGATGAACTTCTCAAAGGCGCGTGCAAGGCTCAACGATCCGAACAAGGACAAGATCACGTTCAAGGACGTCGCCGGACTTGTGGAGGAGAAGGAGGAGCTCAAGGAGGTCGTCGACTTCCTGCGCGATCATAAGCGCTTCACCGAAAACGGCGCGCGCATTCCGAAGGGCGTCCTGCTCGTCGGACCTCCGGGCACCGGCAAAACCCTGATGGCGAAAGCCGTTGCGGGCGAAGCGGGCGTTCCGTTCTTCAGCATCTCCGGCTCCGACTTCGTCGAGATGTTCGTCGGCGTCGGCGCTTCCCGCGTACGCGATCTGTTTGAGACCGCCAAGCGCAGCGCGCCTGCGATCGTCTTTATCGACGAGATCGACGCGGTCGGACGTCAGCGCGGCGCAGGCTTAGGCGGCGGACACGACGAGCGCGAGCAGACGCTGAATCAGTTACTGGTTGAAATGGACGGCTTCTCGGCAAACGAGGGCATCATCGTCATGGCGGCGACGAACCGCGCGGACATCCTCGACCCGGCGCTGCTGCGTCCCGGCCGATTCGACCGTCGCATCACGGTCGGTTATCCCGACGTGAAGGGACGCGAGGAGATCCTGAAGGTCCATGCGCGCAACAAGCATTTTGCAAAGGACGTCAGCCTGAAGACGCTCGCACGGCGCACACCGTACTTTACCGGCGCGGACCTCGAAAACATCCTGAACGAGGCTGCGATCCTCAGTACGCGCGATCACAGAAGAGAGATCACGCAGGCGGACCTTGAAGAGGCGGTCACCCGCGTGCAGATGGGTCCCGAAAAGAAGAGCCGCGTCGTGACGGAGAAGGACCGCGAGAACACCGCGTACCACGAATGCGGACACGCGATCCTCGCGCATGTGCTCGAAAACTGCGACGATCTGCACGAGGTCTCGATCATCTCGCGCGGATGGGCGGCGGGTTACACGATGATGCTGCCGAGGGAGGATATCCACTTTACGCTGCAGTCGCACATGCTCGACGAGATCTGCATGACGATGGGCGGCAGAGTCGCCGAAAAGATCGTCTTTACGGACGTTTCGACCGGCGCGGTGCAGGACCTCAAACATGCGACGCAGACCGCGCGCAAGATGGTCGAGGAGTACGGCATGTCCGACGCGGTCGGTCCCGTCTTCCTCGGCGGCGACACCGAGGTCTTTATCGCAAAGGATTGGGGACACGCTAAGAACTATTCCGAAGCGCTTTCCGCCAAGATCGACGCCGAGATGCGCCGGATCCTCGAGGGACAGTTTGAACGCGCGGAGAAGATCCTCACCGAAAACCGCGACAAACTGGACGCCTGCGCAAAGCTGCTTCTGAAATACGAACGCGTGACGGGGGAACAGTTCGTTGCCGTATTCAACGGCGCGGACATGGACGATGTCATGCGCAAGCCTTCGGAGGAAGATGAACCGGATGCGGAAAAGGAATCCGCGCCCGAGAATCAGGAAGAGAACGCATAATCATGGAAGAGAACCGCTTTGATCTGCATACGCACAGCATCATCTCCGACGGCACAGTCGCGCCTTCGGAGATCGTGCGCACCGCTGCGCGCAATGGGATCAAGCTGCTCGCGCTGACCGATCACGACAGCATCATGGGCGTGAACGAAGCGATTGAAGCGAGCAGGGAATGCGGACTTCCGTTCCTTCCCGCCGTGGAGATGGACAACGAATGGCGGCACGAGCTGCATATCATCGGGCTCGACATCGACCCGAACAACCCGATGTTCCTGCGTGCGCTGGAGATCGCGCGCGACCGTCGCGAGCGGCGCAACAAGATCATCTACAGCCGATTGAAGGAAGCGGGATATGATGTGCAGCCGCTCGTTAACCGTCCGGAATCCATGACGACAAAGCTGCATATCGCGCACGCGCTGATCAAAGCGGGCTATGCGAACGACGTGCGCGATGCGTTTCAGAAGTATCTGCGTCCCGGCACGGTCGGGTACTATACAGAACCGCGCTTCACGCCGCAGCAGGTGATTGAACTGATCCACATTGCGGACGGGCTTCCGATCCTGGCGCATCCATGCCACATCCGCGACAATCCGCACGGGCTGATCCGCGAGCTCTATGACATGGGGCTGATGGGTATCGAGGCGTATTATCCGAGCTCGTCGCCGCGGCAGACCGAGATGTACGTTTCGATCGCGCGGCAGTATCACCTGCTGGTCACCTGCGGCAGCGATTTCCACGGCGCAAACCGTCCCGGCGTTGAGATCGGCTGCGCGTGGCGAAATGTTCCCGCGCTCGAACAGACCTATGAAACGCTGATAAGGCGCATGAATACGTAATGCTGATAAGGCGCATGAATACGTAATAATGATTTATTCCGAACTGCTTTCTTCCGGGAAAGCAGTTTTTTTCGTTCGGGGGTTGCAAACGGCACGGGAATCGGCTATAATACCTATGTTATAGTCAAATATGGAGGATGTTATGAACGATCGTATCATTCGGCTTCGCGCGGAAATGGAACGCGCGGAACTGGACGCGGTTCTCTTGAAAACCGTAACCGCGATCCGTTACTTTTCAGGCTTCACGAGTGAGGACGCAAGCGTACTCATCACCAAGAATCGCGCAGTGCTTCTGACCGACTTCCGGTACACGATCCAGGCAAAGGCGCAGGCGGGCGACTGCTGCGAGATCATCGAGGTTTCGGGTCTTGCGCACAGAGAGAAGCTCAAGGAGATCGTGGAGACCGAGAACGTCAAGCGCATCGGCTTTGAAGAGGATTACGTCAGCTACGAGGGCTATCAGGCGTACGCGCAGTTCGGCGCAGAGCTCGTTCCGTTTGCAAAGCAGCTTTCCCTGCTTCGCATCGTCAAGACCGAAGACGAGATCGCGTGTCTCCAGAAGGCGCAGTCCATGGCGGACGAAGCGTTTATGGAGCTTCTGAAGGTCGTCAAGCCCGGCATGACCGAACGCCGCGTTGCCGCAGAGCTCGAATACATCTGCGCAAAGCTCGGCAGCGAGGGTCCCTCGTTTGAAACGATCATCGGTTCCGGTCCGAACGGCGCGATGTGCCACGCGGTCCCGGGCGAGAGAAAGCTGCAGGAAGGCGATTTGGTCGTCGTCGATTTCGGCTGTCTCTATAACGGCTATCATTCCGACATGACGCGTACCTTTGCGGTCGGCAAGGTCGATCCCTTTGCGGAGGAGATCTACAACATCGTGCTCGAGGCGCAGACCCGCGCGCTCGACGCGCTGAAACCGGGCATCACCGGCAAGGAGCTCGACGCGATCGCGCGTGATTACATCACCGAAAAGGGCTACGGCGAGTGCTTCGGACATTCCCTGGGTCACGGCTTCGGGCTTCTGATCCACGAGGAGCCGCGCGCGTCCGTCACCGGCGACACGGTCTTTACCGAGGGCATGACGATCACGGTCGAACCCGGCATCTACATCGAGGACAAGTTCGGCGTCCGCATCGAGGACTGCTGCGTGGTCACCAAGGACGGCAAGCTGAACTTTGCGCATGCAACCAAAGAGCTGCAGCATATTTAACAAAACAACGAATCAAATTGGGAGGACATACTTATGATCATGGCAGGCGATTTCCGCAAGGGCGTGACGGTTGAGATCGACGGCGTCGTTTGGTCGATTTCCGACTTTCAGCATGTAAAACCGGGCAAGGGCGCGGCATTTGTGCGCACCAGGCTCAAGAACGTTATGACCGGCGCAGTGCTGGAGCGTACCTTCAGCCCGACGGATAAGTACCCGCTGGCACACATCGAAACCAAGGACATGGAATACCTGTATTCCGACGGCGAGCTCTACTACTTCATGGACATCGAGACCTATGAGCAGATCCCGCTGAACTTCGAGCAGGTCGAGGACGCGATCGACTTCATCAAGGAGAACGATCAGGTCAAGATGCGCTTCTACAAGGGCAACGCGTTCTCCGTCGAAGCGCCGAACTTCGTCGAGCTCAAGGTCACGCAGACCGAGCCCGGCTTCAAGGGCGACACCGCGACCGGCACGACCAAGCCCGCGGTCGTTGAGACCGGCTACCACATTGCGGTCCCGCTGTTCGTCAACGAAGGCGACATCATCCGCATCGACACGAGAACCGGCGAATACATGTCCCGCGTATAACGCAGAATACACATTACAATCATTCGGAGGTGCAGCATGAGCAGAATTTCTGAGAAGGTCGCATATCTGGACGGTCTGATGGAAGGCCTCAACATCCAAGAGGACAAATACGCCAAGATCTTTACGGCGATCGTCGACGCGCTCGATCTGATCGCGGAGGAGATCTCCGATCACGAGGATACGCTTGCGGACCTCGACGACAGCGTGGAAGAAATCTTCGAGAACCTCGACGAGTACGACGATTTTCTGTACGGCGACGAGGACGAGGATGAGGAAGACGAGTTCGACGAGGACGATTTCTTTGAGATCGTCTGCCCGAACTGCGGCGAAACCATCTATTTCGATCAGGACATGCTCGACACGCCGGACGGTCTCATCTGCCCGAACTGCAACGAGCCGATCGAGCTGAACATCCCGGAAAAGGATCCGGAAGCATAATCCGAACGAAACGACAGGGGGAGGCAATTCGCTTCTCCCTGTTTTGTTTGTCTCATCGGATGAATAAATTTACAGTCTATTCATAATGTACGACGTTCAAAACCGCGCGGAATGCTTTACAAAGTCGAATCGGCACGATAAAATATAGACGAGGCGGAGCATGTATATACGCGGTCGACCGCGGTACGGTCCGCCGGATTTCCCATGACCGAAACAGCAAGAAAAATCTGCAGAAGACTGCACGCATATCTGCGCATGAGCAACTACGCCGGAACGGTACACGCCGTTCATCCCGACGCGGTTTATTGCAATACCGATATCGGCATGATCGCCGTACTCACGAACGCGCACTGCCTTGCGCCGTTCTCCGCTGTCGTGCCGTCGACCAAGGCGCTGACACGCTACGAGATCGAGGAAGGACAGCAGGTGCTTTTAGGCAACGAGCGCATCGAGATTCCGGAAGCGGAATTCACCGTCGACCTTTCGCAGGCAACCGATTACGATCTGTCGCTCGATTCGATCCGCGCGGTCTTTCTGCCGAACGATTACGATATCCGGCTCCGGCACATCCTTCGCGCGATCGAAACGAATGCGAAGGAGGACGATCTCGGTCCGATCGTGACCGATGCAAAGCCGAACGAATATTCCGAAACGCTGAAGCCGCTTTTGCCGCGTCTGCACGCTGCGTTCCGCGAGCAGGATCCGTTGGAGTGCCGCGAGGCCGCTGCCGCGATCGCGGGCATCGGCGCAGGTCTGATCCCATCCGCCGACCGCCTTCTGTGCGGATATATGGCGGGCTACGCCGCGCTTTCCGCTGCGCTCGGCAGAAGCTTCAACCGCGTGCTTGAGATGACGCGCGAGCTGGCGGGCACGTCCGCAGCGCATACGACGGAGCTTTCCGGCGCGTTTCTGCTGCAGAGCGGGGAAGGGCTCGTTTCCGAAGACCTGTTCATCCTGCTGCGCAATACGCTGTCCGACGCCGCGTATTCCACGCTGATCGCAAGCGCAAACCGGATCGCCGCGCTGCCTTTGGGCGGCGGAGCGGACCTTCTCGTCGGCGTCTATCTTTCGCTTTCGATGCTCTATTCGGAAGCGCCCGTCAACTGAATTCGATACGAACGGAACGGCGGTACGGAAAGCCGTTCTTTTCTTTTGCTTGCAAATACCCTCGCAACCCGCTACAATAAAGATACAGAATATGAGGAGGACTGCTATGGAACCGATCGGCATCAAAGATTTTCTGAATTACAAATTCCTGTCAAACGTGAAATACGCCCCGGACGGCAAGCGGGCGGCGTTTGTCGTTTCCAACTGCAACGAGGAGGAAAACAGCTACGAAAGTCGCCTTTGGCTCTATGACGGCGCTTTCCGGCAGCTGACCGATCTCGGCAAGGAGAGCCGGTATTTCTGGGAGGACGCAGACACGATCCTGTTTCCCGCCGTGCGCTCTGCGGACGAAAAGAAGCGCGCCGAAAAGAAGGAGCAGTTCACCGCCTTTTATCGCCTGCGTCTGTCCGGCGGCGAAGCGCTGCATGCGTTCACGCTGCCGTTTACCGCAACGTGGATCAAAAAGCTTCCGAACGGCTCCTATGCCGTGCTCGGGGGGATCGACGCAAATGCGCCGGATTACTATTGCATGAGCAAAGAGGACCGCGAAAAGGTTGAGAAAGGCTATGCCGACGACGCGGACTATGAGGTCTTTGACGAGTTGCCGTACTGGTTCAACGGCGGCGGGATCATCAACAAGAGCCGCACGGCACTGTTCCTTGTTTCGGCAGACGCAAAGGAGATCAAGCGCGTGACCGAGCCGTTCTTCTCGGTCGATGCGATCGAAACGATCGGCGATACGGTGTATTTCCTCGGCGACAGTTACACCGCACGGCGCGATCTCACGCATCCGAAACTGTACGTTATGGACGGCAACACCGGCGAAGTGCGCTGCCTGAAAACATACGAAGGGCTGTATGTCGAACGCATCAAGGCGGTCGGTGAAACGCTCGTGATGACGGCGACGGAGGGGAAGGATATCGGCTTGAACGAGAACGTCGACTTCTATACCGTCGACCGCGAGACCGGCACGCTGTCCATGCTGTACGAGAACACCGAGAGCCTTTGGAACTCGGTGGGATCTGACGTACGCTACGGCGGCGGCGAGAGCATGATCGGTGCGAACGATCACCTCTTTTACATCACCACGCGCTTTGAGAGCTCGCATTTGTACGCTTTGGACCTTGCGGGGAACAATGTTCCGATCGCGACGGAAATCGGCTCCATCGACGCCGTGGCGATCCATCCGGACAATGAAGAAGCGCTGTTTATTGCGCTGTACGAGGGCAGCTTACAGGAGCTTTACGCAAAGAATCTGAAGACGGGCGAACTCAAAAAGCTGTCGCATTTCAACGACGATGCGCTGAAGGACAAGTATGTCGCGAAGTGCGAGCCGGTCTCGGTGGAAAGCGAAGGCTGGAAGATCGACGGCTGGGTGCTCAAGCCCAAGGATTATGATCCGAGCAAGAAATATCCCGCAGTGTTCGACATCCACGGCGGACCCAAGACGGTCTACGGCACGGTGTTCTATCACGAGATGCAGCTTTGGGCAGGCATGGGATACTTTGTATTCTTCTGCAATCCGAAGGGCTCGGACGGCAGGGGAGACGCGTTTGCGGACATCATGGGACACTACGGCGAGACGGATTATCAGAACCTCATGGACTTTGCGGACGAGGTGCTGCGCCGCTATCCCGCGATCGATCCGAACCGCGTATGCGAAACGGGCGGCAGCTACGGCGGCTTTATGACAAACTGGATCATCGGGCACACGGACCGCTTCTGCGCGTGCGCGTCGCAGCGGTCGATCTCGAACTGGCTCAGCTTCAACGGGCTCTCCGACATCGGCTACTACTTCGTCGGCGATCAGAACCGGGCGGACTTCTATACCGACCACGCAAAGCTCTGGGAGCACAGCCCGTTGAAATACGCGAAGAACGTCAAAACGCCGACGCTGTTCATCCATTCGGACGAGGACTACCGCTGTCCGCTCGACCAGGGCTTGCAGATGTACGCCGCTTTGGTCGACCGCGGAATCCCTGCGCGCATCTGTGTCTTCCACGGCGAAAACCACGAACTGTCCCGTTCCGGCAAGCCGAAGCACCGCATCCGCAGGCTCACCGAGATCACGAACTGGTTTGAAAAATACACGAAGGAATAAGCAAGACGACCGGGCGAATCGCTCGGTCGTCTTTTTTTGAAAGATATTCGTTATCGCTTTTTATACAGCACCAGCTCGGGATTTTTGCCATCCGCTTCATAGGTGCAGACCAGAATGAAATCCATGTTGGCAAGCACACCGAAACACCGGTCGCCGCCGAATTCCGATTCGAGCTGGTTGCCGAGATAGGTCGTACCGTCGTTCAGAAACCTGACGCTGACGCCGCTCGGCAGCGGATAGGCGAGATTCACGAAGCTTCCGACAAGCGCGTTGAGCCGTTCCACCTTCGGCATGCCCTCAATGTGCAGATCGTTGATCTCGCGGATGAGCTGCTTCTTGAATGCTTCAAACTGTCCGTCGTCGCTCAACTCCTCGTAACGCTTCCAGTAATCCAGCGTGGGCAGGACCTGTTTCAGGTAGGAGCGTGCTTGTTCCTCGGTGAAGCCCTCGCCTGTCATGTGACCGACGCAGACGTCGATCAGATCATCCATATTGCTGTACGTGTATGTGCCGTCCGCGTAGCACCATTTGCAATAGTGCTCGTTCGGCGTTCCGTCCCGATCCTTTCCGATGATTTCATCCTCCAGCGGCATGCCGCAGCACTGGCAGATGAGCTTTTGCGGGGAGCCGAGCAGCGTATTGATGGACACGTCGAACAGCCTGGAAAGCAGCTTCAGCGTTTCCGTATTCGGCACCGTTTCACCGTTTTCCCAACGCGAAACCGCCTGCCGCGTTACAAATACCTTTTCGGCAAGTTCATCCTGCGATAGACCGTTCTTGGTCCGAAGCGAATAAATGACATCCTTTGTTTCCATGGAGACACCTCCCGTCCGTTTTCTGCCCGCATTGTAATACAAATTCGTATGGCGCACAAGCAACCGGCTGTTGCGTTGGGATCAGCTCTCCAAAAGCTTGACGGAATCGGCGGAGTCGAGCTTTTCGACGTCCTTGAGCTTGCGGTTGATAGCACGCGTGCGGGTACCGATCAGTTTGTCAAGCTCGTCGTTGACCTGACGAAGCTTGTCCTGGGATTTTTCGAGAATGGTGCCGAAGGTTTCGAACTCGGTTTTGACTGCGCCCAATACCTGCCACACCTCGCCGGAACGCTTCTGGATCGCAAGCGTGCGGAATCCCATCTGCAGGGAGTTCAGAAACGCCGCCATCGTAGAAGGACCGGTCACGTTGATGCGGTAGGTACGCTGCAGCTCCTCGATGAAGCCGCGGTTGACTGCTTCGGCGTAAAGCCCCTCGAACGGCAGGAACAGGATGCCGAAATCGGTCGTGTGCGGCGGGTCGATGTACTTTTCGCGGATGTCCTTTGCCTCGGATTTCAGACGGATCTCCAGCATCTTTGCCGCTGCCGCAACGCGTTCTGCATCGCCGCTTTCGTAGGCATCCTGCAGCTGTGCAAAGGTTTCGCCCGGGAACTTTGCATCGATCGGCAGATACACCGGCGTTTCGCCGTCGCCGGGCAGTTTGATCGCAAACTCCACATGATCCCTGGAACCGGGTTTGGTCGCAATGTCGACGTCGTACTGCTCGGGGGACAGGATCTCGGAAAGGATGGCGGATAGCTGCGCTTCGCCCAAAATGCCGCGCGTCTTGACGTTCGACAGGACCTTTTTGAGATCGGTCACGCCGGCGGCAACCGCCTGCATCTCGCCGAGTCCCTTATAGACCTGTTCGAGCTGCGAGGACACGACTTTGAACGATTCCGAGATGCGGCTTTCCAGCGTCTTTTCAAGCTTTTCATCGACGACCATCTGCATCTTTTCAAGCTTTTCGGCGTTCTCGGTCTGGATCGAGGAGAGCCGACGCTCCATCGTCTGACGGATCGATTCAAGCTTCAGTTCATTGCTGCGTTCGAGGGAGCTGATGCGGTCCTCCTGCGATTTGCGGAGACGCTCAAAGTCCAGCGCGTTGTTCTGTTCCATAGCGGAAAGGCGCTTGTCCTGCGATTCGGACGCGGTGCGCTGATTTTCGGAGATCGTTCTGCCGAACGCGTCAAGCGAGCTGTTGAGCTCCATGCGCAGCTCCGATGAGCCGTCTTTGCGGCTGTTCAGCAGCAGAACGATCAGGATGACAAGCATCACGACCAGCGTGACGCCGGAAAGGATCAAAGCGGCAAGTTCCATTTACATTCCTCACAAAAGTACGAATCCCAGCACAAGAAGGGCTTGCGCGATGATATAGGTCAGCATGACGTAAAAATTCCCGTGCTTTGTTTCTTTGCGGTATTGCTGACCGGTCAACAGCGTGTCGCTGAGCATAAAGAACAGCCCGCCGACAAACGCGACAAGATACGGAAGCTTCTGCGTCAACAGCAGCAGATACAGCGCGGAAAGTCCGGTCCACGAAAGCAGCAACGCATAGAGAAAACCGGGTTTTCTGAGCGATCTCGGCGCATAGGGGATCAGCTTCTTAAAGACAAACGTCAGCCAGACCGCGCAGAGCGCAACCGGGATCAGCATCAGCACGTGGAACGACGGATGTCCGGAAAGAAACGCGCCGATGTAGAAAATGTGACCGAGCGCAAACGCACAGATCCCGAGCAGCATGAAGATCCGACCGTTCTTGAACAGCAGAAATACGTCGCCGAGCCAACCGAACACAAGCGCGGTGACGACCAAAAGCCGCGGTTCGCGCACGGAAAACACGTACAGCGCGCACAAAAGCGGCATCAGCAGCGCTTTGGTGACGGTGCGAAGCTTCGGATATCTGCGATAGCATGCGATCAAATGCAGTACCGTATCGCAGAAAAACAGCACTGCGAATATGATTGTCCATACAGGATGCAGAAAAACCACCTCCGAAATGATTATACCACGCTTTTCCCATCTTGCGAAGAGAAAAATTCTATGATATACTATTTTCATAATCCGGGAATGCGGTTTTTCGCGCCCGAATAAAAAAGGAGGTATCTACATTCATGCAGTATTCCCGCGACGTGGAAGAAATGGTATGCGTCAAAAAAGGCGCGAAGCATGAACCCGCTCCGATCCCCGAGGAGGGCAAGTGGGTCAAAGCGAAGGAGATCAAGGACATCAGCGGTCTGACGCACGGCGTCGGCTGGTGCGCACCGCAGCAAGGCGCATGCAAGCTCACGCTCAACATTAAGGAAGGCGTCATTGAAGAAGCGCTCGTCGAAACGCTCGGCTGCTCCGGCATGACGCACTCCGCGGCAATGGCGGCGGAGATTCTGCCCGGCAAGACGATTCTCGAAGCGCTGAACAGCGACCTCGTGTGCGACGCGATCAACACCGCAATGCGCGAGCTGTTCCTGCAGATCGTTTACGGCAGAAGTCAGAGCGCGTTCTCGGACGACGGTCTTACGATCGGCGCAGGGCTTGAGGACCTCGGCAAGGGACTTCGTTCGCAAATCGGCACGATGTACGGCACCAAGGCAAAGGGACCGAGATACCTCGAAATGGCGGAAGGCTATGTTCTGAAGATCGGTCTCGACGAAGAAGGCGAGATCATCGGCTACCAGTTCGTCAGCCTCGGCAAGATGATGGACGCGATCAAGAAGGGCATGGACCCCAAGGAAGCGTTCGAGAAGAACATCGGGACCTACGGCAGATTCGCAACCGCCGCAAAGGTCATCGACCCGCGTAAGGAATAACGGAGGTGCCGCATGATTACGTTTGAAGGTTTTGAAAGAAGAATCGACAAGATCACGAAGGTGCTGAACGAGTACGGCATCAAGGATCTTGAGCAAGCAAAAGCGATCTGCGACGCGCACGGCGTCGATCCGTACGGCATCGTCAAGGGCATTCAGCCGATCGCGTTTGAAAATGCGGGCTGGGCATACACCGTCGGTGCGGCGATCGCATACAAGAAGGGCGTCAAGGACGCGGCGGAAGCTGCCGAAGCGATCGGCATCGGTCTCCAGTCGTTCTGCATCCCGGGCTCCGTTGCGGATCAGCGCAAGGTGGGTCTCGGTCACGGTAACCTCGGCGCGATGCTCCTTCGCGAAGAGACGAGCTGCTTCGCGTTCCTGGCGGGTCACGAATCCTTCGCGGCCGCGGAAGGCGCGATCGGCATTGCGCGTACCGCGAACAAGGTACGCACAAAGCCCCTGCAGGTCATCCTGAACGGTCTCGGCAAGGACGCGGCATACATCATTTCCCGCATCAACGGCTTCACCTACGTGGAAACGGAGTATGATTACTACACCGGCGATCTGAAGATCGTATACACCAAGCCGTTCAGTGACGGCGAGCGCGCAAAGGTCCGCTGCTACGGCGCGGACGACGTCAACGAGGGCGTTGCGATCATGCGTCACGAGAACGTCGACGTCTCCATCACGGGCAACTCCACGAACCCGACGCGCTTCCAGCATCCGGTCGCGGGCACCTACAAGAAATGGTGCGTCGAAAACGGCAAGAAATACTTCTCCGTGGCATCCGGCGGCGGCACGGGCAGAACGCTCCATCCGGACAACATGGCGGCAGGTCCCGCGTCCTACGGCATGACCGACACGATGGGCAGAATGCACAGCGATGCGCAGTTCGCGGGCAGCAGCTCCGTTCCGGCGCACGTCGAGATGATGGGTCTCATCGGCATGGGCAACAACCCGATGGTCGGCGCAACGGTCGCCGTCGCAGTTGCAATCGCACAGAGCCTGTAAACGATCACCGGAGGGCGGAAACGCCCTCCTTTTTTTATCACGGAGGAACGTATGGAACAGCATCGGTTCGGTCCCGGTCCGCTTCTGGACGGGCAGGGCAATCTCAATGAGCCCGGCTTTGCGACGGCGCTTCTGAAAACGTACGACCGCAAAGCAATCAAGGCGAGCAAGCTTCGCATCAAGGAATGGGACTATTATCTCATCACGAACGACCGGTGGGGAATCGCGCTGACGATCGACGACAACGGCTATATGGGACTGTTGTCCGCATCCGTGCTCGACTTCGAAGCCTGCACGGAAACGACCGTGTCGCCGATGTTCTGGCTGCCTTTGGGAAAGACCGGTTTTCCGGCAAGCTCGGCAAAAGGTGACGTTCAAAAGACGCTGAAGAACGCGTCCGGTTCGTTTGCGCATACGCCGGAGGGCAGGCGGCTGCAGTTTCGGATCGACAGCTTCCGCGACGGAAAGCCGTTTTTGTGCGATATCCTGCTCTCGAAGGCGCCGCAGGATTCCATGGTCATTGCCACGCCGTTTGAAAAAGAAGGGACATTTCTATTACAACCAGAAGATCATCGGCATGCGCGCAAGCGGCTTCTTTGCGGTCGGCGACGAACGGACGGCGCTCGATCCGAAGGAAACGTTCGGCCTGCTCGACTGGGGCAGAGGCGTTTGGACCTATAAGAACACGTGGTACTGGAGCGCGGCGCAGGGCACGGTTGACGGGCGTGTGTTCGGCTTCAACCTCGGGTACGGCTTCGGGGACACAAGCGCCGCAAGCGAAAACATGCTGTTTTACGACGGGATCGCGCATAAGC
Source organism: Clostridia bacterium (assembly GCA_045576895.1). Taxonomy (GTDB): domain Bacteria; phylum Bacillota; class Clostridia; order Christensenellales; family CAG-138; genus UBA3792. Next base: position 8,977 of record JAZNHI010000068.1, on the reverse strand, counting down.
TCGGATGCGTCGATTTCGGTATTCCGAAAAAACCGGACGGTACGGACGATCTGCTTTCTCCGTGGCACTTCACGGACGACGCGAATCGGCTCGATCTTCTCTTTACGCCGATTCTCGACCGCGCGTCGAAAACGGACGTGAAGATCATCTGCTCCGATCAGCATCAGGTGTTCGGCAGGTTCACCGGAAAGGTCGTGCTTGACGACGGTACCGAGCTTGCGATTTCGGAATTCCTCGGCTTTGCGGAAAAGGTCTTCAATAAATGGTGATGCGCTTTGCGATGCACCGCCGATCCTCCTCTTCACATAGAATGAAGGGGAGGATTTTTATATGAAAGCATTGGATTTTACGGAGTATTTGAAGGAGCAGGTGCGCAATCACAGCATCTATGTCTGGGGTGCGCAGGGACAGAAAAAACCGACGATCACGGAGGCGTGGATTCGGAAACGGGAGAAGACAAAATGGAATGCGGATCGCGCGATCGCGCATTGGAAAAAGGAAGTCCGGGAGGGCTACGGCGACGTTCTGCGCGCATTCGACTGCTCGGGACTCGGAACGTTTTTCTTCCTGAAGCACAATCTGATCGACCATGACGTGAACGCAGACGGACTCAGAAAGCTGTGCCGCGAGATCGAACGCAGCGAGCTGCGCGAGGGCGATATGACGTTCCGGATGAGCGGCGGACGCGCGGTGCACGTCGGCTATGCGATCGATCATGACCGTGTGATCGAAGCGAAGGGCAGGGACGTCGGCGTGGTCGAGAGCAAGGTGTCCGGATGGGACCGGTTCGGACGGCCGCCGTTTTTCGAATCAAGGGAGCTCAGGCTGACGCATCCCTACATGCGCGGCGAGGACGTCAGACGGCTGCAGATCGCGCTGCGCGAACACGGGTTCGATCCGGGACAAACGGACGGCATTTTCGGCAAAAAATCGGAACGCGCCGTGAAGCGGTTCCAAAGATCATGCGGTCTGAAGGTGGACGGAATCGCGGGGAAGAATACGTTTTTCGCGCTGGGACTGCCGTTTTAGGAGCCGCAGCCGCCGCAGCGAAGCAAGCGGAAGAACCAAGGACCGGAGGTCGGGTTTTCCGTGGGGATCGGAATCCAAGACGGGGAAGGCGAGACGGCTGCACCGGGCGTCGGCGCTGCCGTGGGCAGGGGCGTTTCATCCACAACGATATAAACCGGTTCCTCGGTCGGTTCCGGCGTCGGCAGATAGGTGTATTCTTCGACGATGAGATCCCCGGTAAACACGGGCAGTCCGTTCAGAACGATCGACGCCGTTCCGGCTTTTTCGCCCACGGGCACGCGATAGGAATCGACCGTATATGCGATCACATCCTCCGGGAGCGGATCGCGCAGCAATTCGTCCGCGATCCAGCGGGGAAGCGTCAGCTCGTCCGCTTCGTTCCATTCGATCCGGTACAGCGCCTCGGTCACGAGCGTTTCATCCGGATCGGGAACGGCGGCATATGTGTCGGGCAGGCTGCGGGAACGGAGTTCATCGATGCCGAATGAGACGGTATCGTGCTCGAACGCGTATTCAAACAGCTCGATCGCGTCGTAAAAACGCTGCGCAGCGTACTTGTCCTTCTCGCGGCCCTTCGCTTTTTCGGGCGCGTTCTGACCGTTCAGCAAAACGAGCAGATAGGTCGTGCCGTTCTTCTCGGCGGCGGCGACGAGACATTTGCCTGCAAGATGCGTGTCGCCGGTCTTGATGCCGATCGCATTTTCATAGAGGCAGGAATAGGGCTTATAGGTTTCGGCGGTCGTGTCACGAAGCAGACGGTTGGCGTTCTTCAGAACGAGCTTGCGCCCCTCCTTCGACTTGACCGTGTGCTTGGCGGTGGAGACGATCTCGCGGAAGGTTTCGTTCTCCATGGCATATGCGGCAAGCAGAGCCAGATCGCGCGCGGTCGTGTAGTGGTTGTCGTGATGCAGACCGTGCGGGTTCATAAAGTGCGAATGCTCCATGCCGAGCTCTTCCGCTTTGCGATTCATCAATTCGGCAAAGCCGTCGATGCTGCCGCCGATGTGCTCGGCGATTGCGATCGCGGCGTCGTTGCCGGAGGGAAGCATCAGACCGTACAGAAGGTCGATCATCCGGAAATGCTCGCCGGGTTCCAGTCCCATTTTGGAATTACGTCCGGACAGATTGCATGCGCGCTTGCTGACCGAAACGAATTCGTCGGGCTCGGATTCCTCGAGCGCAATGATGCAGGTCATGATCTTGGTTGTGCTCGCGGGATAGCGTTTCTTGTCCGCGTTACGTTCAAGACCGAGAATCGACTGCGCAGGATCCTCAAGATTTGCCAAAAATACAGTGTCCTCTGCAAGTGACCCAAGGTCGAATCCTGTCGATTCGGATGTTTCGGCGATCCCGTGAAGCGGAATCAGCAGAAGACTCAGGAGCAGGCAGAGGACGGTTTTTTTCATAAGGACTCCTTAGCGGCGCGTGTAGTCTTGACCTGCCTGCCTCGCGCGCTGTTTTGCGCGGCGGCGGGCGGCGGCGCGTCTGCGCTTTGCTTCGGCGCGCAGGTAGAGGATGAACAGCGCAACGCAGATCAGAAGCATAACAAAGACGATGATGAGCACGATCGGGATCCACTGCATATTCTTCGGCAGACCGCAGCCTCCGGTTTCTTCCTCGATCGGCGTACCGTCAGTCGGGTTCACCGCCGCGACATTCGCATCGCCGATCAGACTGCCGTGCGAGGTGGATGTGCTGTTACCCGGCGCAGGCGCGATCTCCGTCTGTGCCGTACCTTCCTTGACGCTGCGCGAAGCGAGAAGATTGACCCGCATCATCGTTCTTTCGTTGCATTTGTATTCAACGGTGCCGATGACAGAACCTTCGCCGATCGGCGCATAGATGTTCGTGAAGTTCGGAACGGCTTCGATCTTCAGATCGGTGATCTTTGCATCCGGATTCGGCTGCATCACGGAAACGGGCGTATCCATGGAGAGATCTGCGTTGGCGGTCAGCGTGCCGCCCTGTGAATCCTCGGCAGAGGCGTTGCTGATCTGAACGTCAAAGGTAACGGGCATACCGTTTGCGGCAAGCTCGGAGACGGTGTAAGACTTGACCATGTCCGAGAAAGCATAATCGAACATCGCCGCAGCATCCTGGAACCGACGGGCATTGTATTTATCCTTGCGGCCTTCCGCCCATCCGTCGTTGTAGTCCGGATCGTCCAGCGTACCGCCGTACAGCACGGCGATCAGCGTGACGCCGTCCTTTTCCGCGGCGGCGATCAGACACTTGCCCGCCTTCGCCGTGTCGCCTGTTTTAACGCCGATCGCGTATTCATATTTGCAGGAGATGGGGGAGGGAAGATCCTCGGTCGGCGGCGTGTCGATCAGAAGACGGTTCGAGTTGACAAGATAGATCTCGCGCGGACCGGACTTTGCCGTATACGTTGCGGCGCCGACGATTTTGCGGAATTCATCCTTGTGCGCATTATTCTTGCCGTTGAGCGCATATGCGGTCAGAATCGCCATATCGCGTACGGTGGTGTAGTGATTATCGTTCTGCTTGCCGTGCACGGTGACGAAATGCGAGTGCGTCATGCCGATGTCGGCGGCTTTCTGATTCATCATATCGGCATAGGCTTCGGTGCTGCCGGCAATATGCTCGGCGATCGCGATCGCAGCGTCGTTGCCGGAGGGCAGCATCATGCCGTACAGCAGGTCGCGAAGCGTATACTGATCGCCTTCCTGCAGTCCCATCAGCGAATTGCCGCGGCCGAAATTGACGGCGTTCGCGGAAACGGTAACCATGTCGTTGAGATTGCCGTTTTCGAGCGCGACGAGACACGTCAGGATCTTCGTGGTACTGGCGGGAAAGACCTGCTTGTCCGCGTCCCGTTCGATCCCGCGGTAGGATTTCGAAGGACTGTCTGCATTGACGAGAATACAGTACGGTTCATAGACGGAGCTCAGCGAAAAAGAATCCGCGCCTGCTTCGGCGAACGGGAAGAATGAAAAGGAACCGAAGATCAAGAGCGCGGCAAAAACAAGGGACAGTATTCTTTTCATGATTATAATAAACCTTTCGGAGACGTTCGTTTCTGTATAACAGTTTACTGACAATGCTTATGCTTGTCAATGCATAAAACTGTTGAAAAATTGTGAATAATACAGTTTAAAACTTTGTTCAAAAAAGCAGCTCGGCGTCAAGCGCTTCGTCCGTCAGCGTCAGAAGCGCCATGCTCGGACCTTTTCCGCCGCGCGGACGCGAGAGACTTCCGGGGTTTACCATCAGCACGCCTTCGTACGTTTCGATCGAAGCCACATGGGAATGCCCGAACAGTACGGCGTCGCAGTTTTCCTGTTTTGCGGCATAGAAGAGATGCTGACGACCGAAGACGGTGTGACCGTGCAGAAGAAGGATCCGCTTGCCGTGCCAGTCCACCACATACTGCACGGGCGAGGCGGAGAAGGGATCGCAGTTTCCGCAGACGGAAACGAACCCGCAGTTCAGGATCCGCGCAAGCTCCGGTGCGTCCTCGGCATGATCGCCGAGATGGTACAGCGCGTCGACCCCTTTGAGCCGGGGCAGAAAGTGCCGGATGTTTTCGATGGATCCGTGCGTGTCAGATATGACTGCAATTTTCGACATCGAGCGCCTCCCTGAGCAGATTCAGCGCGCGCCGTCTGTGACTGACCGCGTTTTTTTCCTCGGCGGACAGCTCCGCAAAGCTCTTTCCGAACGGCGCATAATAAAAGAAAGGATCGTAGCCGAAGCCGTTCTCGCCGCGTGACGCATGCAGGATCGTGCCCTCGACCTCGCCCTGCACGGCGATCGGTTCCATACCGGTCCTTGCAAGCGCAACGCAGCAGCAGAACCGCGCGGTGCGCTGCTCATCCGGAACGTCTCGAAGGAGCTCGATCAGCTTTGCGTTGTTTGCGGCGTCGTTGTGCCCTTCTCCGGAAAACCGTGCCGAATAGACGCCCGGCGCGCCGTTCAGCGCGTCGACGCAGAGTCCGCTGTCGTCGGCAAGAACCGCATCGAACCGACCGGCGGCAAACGCGAGCGTTTCGACGGCTTTCTTCAGCGCATTCTCGCGGAAGGTCGTTCCGTTTTCCTCGACCTCAAGCTCAATGCCCGCTTCCCGCATGGTCATGATCTCGGCAAAGCTTCCGCTCAGAATTTCACGGATCTCCTGCGCTTTGTGCGCGTTGTTGGTTGCAAGCAACAGTTTCATTTGTCCTCCTCGATGCGGTACGGCGCGATATCGCCGAGCGAAGGCGTCACGTACAGCGTGTGCTGATGAAAATAGTTGACGAATCCCGGACGTGCGCCGGAAGGCTTTTTGACATAACGGACCTGCGTATAATCGACGGGAACGTTTTCGGACGCCGACGCGCCGGAATGATAGGCGGCGATCAGAGCGGCAAGATGCAGATCCTCGCGCGAAGGCCCGGCGGTATTCAGGATCACGTGCGAAGCCGGAACACCCTTTGCGTGCAGCCAGATCGCGTTCGGATCGGATGTGCGGATCAACCGCTCGTTCTGCAGATTGTTCTTGCCGACCCAGAGATCGACGCCGCCGCTCGTGCGGTAATGGAGCGGACGGCTGTGCGATGCGGAAGGCTTTCGCTGCTCGGCGGGCTCGCGGATATACCGCTCCCGGATAAGCTCCTCGCGGATCTCGGAAAGCTCCTCACGCGTGCTGCACGCTGCGGCGTTCAGCAGTTGTCCCTTGAGATAGTCCAGTTCCGCGTTCAGCGCGTCGGTCTGTTCGAGCGCATAAGCGCGCGCCGCTTTGTTCTTGCGATAGCGTTTGAAATACCGCTGCGCATTGTCGGCGGCGGACAGCTTCGGTTCCAGCGGGATCTCGATCGGAGCCGGGGGGAACTCGTAATAGTTCTGCACGGTGACGGAGGACTGTCCGCCCGGCGTATTCCGCGCCGTCAGCAGCAGTTCGCCGAAAAGCCGGTCGCGTTCGATCTGCTCCTCGCTGCCGATCGTTTTCATACATTCAGCAAGCTTCTTTTCCGTTCGTTTCGCCGCATGCTCGAGCACGGTGCGAAGCGCGGTGCGCTGTTTTGCAAGGATCGTCTGCTCGTCGCGCAGACGGTAGAACATGTCCTGCGCCTCGTTGATGCTGCTGCAGGCAACGAACGCGGTATTCTTGGGAGCGAACGGCAGAACGCCTGCGTCCGGAATCACGGACGGTTCGAACCGACCGTCACGGATAGCCTGAAACACTGTGCGGATCTCTTCGGCAACGCGTTCGGGCGGCGTGCCGTCCTTTACGATCTGTTCCGCGCAGAGCCGTGAAACGCCGTGAAACGCGTCGGTCAGCCAGCGGAACGAGTATCTTCCCTCCGCAAGCGCAGAGATCTCTTCGACGGTCGCCGTAAAGGGATCACGCTTTTCGGCTTCCGGCGGATTCTCGTACGGCACGTTCGGCAGGCAGATGCGCGCGGCGCTCTCGCCGATCCCGAAATGGCGCAGACAGTCAATGATCCTGCCGGACCCGTCCAGCAGAAAGAGATTGCCGTGGCGCCCCATCAGCTCGACGACAAGCCGCAGCTGCACTTCGTCCATGAATTCGTTGCGCCCGGAGAGGGAGAGGACCGCGATGCGGTTCAGACCCTGCTGCTCGATCGAAACGATGCGGCTGCCGATCAGGTATTTCCGGAGGAGCATGCAGAACGCGGGCGCGGCGTCCGGGTTTTCGAAATTCTTCGCGATCGTCTGGATACGTCCGTTTTCGGCATGGATGCACAGCATCAGCTTCACGCGGCCGACGTTCGGCGCGTGAATGTGCAGAACGACGATATCACGGTTCGGCTGCTGCACCTTGTCGATCTTTCCACCGACAAGGCCATTCAGTTCCCGTATGCACGCGTATAATGTAAATCCGTCCGTTGCCATCCGTATCTCCTTCAACCGTATTCTAAACGCATCGGAGCAATATTGCAAGCATAAAGAAAAGCGTCCGGAAAAACGGACGCTATGTCATGCGAATACCGGGGTTCAGTTGTTAGCTGCGAGCTTCTTTGCCAACTGTGCCTTTTTGCGATCGGCTGCGTTCTTGTGGATAACGCCCTTCGCGGCAGACTGGTCAACGGTCTTGACAGCCGCGAGGTAAGCCGTTTCGACAGCTTCCTTATCGCCGGACTTCAGCGCTTCATCAAAACGACGGACAGAAGTCTTCAGAGCGGACTTGTCCATGCGATTTCTGAGGTTTTCACCAACGGAAGTCTTCGCACGCTTCATAGCGGACTTGATGTTTGCCAAAGCATTTCACCCCCTGTAAGATTTGTCCGATCGGTCTCCCGATACGAACGGAGTACATTCTATCACAAAGAATCACACAATGCAAGGATTATTTTTGCGATTTTTCACCTTTTTTTGAGAGAGAATCGGAAGATGTGTTTCCGAATAACATGGAAGCGTGAACGGATCGGCAAAGAGTTCACAACTTCGTTGCAATTCCCAGATTGACAATCCGCAAACGGCTCACTATAATAGGGGACGATGGTTAGCACTCGAAAGGAATGAGTGCTAAAAGATTCACAGGAGGTATGAGTTATGTCATTGAAACCGTTATTCGATCGCGTTGTGATCAAGAACATCGAAACGGAAGAGGTCACCAAGGGCGGGATCCTTCTGACGAGCGCCGCAAAGGAGAAGCCGCAGATGGCGGAAGTGCTTGCGGTCGGTCCCGGTGCAAAGGACGTCGAAATGGTCCTGAAGGTCGGCGACAAGGTCGTCTATCAGAAGTATGCAGGTACGGAAGTTAAGATCGACGGACAGGAAGTCATCGTCATCAAGCAGAACGATATTCTTGCGGTCGTTGAATAATAGGAGGAAATAACTATGGCAAAGCAGTTGAAATACGGCGAGGACGCCAGAAAAGCACTGGAAAACGGTTTGAATCAGCTTGCGGATACCGTGAAGATCACGCTCGGACCGAAGGGCAGAAACGTGGTTCTCGAAAAGAAATTCGGTGCGCCGCTCATCACGAACGACGGTGTGACGATCGCAAAGGAGATCGAGCTTGAGGATCCGTTTGAAAACATGGGCGCACAGCTCGTGAAGGAAGTCGCAACCAAGACGAACGACGTCGCAGGCGACGGCACGACGACCGCAACGCTTCTTGCACAGGCGATCGTTCGTGAAGGTCTCCGGAACGTCGCGGCGGGAGCAAACCCGATGGTGGTGCGCCGCGGCATCGAAGCGGCGGTCAACGAGGCGGTCGAAGGACTCAAGGAACTCTCCGTTCCGGTCGGCAACAAGCATGCGATCGAACAGGTTGCGGCAATCTCCGCAAGCGACGAAACGGTCGGCAAGCTGATCGCAGACGCAATGGAGAAGGTCGGCAAGGACGGCGTCATCACGATCGAAGAGAGCAAGACCATGAAGACCGAACTAAACATCGTCGAAGGCATGCAGTTCGACCGCGGCTACTGCTCCGCATACATGGCGACAGACACCGACAAGATGGAAGCGGTGCTCGACAACCCGATGATCCTGATCACCGAAAAGAAGATCAGCAACATTCAGGAGATCCTTCCCGTGCTCGAGCAGATCGCGCAGGCAGGCAGAAAGCTTCTCATCATCGCGGAGGACGTCGAGGGCGAAGCGCTTGCAACACTCGTCATCAACAAACTGCGCGGCACGTTCACCTGCGTTGCGGTCAAGGCGCCCGGCTTCGGCGACAGACGCAAGGCGATGCTGCAGGATATCGCGATCCTGACCGGCGGTCAGGTGATCTCCGACGAGCTCGGCATGGATCTGAAGGAGACCACGCTCGATATGCTCGGCAGCGCGAAGCAGGTCAAGGTCGATAAGGAAAAGACCGTCATCGTCGAAGGTGCGGGCAATTCCGCCGAGATCGCGGCGCGCGTGAAGTCCATTCGTGCGCAGATCGAGGAGACGACCTCCGATTACGATAAGGAAAAGCTGCAGGAGCGTCTTGCAAAGCTCGCGGGCGGCGTAAGTCGGGGGCCAAGCGGTCTTA
>JAZNHI010000067.1:0-30872 GCA_045576895.1 Clostridia bacterium | reverse complement strand
GAGGATGAGGGAGAATGACATTTGATCCGAAAACAAACAAATTTCCGTACCCAAAGGAAACGGACAGGCACTATCTGGAGGTGCATAAGGACCGCCGGATCGTATTCGATACGGAGTATCCGTATATCGACCGCAGCAGATCGTTTCGATTCAAACAGAGCCTCATACGGCTGCTGCTGAATACGGTCGTCTTTCCGCTTGCAAGGATCCGGCTGGGCTTGAAGATCGAAGGACGAGAGAACATCAAAAAGCATCGCGATGTTTTGAAAAACGGCGTCGTATCGATTGCAAATCACGTCCATATGTGGGACTATATCGCCGTGATGCGGGCGATCCGTCCGTTCCGTTCCAATCTGCTTTCGTGGGCGCCGAACATCAACGGCGAGAACGGAACGCTGATCCGCATGGTCGGCGGGATCCCGATCCCGGATTCAAACATTGCGGCAACAAAGACCTATCTGAAAGCAGTACGCGATCTGCTGCAGAACGAACACGGGTGGCTGCACATCTATCCGGAGGGCAGCATGTGGGAATACTATGCGCCGATCCGCCCATTCAAGCGCGGCGCGGCGCATATCGCCTGCGACAGCAACAAACCGATTCTGCCACTCGGCTTTTCGTACCGGGAGCCGGGATGGATCCGGAAAAAGATCTTCCGCCAGATCGCAACGTTTACGGTCCACATCGGCGAACCGATCTTCCCGAACGGCGAACTCGGTGCAAAGGACCGGGAACGCGATCTGACCGAACGCTGTCACGACGCAGTCTGCAGGCTCGCGGGCATCGACCCGAAGCAGAATCTCTATCCGGCGGTGTTCAACAATTCCCAACGGATCGATTACTACACCTCGGTGTACGGGGTAGGCTATAAAGGATCGCACTGAATAAGGAGGTTTCTATGAAACAAATCGAACGCATCGAACGTATGGAACGATATCTGGACGAATCAAGCGAAGCTGTCCGCGCGCTTTCGGAAGCGCTGGAACGCTATGAGGCGATCCATGCAAATCTCAAAAAGCTGTCCGACTACTACGGCAGCACGCTTTGGATGAAGGATTATGAGGACGGAGAGTCGGGGAAGCTGCCTGCGGATCTGAAGCGCGGCGTTCTTTCGGAGGATCTGGTCTACGATCTTCTGACGGACCATCACGATCTGATCCTGCGCATGTCCCGCGCGGTCACAAAGTCCATCGACGGCAAAATGATCTGAAAGGACAACAGATGAAAACGATCGAAACGGACCGATTGATTCTTCGTGTATGGACGCCTGAAGATGCGCCCGGAATATTTGAGTACGCGAAATCGCCGCTTGTGGGTCCCGCTGCGGGATGGGAACCGCACAAAACGATCGAGGACACAAGGACGTATCTTGCAACTGCGATCGAAGAAGACGAAACGTGGGCTGTCACACTGAAACCTGACGGACGCATCCTCGGCAGTGTCGGTCTGCACAGGACGAGGGCCGAGACGGTGCGCGAGCTCGGGTATGTTCTTCACCCGGATTTCTGGGGACAGGGCATCATGACCGAAGCGGCAAAGGCTGTGATCGAGTTCGGGTTTGCGGAACTGCAGCTCGACGCCATCCGCGTTTTCCACAAGGTAAACAACGCTCGTTCCCGGAGCGTCGTTCGGAAATGCGGATTCCGGTACGACGGGACGATCCGCTATTCCGCGCTTAGTGCAGACGGCACAAGGATCGATCGCTGCACCTATACGATCACAAGACGCGGGTGGGAAGAAGGTCTTTCGGAAAGCCGGTTCTGTAGCTTTGTGCAGAACCGTGCCTGTGAATACTTTCCGTGCCACAAAACGAACGATCCCGATCATTTCAGCTGTCTGTTCTGCTACTGTCCGCTGTACGGAACGGACGACTGCGGCGGCAATCCGAAGTATCTTTTGAATGGGATCAAGGACTGCAGCGCCTGCACCGTACCGCATTTTCATTACGACCGAATCATCGCAAAGCTGACGGAAAGAAACAACACATGATCCCTGCACTGATCGTCATCGGAATACTGCTCATCTTATATCTACTGTTCTTCCTGGAGAACCGCAGATTTGTTGTAACGCGCAGCGAGATCCGGCACAGCAAGATCGATTTTGCAGGAACGATCGTACAGGTCAGCGATCTGCATGATCTGAGCTTCGGAAAGGAGCAAAAAAGGTTGCTCGACGCGATCCGGGCTGCGAAGCCGGATCAGATCCTGATCACCGGAGATCTGTTTAACCGACGGAACAAAAACGCGTTCCGCAATGCACTCACATTTGTGCGCGGCGCGAAAAAGATTGCTCCCGTGTACTTTGCGGAGGGAAACCACGAGTGCTCGCTCGGAGAAACGGGGAAGCGAGATATCGAAACGATCCGACAGATGGGTGTCATCGTTCTTAGAGATGAGTATACGGATCTTCCGCATTACCGGCTGATCGGATTGAAACAGTATGCTTCACCGCAACAGCTGCGCGCGATGATCGATCCCGAGCGGCTCAACATCGTAATGGCACACCGTCCTGAGCTGTTTCCGATCTATGCCGGAGAGCATCCGGATATCGTGCTTTCGGGACACGCCCACGGCGGACAGATTCATGTATTCCACCAAGGGCTGTATGCGCCGGGACAGGGCTTTTTCCCGCGGTTTACCGCCGGACAGCATTGGATCGGGAACACCTGTCTTTATGTTTCCCGCGGACTCGGCAACACGATCCCGATTCCGCGTGTATTCAACACACCCGAGCTGAATGTGATTTCCCTTCAGCCGATCGAACAGAAAGGAGAAGAAAAATGTTTGTAAATGCAATCGAATCCGTCCGCGAAGCCATCCGCCCGATGCACATCATCCGCAGACGGTTCGGAGATAACGCGATCCTGCCGGATATTGCGACGCTGTTCTTTGTCAACGAAAACGGATATGCCGTCACCAGCAAGCGCGTATCTTCCATCCTGAAGGCTTCTGCAACGGCGGAACAGGTTTACCGTACCTACCTGCAGAGAAAATCCGAGCTTCCGCATGACGAGAGCTTTCGCTTTGCGCAGAAGCGTCTTGAGAAAGATATGAAGCTGACGCAGGAAACGCCGATCCAGATCCGATATGCGTTCATGGGCTGCGCAAAGGGAAACATCCGGATCGAATGTATACCGCATCCGAAATATGATCTTGCGCTGCTGCATTTCGCGACAGACGGCGAATTCCTGTGCCGCGGACATGTGACCTTTGCCGAGCATTCGCCGAAGCAGGGGCAGAGCGTATGCAGGATCGGGTATCCGATGCCGGAATTCAAGAACTTCCGCATGAATACGGAACAGGATGCGATCGAATTCACGGACGTCGGAAAGGTCTCCTCCTCGCTGTTCGCGCTTGACGGAACCGTCACTCGCTACCTGTCCGACGGCGAACGGACGTTTGCGATCGAAACCACAAACGCGGGTCCTTTGGGAATGAACGGCGCGCCGCTCTTCGATACGGAAGGACGAATCGTCGGCATGCAGAGCGGGATCGGCGTGATGCTGCTCGGTGCGGATATCAAGATGGAAACGCCGAATCACGAATCCTTCGTCAATCACGGCGCAATGCATCTTGCAGTCAATACGCATCTTGATGTGATCAAGGATTTTCTGCGCGCACAGAACGTCATGTTTTATGAAGCCTGAAAATTCTCCAAACACAAAACCGCCCGTACGTTTGTACGAGCGGTTTTTGATTCACAGGATCAGCCCTCGATGATCTTCTTCGAAGAACTTGCACCGATGCGGCTTGCGCCGGCAGCGATCATGGCTTCGGCGTCCGCTTTGGTACGCACGCCGCCGCTTGCCTTTACGCCCATCTCGGGACCGACGGTCTCGCGCATCAGGCGGATATCTTCGACCTTTGCGCCGCCGGTGGAGAATCCGGTGCTGGTTTTGACATAGTCCGCGCCTGCATGCTTTGCAAGCTTGCAAGCAATAACCTTTTGTTCGTCGGTCAGAAGACAGGTCTCGATGATGACCTTGACGAGCGCCTTGCCGGCAGCCACGTCGACGACGGCTTTGATATCTTCATAGACCGTTTCGAATTCCGCACCGCGCAGCGCGCCGACGTTGATGACCATATCGACTTCCTTTGCGCCGTCGCGGATCGCCGCGGCAGTTTCATATGCTTTCACCTCGGGAAGCGTTGCACCCAGAGGGAACCCGATCACACAGCAGGGCTTGATATCGGTTCCCTTCAACTGCTCGGCGACAAAGCCGATCCAGCAGGGATTGACGCAGACGCTTGCCGTGTTGTAATGCTTTGCTTCTTCACAGACGCGGGCGATATCCGCACGCGTCGATTCGGGCTTCAGCAGGGTGTGATCGATATACTTTGCAAGATCCATAATAATACCTCCGAGTAAGATTATTCCGAAATGGGATAGCGGATCATGTTGTCGTCGCCTTCCCATAACCGTTCGATGTTGTAATAGGCGCGTTCTTCCGGATGGAAGAGATGTACCAGCGCAAAGCCGAAATCGAGAACGATCCAGCGCGCTTCCTCATAGCCTTCCTTACGCCGGATCGAAAGACCAAGCTCCGAAGCCTTTTCTTCGAGCTCGTCGCACAGTGCGCGTACGTGCGTTACGGACGTTCCGCTTGCCACAACAAACCAGTCGGCTATGATCGTCTTGTCGCCGATGTGGAGCGCAAGGATATCATTCGCTTTCTTTTCATACAGAACCTTGCAGATCGCAAGGGCATCCTGTTCGCCGAACCGTTCCATCGTACCTCCTAAATCATGCAGTGCCCGCAGCGTTGCGGGGTGGATGGGCAAATCTCTTTCTTTAATATAACAAATACTGCGCAATAAAGCAAGACGCATCATTTCATCCAGCGAATCCGCTTTCCGGATCTTTTCGACACCTTCGTACGAGCGGGAGGGTTCGATCATATCCGCAAGGTATATAACCTTTTCAAGCAGCGTCATGTTCGCATCCCCGGTCGTATGCAGACGAATCGCGCTGAGGATTTCCGGATCCGTGACGCCGTATACATTTTTCGCATAATCCGCGCCTGCGGGCGCATGCAGAATGGGCAGCATCGGCGGCTCCGTATCCGCGTAGGAAAGAAGCGTTGCTTCCTGCAGATATTTTGCACAGTCGTGCAGAAGTGCAGCGATACGCGTCTTTATCGGATCGACACAGAAGCGCGCGGCAAGTCCGATCGCGGTTTCGAGCACATATGCCGTATGCTCCATGCGGGAAGGCTTCAGCTCTTTTCTGAGCCTGTCATAAAAAGGCATGAGCTCTTTCGGCTCATAACATCCGTTCAGATAGATATAATGCGCGGCACGATCCGGAATCATACCGTCGATCGGAAGCGCATCCCGGATGCGTTCCCGCACAATCGTAGAGGAGAGCGCGGATACCTCATCGAGAAGGATCACGCTTGCGCCGTATCGCTCTTTCAACATTTCCGCCGTCTGCCGTTCGCCGCCGCTCTGACCGCCGCGGACGGTGCAGACAAGGACGGCAAGCTTTGCGATCTCCTCCGGAGAGCGCCAGGTCGTAAAGGAATTCAGCATATCGGACCCCATGAAGAAGAACAGCTCGGAATCCGGATATCTGATTTTCAGCTCAAAGAGCGTATCGACCGTATAGCTGGTGCCCTCACGTTCCAGCTCCATCGTTTCGACGGAGAATGCAGGACGGTCCGCAACGGCAAGACGAAGGATTTCGAGCCGCTGCGCATCCGTTGCGCCTTCTGCCAAGGTTTTGTGCGGAGGGATGCGGTCAATCACAAACAGTACGCGATCGATGCCGAGCTGCTTTGCCGCATGTTCTGCAAGAAGAAGATGACCGTTATGGACGGGGTGGAAGGACCCCCCGAATACACCGATTTTCGTTTTCATATTATAATTATAGAATAAACGTCCTTGATTTGGCAACACTCATTTTATGAAAAACCGCATTTCCGTTCGTCGGATATTGAAAAAGACTTCCGTTCTGATCGATTCGATTGTCCTGTCTGCAATCATCTCGGCTTCGGTTTATCCGATGATCCGCCGGGGAAACAGACGGGGAAACATCCTTATTCTTTTAATATTGGCGTTCACGATAACGATGATGCTGCGGTGCTGTTCGTATTCTGTGCGTATCGGCAGAGAAAAGAGAAAGGATGCACGGAACAGAAAACAGGAGAGGATCCTTTTAATGAGCGATGGGGAGCTCGAGCGGATCACGGGAGAGAAGGGCTTTCGCTTGATCCGAAAACGGGAAGCGGATGTGTTCGACGTGCTGGAAGAGATTCGTACCGGAGCAGGCGCGATCGGCGTATTCGGAACAGACCGATCCGTCAAGGAAGCAGTTGAACGAAATGCGCCGCATGTCAGGGTGATCGAACGCGCGGAACTGTACAGCCTTGTTTTTCCGGATGCAAAAGAGAGCGGATCGGATGAGATCTTCCTCTTTTTTGAAAATCTGATGGTTCGCGGTAAATACTTTTTGTTCGGAATCGGATTCCTGTTCATTTCATATATTGTGAAATTTAAAATATATTATCGACTGATTGCTTGCTTTTGTCTGATAATAGCAGTTATTACTGCGTTTTTCGGGAATCTTCGCAGGCAGAAGAATTTGTGAATAATTCTTGACAAGAGGGGGTCCGGATAATATAATATAAGCGCATGTATTGTACACTTGTGTACTAATATTGATAAGGAGGATACATGGATGAAAAAAGCAAGAACCATACTTGCGATCATGCTTGCTTTGGTCATGGTGCTGAGCGTCCTGCCCGCTTCCTTTGCAGATGATGCAAAGAAAGTCGAAAAGCTGGAATCGCGCAAAACCGCAGCGCCTGAGCAACGCATCCAGAGCAAGACCGACAGAACGTTCAAAACGCTGGATGAGCGTCTCTATGCGGACAAGAAAGTCGATCCCGAAGCGATCGTTACCGCGATCGTTGTGTTCGATGAGCCCGCACTGAGCGATACTTATACAGCCGAAGAGATTCGTGCAAAGAAAGCCGAATCTGTTCAGAACCGCCTGTCCGGTGCACACGACACCTTCTTCAAGGACCTGCCGTTCGAAGCAACGCGTCTGTATGATTACACCGCTTTGATCAACGGTATGTCTGTCCAGACGGCATACAAGAACCTTGCCGCGATGGAAAAGATGGACGGTGTCAAGAAGGTCTATGTTGCAAACGAGTATAACGCTCCCGAGCTGCAGAAGCCCAATCAGGCAAATGCAAACGTCATCACGGGCGCATACTCGATGCAGAGCATCGGTCTGTATGGCGAAGGAATGGTCGTCGCTGTTCTGGATACCGGTCTGAACATCGGACATGAAGCGTTCCAGGATTACGGCCTCATTGAGGATCCTGTTTTCACAGAAGAGTACGTTTCTTCCGTTCCTACGACGGTCGAAGGCAAGTATCTCTCCGTAAAGGTTCCGTTCTCGTATGACTACTATGACAAAGACGACGACGTAACCGACTACAACGGTCACGGTTCTCACGTTTCCGGTACGATCACCGGTCTTGCAATCTCTGCAGACGGTGCGGTGAAGTTCATGGGCGCAGCGCCTTTGTCTCAGCTCGTCTTCATGAAGATCTTTGCAGATAAAGCTTCCGGCACGAACTCCGGCATCTACATGGCAGCTTTGGAAGACTGCTTCCTCCTTGGTGTTGATGCGATCAACATGTCCATCGGCGCTCCCGGCGGCTTCGTTTATGACTGGGAGCTGGATCAGGAGTTCGGCAACGTTTATAAGAAGCTTGATCAGGCTGGCGTTATCGTTTGCATCTCCGCGGGCAATGAATACTCCATGGCGTACAATTCGGGCAACTTTGCAGGCAACGGTTATGTGCTTTCTGAGTATGCTGATTACGCCGAAGTTGCAAGTCCGTCCACCTATGAGGGCAACGTTTCCGTCGCATCCATGGAAAACCTTGCATATCCGTCTCTTGCGATCGTCTATAACGGCGAAGCGTTCTCTTACGTAGACAACTGCAGCGACGGCGAGCATGGTTGGCTTGATCATTTCGCAGATCAGACGCTTGAACTCGTATACTGCGGCACCGGTTCTCCCGAAGAGATTCCCGATGAAGTGGAAGGCAAGGTTGCACTTGTTGTCCGAGGCAATCTGTCGTTCTCCGAAAAGAACGCCAACGTTGCGGCGAAGGGCGCGATCGGTATGGTCCTGTTCAACAATGCAAGCGGTTCCATCGGCATGCTGATCGATCCGTACTATGTACCTGCGATCAGCATTCAGCAGACGGCAGGTCTGACGATCCTGGAAGGTCTCGATGTTGACAACACGATTTTCGTTCCGTCCGAAAAGACGGAAGTTGAGAATCCGAATGCATGGCTCATGAGCGACTTCTCGAGCTGGGGCACCACGCCGTCTCTTGAGCTGAAGCCGACGCTGAGCGCTCCCGGCGGTATGATTTATTCTTCCGTTGCCGGTGAACCCGATGCATACGAAGTATACAGCGGCACGTCCATGGCATCGCCGAATGCATGCGGTTCGTTCCTGCTGCTTACCCAGTATCTGAAAGACGAGTATCCGGCGCTCTCCAAGGCGCAGCGTGCAGAGCTTGCAGAGGACATCATGGAATCCACCGCAACGCTTCCGATCGACGCAGAAGGGTATCTGTACTCTCCGAGAAAGAGCGGTTCCGGTATCATCAATCTTGAGAATGCCGTTACCTGCCCGATCTATTTCGTAGAGCCGATCGTCAATGTGTACGACGATCCCGACAAGACAGGCGTATTCAATATGCGTTATACGGCAGTCAACCTGAGCGATAAAGATCAGGTTTACGATCTTGATGTTTACGGCCTGTATGACTATGTCACCCAGGGCTACAACACGTTGACTTCTGATTATCTCTTCAACGGCATGGGCATCACCGTGGAAGGTGAGACCACGATCACCGTTCCTGCAAACGGAACCTATGAAGGCAAGCTGACGATTACGCTTGACGATGATGCGAAGGAATACTTCGATGCAACGTTTGCAAACGGCAACTTCGTTGAAGGCTATGTGTATTTCGTGAACCAGGATCCGGCTGCGGCAGGCGATTCCCCGGTTGCTGCCGGCATTCTCGGCGATGCAAACCTTGACGGCAAGGTAACCGCTGCCGATGCTGCTGAGATTCTTCGTTATGCTGTCGGTCTTACGACGCTCGATGCAACCGCAATGTTCTTTGCGGACGTCAATCAGGACGGTTCCGTGACCGCAGCGGATGCGGCGTTCATTCTCCGCGCGGTTGTCGGTCTCGAAACGCTTC
Source organism: Clostridia bacterium (assembly GCA_045576895.1). Lineage (GTDB taxonomy): Bacteria > Bacillota > Clostridia > Christensenellales > CAG-138 > UBA3792. Next base: position 21,628 of record JAZNHI010000067.1, on the reverse strand, counting down.
CGTCCTATACGCCGACGGCAAGAATCGCAAATGCAGATGCACACTTCACGTTCAATGGCTTCTACGGCGACTGGACGCAGGGTCCGGTTCTTGACAGAGTCTGGGCGAACAGTCAGGATTACCTGATGTATTTCGCGGCGGAGAATGTGTATTATCCGGAGTATGCTGCAGCAGGATATCTGCCGACCGACTTGTTTACTCCGATGGAGGTCAACATCAAGCCGCACATGACATATGGTCTGAACAGCGCTTCCGGCAGTGCATACACCTATTTTGCCACGAACCCGGCAGCAACGATCATCGGTGATGCAGAGATTCAGGCGCTTGCTTGGGAAGATCTCCTGAACACGTATGACAATCTGCTGCACAACGCGATCTCCAATGAGAACACCGACGGTACGCAGTTCCTGGTAGACGAGTTCTATTCCGAACCGATCCAGCTCCGTAACGCACGTCATCTGATCATGACGGTCACCGATGCTATGACAGGCGAAGTCTACTATGTTGATGATACCGAGTATCTCGGCAAAGCATACTTTGACAACGACACAGCATCCTGGGGTCCGCGCGGCAGCTTCTACTGGGATGGTATGGTCACCAATGAAGAATCTATGCTGTATGGTGAATACGTACCGAACGGAACGATCTGCCTCGTGACCTACGAGACCATGATCGACTATCCGAATGCTCCGTTGAATACTGAGTATCAGTTCCAGCTCCTCGTCGATACCGAGTCCCCGGTCATTACGGGTGTTGCCATGGATGAAGATGCCAAGACTGTTACCGTCAACTTTGCGGATAACGGCTCCGGCATGTGCTTCGCTGAAGCGTTCTACTATGATTCCGCGCTCGACGGTGGAAACCTCGGCTATGGCGTAGGCGATGCAGGAACGTCTGAGATGGTATTTGATCTGTCTGAAGTCCCCGAAGACGTCAAGTACATCCAGCTCCAGGCGATCGACTATGCGACCAACGTCCAGAACTATACCCTGAATCTGAAGACCGGCGCAGTGGAAGTCGGCGGATATGACTACGGCACTGTTGAATTCGCAGTCGATAAGATCCTCAACGACAAGGAGATGCTCGGCGAGGTCGTTCCGGTACAGGCATTCGTTTCCGAAGTCTACAAAGATACGATCTATGCAGTATCCATTGATCCGTGGGAAGGTCAGCCGACCGGTATCGCAATCAACCTTGCGGATAAGTCGCTTGTTGAGAATGTCCATATCGGCGACGCATTCGTCTTTGCAGGCGAACTCGACAACTACTATGGCTGCCCGAGACTCGACAATGCTGAGATCACCTATACGCTCCTTCTGAACGACGCTTGGGAGTATGATATCGGTGACTATCTGTTCTACTACGTGGTATTCCCGATTGCGCTCGGATACTCCACGACGCTGAAGGATATCACCGATGATCCGGCAATGTTCATCGGCGGCACGTTCTGGCTTGATTCTCTCGAAGTCATCGGCGTTACCGAGATCGGTGACGGCACCAGAACGATCAGCGTTACGGACGGTCAGGCAGCGATCGATATCGTTGCGACCTGTGCCGGCGAAGACGTCAAGGTGGGCGATTACGTTGATTACGGTATCTTCGTACCGGTCATGGATATGGGTACCGTCCAGCTTCGTCCGCTGCAGGACTACACGATGGATTGGATTGAGTTTGTTCCGGCAGACTGATCACAAACTAAAAATCAGAAAGGAGCGGCAATTGCCGCTCGTTTCTTGCATGTGCTGAAAACCGGATCGTATTCGGGCTATTTCAGATAAATTGATTTCTCTTGCTTTGCAGTAACAATGCCGACTCGCTGCGCACAGGGAACCTTTTGCTTTAAAGCATCAAAAACGGCGTCGGCGTCTTTCGCTGCAACGGCAACAAGTAAGCCGCCGGACGTCTGCGGATCGAACAACAGATCGCAGACTGCAAGTTCTGTATCGCCGACGTCGACCGCATGCTCAGCAAACGTACGGTTTCGATACATGCCTTCGGGCAGAATTCCGATGCGCGCAAATTCGAGTGCTTCCGGAATCAGTGAGATTGCTTGGACGTCGATCTCTGCGGAAACACCGGATCCGCTGCACATCTCGTACAGATGCCCGAGAAAAGAAAAGCCGGTGACGTCGGTGCACGCGTGCACATCATAGTTCACGAGAACATCCCTTGCGCTTTTGTTCAGCGTCGTCATCAGGCGAATCATCAGATCATGCGTTTCCAGATCCAGAAGATCGCCGCGCTGCGCCGCCGTGAGGACGCCGATGCCAATCGGTTTTGTAAGGAACAAAACGTCGCCCGGTTCGGCGCCGTGGTTTTTCCACAGCCTGTCCGGATGAACAAATCCCGTCACGGAAAGCCCGTACTTCGGTTCGTCGTCATAGATGCTGTGCCCACCGCAGATGATAGCGCCGGCTTCGGCGCATTTTTCATATCCGCCGCGCAGGATATCATGTACCGCTTCCTTCGGCATCGTTTTCGGAACACACATGATGTTCAGCGCGAGCTTCGGTTCACCGCCCATAGCGTAGATATCGGAAAGCGCGTTCGTCGCTGCAATCTGTCCGAATGTATAGGGATCATCCGCGATGGGAGGGAAGAAGTCCAAAGTCTGTACCAGCGCCTGATCGTCGGAAAGCTGATACACAGCGGCGTCGTCGCTTTTGTCATACCCTACAAGCAAACGATCGTCATGCAGCGTCGGCAGATCGGACAACAGCTTTGCTAGTACGCCTGCGCCGACCTTTGCACCGCATCCTGCGCATTTGGCAAGCTTTGTCAGTTTGATTTCATCTTCCATATTACACCTCAATAATCTGAATCAGAATATCGATGGTTCCGCCGCAAACCATTCCGCTCTCCGCAGCATCCGTGTTGTTCATCCTGCAGGTATAGCGCATCACGGAAGGTCCGTGCTCCAGCATCTCCTTTGCGTGCACAGAAGCCTCAAATTCGCCGAATCCGCCACCGATCGAGGAAATGATCGTCCCGTCTCGTTTGACGATCATACGCGCTCCTGTGGAGCGAGGCGCGCTGCCTTTCTTGTCGATGAGCGTCACCATGGCGTACGGCTCGCGGATCGTATCGATTGCGCTGCAGAGAGCTGCATCCCATTCGCAGCCGCGATTCGATCCGTTTTTATCCTGAATCATTTCTCCGACAATGCACACGGCGATCTCTTCCGGCGTAGCGGCGCCGATCGGAAGACCGATCGGGGAATGAACGGATTGCAGTTTTTCTTCCGGGTAGCCGCGTGAGATCAGATCGTTGAAAACAATTCTGACTTTGGATTTGCTTCCAATCATGCCGCAATACGCGTATGGCTTGTTCAGAATCGTTTCCAGACAAAGGTTGTCGTCCCTATGCCCGCGCGTTACGATCACATAATAGGTGTTCGGATCGCTGATAGTATCCAAAGCTTTGCGGAAGGGTAGATTCACGATCGCATCCGCTTCCGGAAAACGTTCGGTATTTGCGAAGTCCGCGCGTTCATCGATCACGGTTACTTTGAACCCCACCATCTTTGCAATCTTTGCCGTGTATACGGAAACATGCCCCGCGCCGCAGAGCACAAGATGCGGCGGAGTTGTGATGCGCTCGATCAGCACATCGTCAAGAATGACCGGAAGCTGCACATCAGATGGTATCGGACGTATGATGGATTTTTCGCCGTAGGATCGATCACCGTCCAAAAGCGCAGTCGCGCCCATGCTGCCGGACAGTGACGTAAACAGAATCGGCGAGCGTCCGGATCGAATGGCTTTGACGGTTTTCTTAAACATGCTGCATTCTCCTTTGGAGCATCAAAATTACTTCGAGTACGCCTCCGCCGATGGCACGTGCCTTGTCGGAAACGGTATGACAGTGCTGCGGTACGGGACGCGGATCGATATCGCCGCTCTTCATTCCTTTGCGAACCGGTGTACCGGCAGGCAGCAGACCGCGGATCAGACCGTCAATCGGCGCAAGGATCATTTCGTCATCGACCGAGGCAACGGGATCACCCTTTGCAACGATATCGCCGATATGACGGATTTCACGGAATACGCCGTCTTTCGGTGTACGCAATACACGCTCTGCGGTAAATCCGCCGATATTGCCGGGAATGCCGGTATTCGGTTCAGCGGATCCGTCGAGGATGACGCGCCCGAGATCGTGTCCGCGCATGGTTTCGATCACAGCATGGCAGTCGACGCCGGCAGTGAAGCCCGGACCGAGTGCGATCACGATCGGAGCATCAACAATCGTCGTTCCGAGGTTGCGCTTGGCGAGGATCGCATCCACAACGACATCCGGATGCAGATCCTTGATACATGCAGCATCCGGATCTGCAATAACAGCGATATGCCCTCTTTCATGAATTGCGGGAATACTTTCGATCGAACCCGCATATTCTGCCGTCACATCCTCAACGGAGACCGATCCCTGCAGAATTGCCTCAGAAAAGCAAACGGTGCGGCGAATCGAGGTGGGATGGGGGAGATCGGTCATCACAATCCGATATCCGCAATGTGCAAGCCGCACGGCGACGCCGCTTGCAAGATCGCCCGCGCCTTTGATCAGGATCATATGCTATTCCTCCGGTATGCTTTGATGGGATGTTCCGTTTGCCATGCGGTGATGACAACCGGAATGCTGAACAGATCTGCGAGCGATTCTGCCCGATTGATCAGATCCGGATCATCCGCCTTGTTGATGATGATGCCGTCGCATCTCGGATAAGAAGAAAGAACGGTATGAATCATTGCGGGTGTAACGGTATCGTGTACGGATGCGCCGCAACGCTTTGCAAACAGCTCCGGTCTGTGCGCAGCTTCTTCGATCGGTTTGCCGATACCGTCAACTCCGATCACTGCAAGGACGGTATTCGCTTCGGGAGGGATCACAGGCTCATGACCTGCATGCGCTTTCAACGGGAGCTGTCGTGATCCGTCTGCTTCGACAAGGACGAAATCAGCTAAAGTCGAGAGCTCTTGGAAGGATTGTTCCGGCATGCAGAGCTTTCGGTTGTCTCTTGTTCCGACCGAAACGACGTCTCCGGCTTTCAAAGGATCGCAAAGATGCGGACAATACGGGTATTGCTCCGGCTGCAGAATATGCGTGGACGTGCAGACTATGACCGAGCCCTTCGTTTTCAGATATTCCGCGAGCGCGTACATCGTCGACGTTTTTCCGCCGCCGCCGATCAGAGCGGTTATTCCTTTTTTGATCCCGAGAAAGGAGCAGAATTCCTTCATAGATACCTCGCTATTCTTTTTGAAGAATAACACATTTTCTTCCAAAAGTAAATCCTGTCGGAACGAAAACAGGGACGATCGATCGTCCCTGTGTACTGATTATTCTTTATCCTTTTTTTCGGTCTGGATCTTGCGCGGGGGCTTTGCCTTGATCTTCTTGAGATTGGCAAAGCGGGGAAGACCGTTCTGCAGCGGGATCTTCGGATCGCCCTGGATCAGCGGAAGCAGATAGTCGATGTACGGCTTGCGAAGTCCGTTGCCGCGGGAATTGATCCATTCACGCGGGACCTTGCGCTCGGTATTCGCGCAGGCGTCGAGGTCGATCAGCTTGATCTCGCACTTGTAGTTTCCTTCTTCGTCCGTTTTGCGGCGGAAGCCGACCATCTTATCGGTGATGCCGTGAACGGCGTATTCGACTGCGACGCGTCCGGCCTCAAAGGACTCCGAAATATCGGTCTGAGAAGCCGCATGAGACGCGCAGCGCTGTAGCAGGGAGAATTCTATGCCGCGGATCTTGGTGTCCTGAAAATGCTCTCTCAGGATGCTGACGAGGGTCGATGCAAGCCCGCCGAGCTGCTTGTGCCCGAAGCAGTCGATCACAGCATTTTCCGAACCGTATTCGGAGATCAGCTTGCCGGTTTTATCGTGAATACCTTCGGAAACTGCAATGAACACCTTACCATTGTCTTCATAGACTTCACGTACGTCATTGATAAACTCGTCGACGTCAAAATCGGTTTCGGGCAGATAGATGAGATCGGGACCGAATCCGGTATAGGTCGCGGCCGCTGCGCTCGCAGCAAGCCATCCGGCGTGACGTCCCATGATCTCGACAACGCAGATCCTCGGCTTGTCATAAACGCGCGCACCCAAATACAGCTCCATGCAGGTGCTGATGATATAGCGTGCCGCGGACGGGAAGCCGGGGCAGTGATCGGTGCCGTACAGGTCGTTGTCGATCGTCTTCGGAACGCCCATGATACGGCATTCGTAACCGACCTGCTGCATGTACTTGCTGATCTTATTGCAGGTATCCATTGAGTCGTTTCCGCCGATATAGAAGAAATACCGGATATCATATTTCTTGAATACATCGAGGATCTTGATATAGTCGGAATCATCTTCTTCGTAGTTCTTGAGCTTATAGCGGCAGGAGCCGAGCGCGGAAGAAGGCGTGTTCAGAAGCAGGGAAAGCTCATAAGCTGCTTCCTTGCCCATGTCGTACAGGACTTCGTCGATGACGCCGCGGATGCCGTGCGCAGCACCGTAAACCTTATTGATATGCGGGTCGTCCAGAGCGGTGCGGATAACGCCGTAAATGCTGGCGTTGATAACAGAGGTAGGTCCGCCGGACTGTCCCACGATGCAGTTGCCAATCAGTTCGTTCTTCATAAATGCCTCCAGTTCAAAATGCCTATATATTATAGCGAATAAAGCTTTGAATTGCAAGAAAAATAAAGGTAAAATTCAAAAAATCAGCCGCAGGCGGAAAATACCTGCGGCTGAATGGCGGAGACGGTGGGATTCGAACCCACGGACCGGCTCATCACCAGTCAAACGATTTCGAGTCGTTCTCGTTATGACCACTTCGATACGTCTCCATGCCCGAATAGTATAACGCATCGATTTGAAAAATGCAACATTATTTTCTCAGCGTAAGAAAAAAAGTCTTCAGCAATTCAGCACATTCCGATTCGCAGATACCGCCGATCGTTTCAACTGTGTGATCAAACCAGTGATCTCCGAGATCGATCCTTGATCCGCAGCATCCGCATTCCGAATCGTATGCTCCGAAGACAAGGCGGGGAAGGCGCAGATGCAGCATTGCTCCGACGCACATTGCGCAGGGTTCCAAAGTGACGTACATCGTACATCCGTCAAGCGTTCCGAGGATACGGTATGCGTCCCTCAGCGCAAGCATTTCCGCGTGCTGCAGCGGATCATGCGAAGATTCACAGCGATTATGCGCAGAAGCTACGATCTTGTTGCTGAAAACAATGACGGCGCCGACAGGAACTTCGTTCTCGGCAAGCGCCTGTTTTGCTTCTGATAACGCTGCATCCATCCAATTCCGGTCATTCACGGTTCAGGACCTCCTCGGTATCGAAATCCGGATACACAACCCGCATCAGGCAAAGACCGTGTGCGGGCGCCGTTGCGCCCGCATCCGAACGCAGACCGCTTTCGATCGCGTTTTGCATGTCGGAGGCGGGACGCTTTCCGCTGCCGATCTCAAGCATCGTTCCGACAAGGATCCGAACCATATTATAGAGAAATCCGTTCCCTTCCACAAAATATGTCAGGTACTTTCCGGTCTGGACCCACTCGGATCTTGTAACCGTGCGGATCGTGTTTTCCATACTGCTGCCGGTGCATTTGAAAGCGTTGAAATCATGTGTGCCCAAAACGTCTTTTGCGGCAGCCTGCATCGCTTCAAGATCCGGGGTGAAGTGCAAATGAAGCGCAGTAAGCCGTGTAAACACATCCGCATGCGCGCCGAGCTGAACGGTATATGCATACATCTTTCTTTTGGCGGAAAAACGTGCATGAAACTGCGGATCGCATTCCTCCGAATACAGAACCCGGATGTCGGGCGGAAGATGCATGTTCATGGCAACGGCAAACTTGTCGGCAGCCATGCGTACATTCGTATCAAAGTGTGCGACCTGCGCTTTTGCGTGTACGCCGCTGTCGGTACGTCCGGAGCCTTCCAGACGAATCTGTTCGCCTGTCAGTTCATACAATGCTTTTTCCGCAAGTTCCTGCACGGAAATACCGTTCGGTTGTACCTGCCAGCCGACATAGTTCGTTCCGTCATAGGAGATGATAATGCGAATCCGTCTCATTTCAGTACGATCAGCAGTACAATCAGGACCGCGACAAACAACAGTGTAATCAGCATTGCAAACAAATCTTCGTTGCGGAATTTCAGCTGCTTCATTCGCGTTCTGCCGTCGCCGCCGTGATAACAGCGGGATTCCATTGCGATCGCCAGCTCGTCGGCTTTCCGGAAGGAAGAAACAAACAGCGGGATCAGAATCGGGATCATGCTCTTGACGCGCCGGAAGATATTGCCGCTCTCAAAATCTGCGCCTCGTGACATCTGCGCATTGCGGATCTTGTCGGACTCGTCCATAAGCGTAGGAACAAAGCGCAGCGCGATCGTCATCATCATGGCAAGTTCATGCGCAGGGAAATGAAAGATCTTCAGGGGTGCAAGGAGCTTTTCGATTCCGTCGGTCAAAGCGATCGGCGAGGTCGCAAGCGTCAGCATAGACGCACCGGCGACAAGCAAAACGATGCGGATCGAGAGGAAGAAAGACTGCAGGACCGCTTCGCCGGTCAGCTTCCAGAATCCGAGATCCAGCCATACATTCTCTCCGCTTGTGAAGAACAGGTTCAGAATGAACATGAAGATCAGCAGGAACCGGATCGGCTTCAAAGCGTTGACAATGTACCGCAAAGAGATGCCGGACAGAATCAGTTCAAGGACAAGGTACGCAAAGGGAATCGTCATGAAATAGATCTTCTTGACAAGAAATACCATTGCGATGTAAAGGATCATCATGGCGATCTTTGTGCGGGGGTCGAGCCTATGGATCACGGAATTTCCCGCGACAAACTGACCGAGCGTAATGTCACGCATGGCATTTCACCTCCCGGATCCAGTTCATAAATGCCTGTTCCGTACAGATCGTTTGCGGAATATCGACGCCGCGCTGATTGAGCTCGATGCAGAGCTTTGTGATGCTCGGAACCGACAGCCCGATCTTCTGCAGTTCTTCGGCGTGCGAGAAAACAACCTGCGGTGTATCGTACAGGAAGACTGATCCCTGTTCAAGCACAAGGACCTTTGTCGCGTGGTTTGCGATATCATCCATCGAATGTGAGATCATGATGATCGTGCATCCGGATTCCGTACGAAGCTTTTCAAGAAGGGAGAGAATTTCCCTTCTTCCGAGCGGATCGAGTCCCGCCATCGGTTCGTCCAGGACAAGATATTTCGGACGCATTGCAAGAACACCGGCGATTGCGGCTCTCCTGCGCTCGCCGCCGGAAAGATCAAAGGGGGAACGGGAAGAAAACCGTTCCGGATCGAGCCCGACAAGCTGCATTGCCTCAAGAACACGTTCCTTTACGGCATCCTGTTCAAGCTTCATGTTGCGCGGACCGAAAGCAACATCGTCAAAAACCGTCTCCGCAAACAGCTGATATTCCGGGTATTGAAATACCATGCCTACAAGCTCACGGACAATTTTACGTTCTGCTTTTTGGGAAACGTCGTGCCCGTCGACCGTAACGGTTCCGGCTTCTCCGAAAAGAAGACCGTTCAAATGCTTCGCAAATGTCGATTTTCCGCTGCCGGTATGACCGATGATGCCGAGAAAAGAGCCTTCATCGATCGTGAAGGTCAGATCTTTGAGCGTCGGTTCAAGGCGCTTTCCGCCCTGTGTATATGCAAATGTGAGATGATTTACAGTAATGGGCATAATTCCTCCGCAAGCTGCGCGGCAGTCAGCGTACTGTCCGAAAGTGCATACCCCAGTTCTCTGAGGGAATCACGAACAACAACCGTTTCCGGCGGAACAAGATTGCTTTCCAAAAGGAGGTCCGTATGACGGAACACTTCGGACGGCGTACCTGTGAGTACGATCCTGCCGCCCTTCATGACGACGACGCGATCGCATCCGGTCGTCTCATCCATATATTGGGTAACCATCAGAACGGTCATACCCTGCGCATGCAGATGTTCGATTGTTTGCAGAAGTTCTGCGCGGCCGCTCGGATCCAGCATTGCGCTAGCTTCGTCAAGAACAAGGACCTGCGGCTTCAGCGCCAGAATGCCGGCGATCGCAATACGCTGCTTTTGTCCGCCCGAAAGATGATGCACGGCAAACTCGGCATAGTCGCTCATGCCGACGGCAGCGAGCGCTTCATCGACGCGCGCACGGATTTCGTTTGGAGACACGCCGAGATTTTCGGGTCCGAAAGCAACATCCTCTTCAACAACCGTTGTAACAAGCTGATTGTCGGGATTCTGAAAAGCCATGCCGACGAGCTGGCGGATCTTAAGGAGATTGCTTTCGTTTTGCGTGTCCATCCCGTTTACGGTAACGGTACCTTTGGTCGGCAGAAGCAAACCGTTTACATGCTTTGCAAGCGTACTCTTTCCGCTGCCGTTGTGACCGACGATCGCAACGAACTCGCCGTCCTGTATTTCAAGCGATACATCGGCAAGTGCAGGAGAAAGCGCATTTTCGTATTGAAACGTGATATTGTCGAATTTGATCATGGAACTCTCCATCCGAAATTTCAAATTACAGTATACATTAGGTCTGTTCTTTTTTCAAGCGATTTGTTATAATCGGATCGGAGGTGATGAATTTGCTTACACGTCTGAAATCGGTCGATACAATCGTTAGTTGCGATGAACTGGATCGCGTGTACCGCGATACGGATCTTTGGTTTGAAAACGGAGAGATCGCGCACATCGGACCGTGGGACCGTACAGCGGACCGTGAATACGATTGCAGAGGGTTGATCGTCTATCCCGGACTGATCAACGTGCATCATCACCTGTATCAATACTTTACGCGCAACCTTCGAAAGGTGCAGAATTACGAGCTGTTCGACTGGCTGAAAGCGCTCTACGGCGTTTGGAAAAACCTGAACGAGAAAACGGTATTCCTGAGCTCTGCTGCGGGCATGGCGGAGCTGATGCGATACGGCTGTACGACGTGTTTTGATCATCACTACGTTTTTCCTGAGAACTGCGGAGAGCTTTTGGGCGCGCAGTTTGAAGCGGCGAAAGCGCTCGGGATTCGTATGAACGCATCCCGCGGAAGTATGGACCTTTCCGAAAAGGACGGCGGACTTCCGCCGGATTCCGTGGTGCAGACGGTTGATGCGATCCTGAAGGACAGCGAAAAGGCAATCAAAACCTTTCATGATCCGAGCCGGTTATCCATGCGGCAAGTCGTGATTGCGCCATGTTCGCCGTTTTCCGCATCCGGTCCGCTGTACCGTGAAAGTGCGATCCTTGCCAGACAGTACGGCGTTCGGCTGCATACACATCTTTGCGAAACGAAGGATGAGGAGCGCTATACGCTTTCTGCTTTCGGAAAGCGTCCGTTCGAACATCTTGCATCGCTCGGATGGACGGGGAAGGACGTCTTCTATGCGCACGGCATTCATTTCAACGACTGCGAACTGGATCGTATCGCGGAGACCGGAACAAAGATCGCGCACTGTCCGGTTTCGAATATGAAGCTAAGCAGCGGCGTGATGCGGCTTCCGGATATGCTGTCCCGAAAGATTACGGTCGGACTGGCGGTTGACGGTTCGGCAAGCAACGATGGCTCCAATCTGATGGATGAGATGCGCGCTGCGTTTCTCGTGCATCGCCTGACTTGGGGAGACAAAGCGCCGAGCGGTTATGAGATTCTGAAACTCGCGACTGTCGGCAGCGCAAAAGTCCTTGGCAGAGACGATCTCGGTTCGATCGAAACCGGCAAAGCGGCAGACGTGTTTGCAATCAAAAAGGAATCGTCGGATCTGTTATGCGCAATCGACGATCCGCTGAATCTGTTTGGGAACGTTGGATATCATCGCCCTTGCGAACTGGTCTTTATCAACGGCGAGCTGACGGTTTCAAACGGGAACCTCGTCAGAATCGACGAAACGGCTCTTTTGCAGCTGTCAAGAAACGAACTCAGGAGATTTCTGTCAACCCTGTAAACACAAATAAACGTGTGCTTTTCGGGCACACGTTTTCCTTACAAGAATTCGATTTCTCCGCGATCCAACGCGCATTCCGTTCCGTCTGCATACCGAACCAGCAAACGGAACGAACGATCGATGCCGACGGCGGTTCCGTATCGCACACCGTCCGGCTCCGAAACAAGAACTTGTTTGTCGCAGCAGATCAGCCTGTCGCGGTAGGACTCGAAGAATGCGATCTTCGGGAGCTGATCGTAGTATCGTTTGAACCGCGTCAGGAGTCTTTTCAGAAACTGTTTGCGAAGCTCCTCATCCGGAACACCCGAAAACAGCGACGTTGCCTTTTCCGACAGATGATCCGGGAATCCGTTTTCGGGAGGATAGAGATTCACGCCGATCCCGACAACCGCATAATCAAAGCTGCCGTCCTGATTCAGACGACTCTCGGTCAGAATACCAGCGGCTTTTTTGCCGTCTACATAGATATCGTTGACCCATTTGATTCCGCATTCGACCTGATAATCCTCGATCGCTTCGGCAAGCGCAGCGGCAGACATACATGTTAATGCGTACGGCGGAAGCATACAGGAAGGACGAAGCAGGATCGAGACATACAGCCCGGTACCTTTCGGCGAAAAGAACACGCGATTCAGTCTGCCGCGTCCGTTCGTCTGCGAAGAAGCAGCAAGCACATAGCCCTCCGGCGTACCTTCCTTTGCAAGAGATTTTACCGTGGTATTGGTCGATTTGACGGAATCGACAAAATGCACCTTATACACAAGCGAGGGCATCAGTCAACGGTCTCCTTTGTAACATAAGCGCTTGTGCTTGCGGAAAGAAGCGCACCGTAATCGAGACCGAAGGAAACGGTATCGCCGACTTTGTAATGCTTTGCCTTTGTGAGATCGAGCAGAAGATGGTCAGAGCTTGCACCGATGATTTCCACATCCGGATCGATCGGTGTCAGTCCGTCGACGAGCACATCCTGTCTGCCGATCGCGGCAATCGCGCGGCGCATGATGCCCTTATCCACATATTCGACCGTTTCGCCGAACGCATTGCGGCTGAGCGTTCCGATGGGGTAAGAGGGCTTCTCCTTACATTCCACGATCGTCGCGTCGAGCTGAAATACATCCTGGCAACACCCTTCGATCGCCGTATACATGCCGGGAATTACGCCGCACATGACAGATTCGCCGAGGCGCAGATGATTGACTCCGGTCGGAAGCGTGCCGTCAAGCAACAACTGCAGCGAAGTGCTGTTACCGCCGGAGATGATCGGGATCGGAAGTTCGAGCTCCGTACGCAGCCATTCCGTGATCGAAACGAGCATTCCGAGATTATCGCGATCCGGCAGAACAGAACCGTAACAGGTAAGGTTCGTGCCGGTTCCGTACAGTTCCAGATGCGGACAGGCTTTCACGGTTCGCGCAGTGTCAAGGATTTCGTCGCGATTACGGAAGAAGATCCCTTCGCGCAGATCGCCCAGATCGATCATCAGGATCACACGATGCTTCATGCCGAGCTTCTCCGCCGCTTTTTCAAGCGCAAGGATCGTCCCTTTCTCGCTTTCAAGACTGATATCGGAAGCACGGACGATATCTTCGGCAGCTTCCGGCATGCCAATCCGAAGCATCAGCTTCGGAAGATCTGTGACCGCTTTTTCAAGATTTTCGATTCTGGAATCCGCAAGCATATCCGCACCGCTCCGATTGATGCAGTCAATCGCGGACGGATGCGCACAAACGACCTTTGAAACAAGCGCAATCTGTACGCCCTGCGTGTGCGCGGCATTGACAAGCGTCTGCATGTTGTGCAGAAGCTTTTGCTTGTGAATGATCAGTTTTGGATTTCGTTCCATCGGATACTCTCCTTGAGAAGTCGCAGCGCGGATTCGGGATCCTCCTTTGAAAGGACGCCGACCGACGCCATGATGTAATCGTTGTCAAACAGCAATCGAACAGTACCGGGGGAGGGCAGAAGCTGCATACGGCTTTTGTTGCAGTCTGCGATCGTACGAAGGATCGATTCGTGATGCGGAAGCCGGGTCAGTGCACCGCCGGTTCCGACGAGCCACTTGATCGAAGTCAGATCCTTGCCTTCCGCAATCGTCCGTCGTCCCTGCGGGGTATACAGATGCCGAAGCTTGCCGGCATGCCGATCCAGAGCGACAAGTCCTGCTTCGAGACAGAGCCGTTCTGTGAGTCTGAACTGCGTTTCGGTTTCCGGAATCGGCAGATATGCCTGCATCACGGCGGCGGTATCGATCCCGAGTTCCTTGTTCAGGGTATCGGTTCCGATCCGATCGACCAGGTTGTGCGCATTGATATAGAGACCGAGATCGCCTTCCACGGTTCGTTTTGCTTTCGGCTCGGGCGAGGTCATCATGGATACGATCTCCGGCGAACCGTCCGTAACGGAATGAACGTCCGTCGTTGCACCGCCGATGTCGATCGCGGCAAGATCACCGATCTCGTCATACAGAAGCTGCGCAGACAGCATGACGCTACCGGGCGTCGGCAGGATCGCACCGTTGACCATATCGCGGATATGCTCCATACCGAGCGCCTTAACGATATGCTCTTCAAACATCGCATGGATGACCTTGCGGACCGATTCCACGTTCAGTTCGTCAAGACGCGGATAGACATTGTCGGCAATGGACAGAGGAATGCCGTATTCTGCCGCAATGCGGGAGACGATCGTCCGGTTTTGCACGTTGCCGCAATAGATGATCGGCGTTTTCTGACCGTGTTCTGCGATCGCGCGCATATTGTACACGGCAGTTTCGCGTTCGCCGTAATCGGTTCCGCCGGCAAGCAGGATCAGATTCGGTCTTGCCGATTCGAGATCTTCCAGATCGAACTCGTTCATCTTACCCGCAGTCGTCTGTACGATGATCGCGCCCGCACCCAGTGCGGCAGCTTCCGCCGCCCGCACCGTCATATCGCGGACAAGCCCGTGCACCGTCATACGAAGACCGCCCGCGGCGGATCCGGAAGCCAGCATCCGGTCATACGAAAGCGTCTTTTCGCCTGTATGCAGAAGAAGATCGTCAACGGCATTCTGAAGCCCGATCCGTACATCGCCGTCGAGGACCGTTGTGGGGGCTTTGCCCTGCGCAACGAAACGAGGCGATGCCGAACCAAGACCGTCGAACGCGTTGACGATCGTCGTTGTCGATCCGATTTCCGCTACAAGAACGTTAACGTGCATTTTGTTCTCTTCTTGCGCGTTCCTTCACAAGGAATGTCGCAACATGGTTTCCGTGCGATCCGCGTCCGAATCCGACGTCTGCGCCAGCTGCGCGCGCGCCTTCATCGGTAACCTGCGTGCCGCCCGCAACAAACATCAGCTTGTCACGTACGCCCATTTCACGCGCGATGCGGTCGACCTTAGCTATATTCTTGTAATGGATATCGTCGTGCGAGATAATGCAGGAAGCAAGCATGGCGTCTGCATTCGTTTCGATTGCAGCCTGCACGAGCTTTTCGGGCGGGACCGAGGTTCCGAGATAGATGCACTCGATGCCGTACTTTTCGATGCCGCCGTGCTTGATATTCAGGATCTCGCGAAGACCGACGGAATGCTCATCGTCGCCGATCGTACCGGCAACAATGCGCATCGGCTTCTTGTCGATCGCGTCCCAGAGTTCCTCGTCGCTGAGCACATCCGGAACGGTCGGGAGCTGCAGATCGTCCATGTTGATGGAGAAAGCGACCTTGCCCTTCATTTCGATGCGCGTACCCTCTGCACGGTGCATGATCTCGCGGTTGATGACTTCGCATTCACAGAGATTCATGCGCTTGCCGATCTCCAGTGCAGCCGCTTCCGCGTGACGAACGTCGGTGGGGAAGAACATGGTCAGCATCACCGTACCGTCGGCGAGCCATTCCATTTCCGGCTTGATGAGCTTTGCGTTCGGACCCGCAAAGTCCTTGACCTCGTCCATGCGAAGATATACGTTGTCGGTCTCGTCGAGCTCGTCGATATACTGGATCTTATCCGGGCATTCAAACGTGCAGCCGCCGATCAGCCTGGAAGGATCGTCAACCGCATCTGGATCGTACTGCGCAACGTTGTTGTAGCCGTAATGCGCGGTAACCGGTGCGCAATAGTCCGCTGCGCGCTTGATAACGGTTCCGACGCCGATGCCGCCGTCGATCTTGCGGGAGATACCGTCGCCGTTACGCTCGGGGAACATGCCGCTGTCCACAAAGAAGCCTTCTTCGACGGAGTTGAAGTACCCGCCGAGCTCGATCATGTTTTCAAGGAACAGGATCGCGCGTTCTTTGAGCTCACGCGCTTTCTCGCGGAGATAGCCGTCCTTTTTAAGCTCGACCATTTCCATGAGTCCGTCCATACCGATCAGCGCCTGCTTTGCAGTATCGCACGCTTCGATGTTGTAGATGTGCCACGGCACGTTGCGGCCTTCGTCCGGCGTGATCGTGCTCTGGATATCCGCGCTCGTCAGCTTCGAAATGACCATGTTCAGAACGTGCGTGACCGTCGCTTCACGCGTAGACGCTTCGATGTACTTCGTGTTCATCTGTGCGCGCATGCGGTACTCGTGGAACAGATCGCGAAGTGCAACGGCATAGGGCAGGTCCATGTGGATGCACGGGCCGGGGGTTGCCGTCGGCGGAACGGTGGAGAGGCAGATGTTCTTTTTCTTCATGCCGACTTTGGCGGAAATCAGCGCGTTGATGCCGTGCTGCACCATCAGTTCCGGCATGACCTTCCACGCGTCGCGTGCGGTTGCATTCGCGTTGTGCGCGCCGTCGATCTGCGCCATGTCCGCCCAGGCCATGATCTTCTTGGATTCACATGCGTCGACGAACGAACGGACCATATTGATGTTGCGGTAAATGACGTTGTACTGCGGATCCTGATGCGCGCCGTTGACGCCCTCCTCGGCGAACATGACGGCGATATCCGGACCGGCAACGCCGGAAACGTAGCTGTGATAGTTGATCGGACGACCGACTTCGTCCTCGATCATATCGAGCGCTTTGCGCTGCGCACGGACCTGCTTGCGTGTCACAGGTACGCCGCCGATGCCCTGCGGCGTGCCCTCGATCAAGCCGTCGAAGTGGCTCTGCCCGGCGGTACGGATAACCATGATATGGTCCGCACCGTGATGCGCCGCCATGCGCATGCGGCGGATGTCGTCTTCAAAGCGTCCGGAAGCGATCTCCGTCGTGATGACAGGAAGCGGCTGCGGATCGATATCGCCGAAATAGTGGGCGGGGGGAAGACCGACGCTGTCCTTCAGAGGCTTGCTTGCGTCTTCGTACGTGAACGGTCCCATCTGCAGTCCGGGAACCGGCTCGCGCCAGGTCCAGCCGCGGCGGCGGGGATGATAATGCTCGAGGTCCTTGAGGATCTCCGCAACGTCGATCTTGGTATCTTTATCCAATCTGTAATCGCTCATGCGTTTTCACCTCCGAACAATGCTCCCGCTTCGTCCCAGCAAGCCTTCTCGATCAGCTTGAGCCCTGCGGCACGAACGTCAATCCCGTCCTTTTTGGAGAGGCGATAGACGACGTTGCCTGCGCCGTGCTCCATCAGATTGTGTTCCATGCAGCCCTCCACGAGCGCTTTCGCCTCGAGTGAGGAGAAGCCCATGCGGAGCAGTACGCTGCGTTCGATCGCGGGCGTCGTGTTCTCATATCCGAGCTTCAGCAGGGGATCGATCAGTTCTTCGATCAGCGACCAGAACCGCGTTTCGAGTTCGGCGTCAGAGAGGTCTTTGAGATGCTCTCTTCTTGTTTCAAAGTCGTCGTTGCGTTTCATGCAAGATGCTCCTTTACAAATTCTCTGTCTGTCTTGGTCTCTTCCGCAAGGAAGTCTATATCGGCGTCGGTCGGCTGTTTGCCGGTCATCTTAAGCGCATTGCGAATCAGCGAAGCACGGAGATGCGTCATATCGGCGGGGCGTGCTTTAATCATCGATGGATGGGAGGGGAGGATAATACTCTTGCCCGGAACTTCCTCTTCGGGATTGCCGAAATGAATGTCGATACCGTTGCTTCTTGCAAAGCTCAGCTGCGCGTTGACGTGCTTTCCCGCGCCGGTATACTCGGTTTCCTGAACAACGATGATCTTGTCTTTCGGCATCGTCTGGGAAAGCGCGAACGCCGCTGCAAGCGAGGTGTTTCCGGCAGGACCTTTTTCCATGCCTTCGAGCGCTGCGAGCATTTCCGTGGTGTAGAATACTTCGCCCTGATTCACGGTCACGTACCGATCCATGTAACGGAGCGGTCTTGCGGCGCTTCTCGGGACGTCGCTGCGGTCCGGCCATGTTGAGAACGGCATGCCAAAGCCGGTGTGTCCGGTCGTAAACGACTTGAGATTGAACTGGTGATCGCTCGCCATATGCAGACCCGAGAGGTTGACGCTTGCCGCGACGACTTCTGCCTTGCAGTCTGCTTTCTTGAGACCGCGCGCGGTACCGGTCAGGTTGCCGCCGCCGGCGTTCGTGCAGACGACCATGTCGGGATCTCTGCCGAGCATCAGACGGCACTGCTGCGCGATCTCATAGCCGAGCGTTTCAACGCCGGCAATGCCGAACGGCGTATAGAGCGATGCATTGAAATAGTCGGTTTCTTCAAGCATGCGAAGGAACATATAGAACAGCTCCGGACCGACTGTCAGCTGAACGACTTCGGCGCCGAGCGCTTCGCACTTTCTTGCCTTTTCGATGATCTCCGGCTGACCGATGCCTTTGGAGTCGAAGCATTCCTGCACGACGATGCACTTCAATCCCGCTTTTGCGGCGCATGCCGCAACCGCAGCGCCGTAGTTGCCGGACGTTGCGGAGATGACGCCTTTGTAGCCCATCTTTCTTGCCTGGTAGATGCTTGTCGCCGCGCGGCGGACTTTGAAGCTGCCGGAAAGGTTGGATGCTTCGTCCTTGACGAAGATACGTGCGCCCATCCCTTCGGGAGCACAAGCACGGGCGAGCGCAGTCAGATTCTTGAGCTCATAGATCGGCGTATTTCCGATCTGGAATTCTTCGGTCTGGATCTTGCGGACGGCGTCAAGCGTGTAGCCCGTTGCAGCCATCATGGCTTCGTAATCGAATGCGATGGAACCGCTTTCGAATTTATCGTAGTCCATTCCGACGGCACGCTTCATGATCTCGTTTTTGCGCGCCATTACGGCAGAATAACTGTTGTCACGCATCGTTTCTACCTCCGAACAGAATGGTCTTGACGGTTTCTTCGATCTGATCGAGCTCCGGAACGTAATCGCCGAAATTGTGCTTGAAGGAGGGATTCACCGCACAAAGCGTTCCTTCCACTGTGCGTCCGGTCTTGGTCGTGATCGTCACGAGATCGCCGATCTCGGCTGTATCATTCATTAGATGTCCCTTGACCCACATTTCAAGCGGGACATGCCGCGTATCCTCGGGGATATTCGCCGCGCGTTCCTCGGGCTTCAGAACATTGATGTGGATCTGTACCCAATCGTTTTTCTTTGCCATGATAAGCTCCTTATTTGTTCAGATAGTTGCGCATATCGCCCATGATCGCATGCGGTACGGGCAGATCGATCATCGTCTTGAGACCCGGCGTTGCGTTGAGTACATGCGGGATCATATTGACGCACATGGCGATCGTGCCGATGCCGCCGTTGACCTCGGGCTTGATCTGCATGTTGACGTTCGGCGTGCCGGTCAGCGTGATGTAGTCGCCGGTATAGGTGCCTTCGAGTTCGGGCTCGATCTGCTGCGGATGAATCATATCGATCATAACCTTGTCGCCGATATAGCCCTGACCGGTCATGTTGACGCCCGCAACGTCGCCTGCTTTCGCAAAGCCATACGGGGATTTGCGATCGACGGTCGTAACGATCGGCTTCATCTGCTGCTCAAAGCGATCGATCTCAAAGCCGAGCGCTTCGCCGATCATGCCGACGGACTCTGCAAAGCCGACGTGACCCGCCAAAGTTCCGTTCTTGCAGCCCTCTTCAAACTGTTCGACGGTGAGACCGACGCCCTGCTCTTCCATAACGGCGGGACCGAAGGGGGAGAGGGAGTTGACGCGCTTGCACAGAACGTGTTCGACATCCGTCATGCAGCCGGAAAGGCAGATCGCCAGAAGGTCCATCATCAGACCGGGATTGATGCCGGTGCCGAGAACAGAAACGCCTGCGCCTTTGGCGAGTGCATCCATCTTGTCCGCAAGCTCCGGATTCTGTGCGCGCGGATAGCTCATTTCTTCCGCGGTGGAGATGACGTTGACGCCCTTTTCGATCAGGTGGCAGATCTTCGGATATGCTTTCTTGGTGAACGAATCGGTTGCAAGAATGCACAGATCGGGTTTCGGCGTCAAAGCTGCATCGATATCGCCGATAACCTTTACGTCGCTGCGATCGCCGCGTTCCACGCCCAGCAGGTCGTAGATGCTCTTGCCGACGCGGTCCGGATGGATATCGCATACGCCGGTAATCTCAACGCCTTTTTTGGTCAGCAGAACCTTTGCAATACCGCTGCCCATCGCACCGAATCCCCAAAGGGCTACTTGAATCTGTTTCATAAAATCCTCCTTCGAAGTATATATACGGATATAAAATGATTATACAACGAATCGCTTTTTCCTGCAATAAAAAAGCGCCTTGAACGGCGCTTAAGAAACTATATATTTTATTATGACAGCGCATGAATGGCTTCGGCTGCGATCTCAATTTCGCGAACCGTCGTTGCGGGAGAAAAGCTGAATCGGACAGTGCCCTTCGGAAACGTCCCGAACGCTTTATGTGCATCCGGCGCGCAGTGCAGTCCGCAGCGTGTCAGAATCCCGTATTCTTCTTCAAGCAGAAACGATATCTCGGCGTTGTCCTTACGCAGAAAATCAATCGAAAACACACCAACGCGCCGATCGGGTTCTAAAGATCCGAGGATGCGAATATGCGGATCATCCTTGATCCTCTGAGAAAAGAGCCGCATCAACCGAAGCTCATGCGATCGGCATTCATACAGATCGATCCGATCCAACGCAGCTTTCAGCCCCATGATGCCGGGCAGATTCAGGGTACCGGCTTCCAATCGATCCGGATAGAATTGCGGTATCTCATAGCTGTCTGAAACGGAACCGGTTCCTCCCGAGATCAGCGGATCAAGACGATCGGCAAAAGACGCAGAAAGGCAGAGTATTCCGAGTCCCTGTGCCGCACGGAACCCCTTGTGCGCAGGCATACAAAGCGCATCAACACCGAGCGCTTTCATCGAAGACGGGAAGTGTCCGGCTGCCTGCGCAGCGTCAATACACAGCGGTACGCCTGCTGCATGCAGGACATCAGACAAAGCTTCGATCGGCTGGATCATGCCGCTGACGTTGGAGGCAAAGGTGTGTACGCAAAGCCGAAAGGAGGGGAGATCATCCGGAAGCTTTGCAAGATCGGAAATACCGTCCTCCGTTGCGGGGATGCGGACGATCTCTGCACCGAGCTGTACGAGGGGACGGATCACTGAGTTATGCTCGAACGAAGAAACGAGAACACGATCACCTCGACGGACAAGCCCTTTGATGACCGTATTCAGCGATGCGGTCATACCGCCCGTAAAGATCACATGTTTAGCGTCCGGACAATCAAGTCGGAGGCCAAGCGGTCTTAGGAAGACAAGGATTTGGTTCAACTCCTTGGCTCACAGAACGACATGGCTAC
>JAZNHI010000066.1:0-5904 GCA_045576895.1 Clostridia bacterium | reverse complement strand
CAGCCGTGCGCCGTACGCGGTTTCGAGTGCCTTGATCTGGTTCGAGAGCGCGGGCTGCGCGATCCGCAGCTTTCGCGCCGCCGCCGTCAGGCTGCCTTCCTCCACGATGGTCACATAGTTTGCGTAGTATGCGAGGTTCATGCCGCTTTCCTTTTCGCGTCGTTTACAATGATTCGTATTATAACAAATTTACATAGGATTATCAAGTCATTCCTGCGTTTCTTTGCGCGCTTTCGGCGCCAGCAGGTCCTTGCTCAGCACCGTGCGCGAAAGCGGCTTGTACACGATCGCGGTTACAACCGTCGTCGCCGCGCCCTTGATGAGGTTGAACAGCGCAACCCAGCCCAAAAGCGGCGCGATCATCTCGCGCGCCTTCGCGTACGTCGGGGCGATGCCGAGGATCAGATTGAAGTTCAGACTGCCGACAAAGTAGTTCATCGGCACCATCGCCGCAATCTGCGTGACGAGGAACACGCCGAGCGCAACATAGGCGCGTCTGCGCGTTTTTTTCTGCTGATACAGAAGCGCCGCCGCCACCGTCGGAACGCCGGTCGAAACGATGTTCATGATCAGTCCGATGTAGTTTGCGTCGCCCGTCAGCAGCGCGTTCAGAAGCGCCTTCAGCGTCGCGATCGCCAGTCCAAAGATCGGACCGAGCGAGAACCCGCCGAGCAGAACGGGGATGTCGGAAAACTCAAATTTCATCCAGCTGACCGCCGGAAAGATCGGGAATTTCGGCCAGATCGAGAGGATCACCGCCAGCGCGGTGAGAAGCGACGCCTGCACCATACGGCGGATCGCGTCATGTGATTTCATAACGGTACCTTCCTTTGCGTGATACGCAGATTGTAGCACAGCGCCGTCTGTTATGTCAATAATTTTATATTTGATATATGTATATCATTATAGTTATATGCAAAAAGCGGGGACGGTTTCCCGTCCCCGTTTCGATCCTTTCCGGAAGAATTCGCCTGTCAGCGCCAGGTCAGAATGCTGCAGGTGCAGTCCGGTTTCCCGTTCGCATCGTTCAGCCAGTCCGCGACATACGCGCAGCAGATCATCCGATCCTTTTCCGCGTCGGCAAACACCATCTGTCCGTCGCCGATATAAACCGCATAGCGTACCTGATCGTTCCATGCAAAGCGAAGCACGTTGCCGCGTTTTGCCTCGGCAAAAACCGCACTCGGGTCGCGGGTCGGCTCGCTGCTTTCGTACCCGTCGTCCAGATACGCGCCGATGCGAACGAGGAAGATCTTGGAAAGCTCCTCGGGGCTGTCGCCCTCCTTCCAGTCTTCCGCCATCGGCGTGAAGGTCTGACCCATATATGCTTCCGCCTGATCGGCATACGCCGCGAGATCGGACGCGCCCGGCACAGGCGTAGGAACAGGCTCATATGCACCGTCGTCCGTGTTCAGCGTGCCGTTTCGGATAGCTTCCAAGTCTGCCAACTCTTGTTTGAGCACAGCAGGATCATGTGTCTGATTGCAGCAGTAGTCCCAGCCGAGCGGATAGCAGCCGAAGATCGTGATATGCGGTTCGACGCCGTCCTCAAGCGGCACGGCAACCTGCACATAATAGCAGGGATCCTTGTCCATCCGGATATAGGCGTCCACGATGGCTTCATATCCGCCTGCCCAGCCGATCTGCTCGCCGTCCGTGTGCGAACCGGCGTCCCACACGTTGGGATCCTGCGGGATGATCTCTCCCGTCGGGAAGCAGGTGCGAATCAGCTCCGTCGCCGTTGCAAGCGCTTTTTCGGAGGTGTGCGCCGCCGCGTACCGTTCATCCTCCCAGTTCCAGGAGGAAATCTTCCCGTTCATGGTTTCGCTGCCGTACTGCTTTGCCTGCACACCCCAGTCGTCCATATCCAGAAGCAGCAGGGTTCCGGTCACGGCGTCCGCATATCCGTACGCGGATCCGTCCGTTTCAAACGGACTTCCGTCAAAGCCGATCCCGTAGTAAACAAGGTCCATCCCCTCGTTCTGATATTGGTTGATATGGATCTCGCTCGAGGGAATCTTGCCGCAGGAGATCGTCACGGCAGCCTCCGCGGCATGCAGCGCGACGTCCGCGGGGGACGCGTATGTTCCCTCCGGGATCGGATTCGAGTACTGTCGGACGCCCTCGTCCACCCAGGTGAATTCGTGCTTTGCGCCTTTAGAGTCCGTCACGGTGATCTTGTTTCCGTCGACGACGCCCTTGGCATATCCGTCAAACTGCAGCAGCGACGCGCTCTGCGCAGCTGCCTGAGAATTGTCGTCAAAAGCGGGCGCTTTCTTCGGCGAAACCTCGGCAAGAACCGGGCGGCAAGCCGTTGTAAAGCAAGCAAACACCAGCACAAGGATCAGCAGGATCGCCGCAGCGGATGTGCCGCGCGCAGTCCTTTGTCTGCCGAAGATCCCGCGGATCCGCGTTTCCATCGTATCTTTGTCCGCGCGCAGCGCCATACCGAGTCCGATCAGCTCCTGCGTGGATTTCTTTGTATTGAATAATTTCATCGTTTTCTCCTTTCTGTTCAGCCGCCGTGCGGCATGTCGTGTTCCCCTTTTCTACAAGGTCCGGTCCTTTCCGAGCTCCAGCAGAAGCGTCGCGTAAAGAAGCTTTTCTTCCGCGTTCATGCTCCGGACCGCTTTTGCATCGCAGGCGGACTCCATATCCGTCCGAAAGGACTTCTCCATCAGCCAGACGATCGGATGAAACCACCAGACGCACCGCAGGATGCCGTACCAAAGCATCACCCAATGATCGCAGCGCTTCAGATGCGTCAGCTCGTGCAGAAGCGCAAATCGGCGTTCCCGTTCCCGATCCGCTCCGAGGAGCGCCGTCGGCAGAAGGACCGTCGGCCGCAGCCCGATCGTCAGCGCGGGACTTGTCACGTCCGGCACCTCCAGGATCCGAACCGCTCTGCGAATGCGCATCTCGCCGCACAGGTTCCGGAATTCCCGCATGGTTTCCGCATCGGGAATCCTTGCGCCGGCGCGCAGCCGGGCGGCAAGCAGCCCGCGCATCCACAGCCTTCGCACGAGAAGCACGATCGCGCCCGCGATCCAGATCATCGGCAGGATTTGCCATACCGTGAGCCGCGTCGCCGTCTTCTGCACTTCGCGTTCTTCTTCCTTCGGTGCGGGCGTCGGGTCCGTTTGCACAGACGGCTTCGGCGTTACCGCAACCGCGGCGGGCGTGACCGGACGCACCGTCGTTTCCGCCTGCGCCTCGACCGGTACGGAGACCGATTCCTTTGCGGGCAGCACGATGAGATGCACCGCGCTGTTCACGGTAAACGGGACCGTCAGCCGCAGCAGAAGCAGGAACCACAGGGCGAACCGAAGCGCCGGTCGGATCCTGTTCTTGAACGCCAAGCGGAATCCCATGATCGCCGCAAAGATCGCCGAAGCAAAGACGCCGATCTCCAAAAGTGTTTTCAGGATCGTCTGCGCGTCCTCCGACGTCGGGATCATACCTCGCCTCTCGCCAGCCGCTTTGCAAGCTCCATCAGATCCTGCTTTTCACGATCGGTCAGCTTGCCCTGTTCCGCCATGTTGATCATCAGCCCCGAAACAGAGCCGTAGAAGTTACGGCGTGAAACGAGGCTGTCCGCCTCCAGCGACATCGCTTCCTCGTACGTGATACCCGGGCTGTAGAGATTGTTTTTGCCGGACTTCACCGCCTTCAGATACCCCTTGTCCAGAAGGATCCGGAGAAAGCTGTGATAGGTCTTATAGTCCCAGCCGATCTGCGGATTGTCTTCCTGCACGGACCGGATGATCGACTTCAGGTCAATCGGATTCTGCTTCCATACCGCATGCAGGATGATCCATTCGTTGTCTTTGAGTCTTGTGTCCATTTGCGTACCTCGAGGTATTCTTAAGTTTATAAGATTAATCTTGTCTTAATTATATAAGAATAAAGCAAAATGTCAAGGGTTTTTTTCGCTTCTTACAACTCTTTTACACTTGTAAACAAAAAAGCGGAGAGTCCTTTCAAGGGACTCCCCGCGTTGACAGAACGATTTACAGCAGCGCTTCGATCGCCTCGCTGATATCCTTCACGGTGTTCTCGTCGAACGGATTGCGGAGGTTGCCGATCTTCAGAAGATCGAAGTAGCCGACCGTGCCGCCCGCTTTGCACAGCGCAAGATAGTCGTTCCACGCGCGCTCGCGATCCTCGCGCATGCGGAGGAAGAAGTCGAACGCGCCCATCTGCGCCAGCGCATAGTCGATGTAATAGAACGGATACAGGAAGATATGCTGCTTCTGCATCCAGAATCCGCCCTTTTCGAGGAACGGATCGCCGTCGTAATCGCGCCACGGGAGATAGAGCTGCTCCAGCTCGTGCCAGACGCCGTAGCGCTCTTCGCGCGTCATCTCCGGCTTTGCGTAGACGCGGTGCTGGAACTCGTCGACCATCGTAAGATACGGGATCGTAGCGAGCGCGGCGGAAAGGTGCGCTTCGCGGTATCTGGGCGCATCGTCGCCGAAGAACTTGTCCATCCACGGATAGGTGAAGTGCTCCATGGACATGGAATGCACCTCGCAGATCTCGATCGGCGCCTGCCATGTTTCGGAAAGCTTGATCGCGCGCGCCGCGACGTACGCCTGGAACGCGTGTCCCGCCTCGTGCGTCAGCACGTCGACGTCCGCCGAGGTGCCGTTGAAGTTCGAAAAGATGAACGGCGCCTTGAGACTCATGAGATCGGTGCAGTAGCCGCCCATATGCTTACCGGGGCGCGACGTGAGATCGAACAGCTGATGCTCGACCATGAAATCGAAGAACTCGCCGGTCTCCGGGCTCAGCTCGCGGTACATCTCCTGCGCGGCCTTCACCATCTCCTCCTCGGTGCCGTGCGGCGTCGGATTGCCCTCCGGATAGCAGAAGGACTCGTCGTAGTAGCGCAGCTTGTCGACGCCGATGCGCTTTGCCTGCCGCTCGTGGATGCGGGCGACGGCGGGCACGATATACTGCCTGACGCCCTCGCGGAAGCGCTCGACGTCCTGCTGCGTGTAATCGTAGCGCCCGCGGGACAGGTATGCGAACGGGATGTAGTTCTCATAGCCGATCAGCTTCGCCTGCTCGGTGCGGACCTTGACCATCTCGTCGTAGATATCGTCCAGCTCGTCCGCGATCCCGGCGTACATCTCCGCCCACTTGCGGAACGCGCCTTCACGGATCTTGCGGTCCGGGTTCTGCATGAATTTCAGCAGTCCGTAGAAATTGCAGGTCTCGCCCATATACTCGGTCGTGCAGCCTGCGGTGAGCTTACTGTACTTGCTCCGCAGTATCTGGTCCTGCGTCATGCCCGGGATCAGGCGCTCGTCGGCGAGCTTCACCTGCGCGTCCGCCTGCGTAAAGATGATCTTTCCGAGCGCCGCTTCCAGCTCCTTGCGGAACGGGTGGTTGACCATTGCCTTCAGCTGCTTTTCATTCAGCACGATCGTCTTAGAAAGGTTCTGATCGTAATAGGTCTGCTCCGCGTCGTAGAATTCGTCCTTGGTGTTGACGTCGTGACGAATGTGCGAGATCGTGAACTGCGTCGCGACCTTCTGCATCGCCTCGTCCATCGCGTAATACGCCGCAACCGCTTCTTCGGCAGTCGCCGCGTGTTCGAACGCGTCAATCCGCTTCAATCCATCCTCAATGAACTTGTCGACGTCCACGCGTTCATAGGGTAGTTCTGAGAATTTCCACATGTATCTGACCTCCTGTTTTCATTGAAACCAGTATACCATAGAAGCCCCCGCGGACGCAACAAAAAAAGAGACGGCTTTGAACCCAATGTCATTAAGATAAGATGACGCAAAGGCTTCTATGAGAAGAAAAAACATAGAAGCCTTTTTATTTTGCAAAAAGCACTTGACAAACAGCTGAAAATGTGCGGCCGCTTTCGCTCCGAATGAAATGTAAGGA
>JAZNHI010000065.1:0-15408 GCA_045576895.1 Clostridia bacterium | reverse complement strand
CTTTCGCCGCTGCGATATAGATCTGCATATGCTCCTTGACGCTTTCCTGACCGATGTATTCGGACAGAAAGTGCGGGCGGATGCTGTATTCGTTTTTTGCGTCCTCTTCCTGCAGGGAGGAGGAAATCAGTCTGTCGTCCTGCATGCTTTACCCCTTTGCCATGCTTCTTAAGGCTTTGGTAATCAGTTCTTCCACGCTGTCGGCTTCCTTGATCTTTGCGACGGCGCGGGATGCGGTCAGTCCGTCGTACCCGAGCGACGTCAGTGCTGCAACCGCCTCGCTCTGCAGCGTCGGCAGGGAAGGCTTCGCGCTTTCCTGCTTGATCGGAGCCATGCCGACGGATTCCTGACGGATCGATTCGCCGAGCTCCAGAATCACACGCTGCGCCGTCTTGCGTCCCATGCCGACAACCCGGTCGAAGGCTGCGGGATTGTCGGTCACGATCGCGGCACGTACATCCGACGGCGTCATCGTTGACAGCACGGACAGAGCAACCTTCGGACCGATGCGCGAAACGTTCAGAAGCTTCCGGAACATTTCGCGTTCTTCCGGATCGGCAAACCCGTAAAGCGCCTGTACGCCCTCCGCAAGATGCAGATGCGTGAAGAGCTTTGCCTGTTCGCCGACCGTGAGCGCTTTCAGCGTCATCGAACTGCAGAACAGCTCATAGCCGACGCCCGCGGCTTCGATCACGGCACGGTCCGCTCCCGTTTCATCAACGATTCCTTTAATATATGCGTACATGGTTATCTCCTATTTGATCCGGTATTCTTCCTGCGCCGGACCTGCGTGAAACGCAAGACACAGCGCGGCCGCCAAGGCGTCTGCAGCGTCATCCGGCTTCGGATCGGATTTGAGTCCGAGCAAAACACGGATCATCTGCTGCACTTGCTTTTTGTCGGCGTGCCCGTTGCCGCAGACGGATTGCTTGATCTCCATCGGTGTGAATTCATACATCGGAATCCCGCATTGCTGCACGCTGAGGAGGGAAACGCCGCGGCCGGAACCGACTGCGATGGCGGTGGTGATATTGTGGTAGAAGAACAGCTCTTCGAATGCCGCCATGTCGGGATGATAGAGCTCGCAAAGCTGACGCGTTCCGAGATACAAACGCTCCAGTCGTTCCGGGAAAGGGAGTTGTTTATCCGTTTCCACGACGCCGAAATCGATCGGCTTGATTGACTGACCGTTCTTTTCCACGACGCCGTAGCCCATGATCGCATAGCCCGGGTCGATTCCCAAAATGCGCAAAGCCGTACCTCCACATAAATTTGCAATTTATTATATCATATCGGATGGACCGATGCAAGAAATCCGAGAAAAAAAGAGGAAGCGAAATAATCGGTGCTGGAAGTGTTCATTTATATAAGGTAACAGAATAATGGTTGCAGATATATTCCGAATATGGTATAATTTTTCATCAATCATTTGGAGGTCTGCCGAATGGAAACCAAAAAATCGGGAAAAGCGAAGCGGCTTCTGCATCTTTTGTGGATCGTTCCGACGCTGATCGTTCTTGTCTTCGGCGTCATGATGTACGTCGTTCCGGCGTTTGAAACCGTCGACAGGACGGCGGTCCAAGGATCGGGCGACTGGATGGCAAGGCTTGACGACGGCATGCCGCTTTCGCAAGTCGTATTGCCCGGCACGCACGATGCTGCGACGGGGAGTGTTCAGCTTGCTTATATCACAAGATGCCAGGCGCTGACGATCGCGGAACAGCTCAACGCTGGCTTCCGATATCTGGATATCCGTCTTGCGGCAAGCGGCGAAAAGCTGAAGCTGACGCACGGATTCACGAATTGCACCAAGTCCGGCTGGCCGTGGGCGGCAACGATGTATCTCGACGACGTACTGTCCGATTGCTATGCGTTTTTGAAAGCGCATCCGACAGAAACGATCGTATTTGCAGTCAAACATGAGCACGGGAACGAAACGCCCGCGCAGTTTGAGTCGCTGTTATCCGCGTATATCGAACAGAATCCGGACGCATGGCTTCTGACCGACAGCATTCCCACGGTCGGTGAAGCGCGCGGAAAGATTGTTCTGACGCGTCACTATGAGGACGATTCGATGCCGGTTCCGACCGTCGGACTTCCGTGTTACTGGCAAACACAGAACGGGCATGACGACGTCACGCCGAACGCCGCCTCGCACAAAAACGGCAAGTATACGCTGATCATTCAGGATCGTTATGAATACGACGCGCCGGACAAGCTGAACGCATTCCGCAAAGGACTCGAAGCCGCGCAAACGGATGAAACGCACCTTTCGATCAGCTTCCTGTCAACAAAGGGTAGCGGTTCGTTCGGACATCCGTACGGGATTGCAAAGACGCTGGATCGGGAACTGATGGATCTTACCGATCCTCTGAACGGATGGATCGTTACAGACTTCGGATCGCCCGCGATCGCGGCGCGCATCTATGAAACGAACTTCAACAACTGAGAGAACGGAAACGGAGAGAGCATTGCATGAAAACGAAAAAAGAAAACGCAAACAGACCGATCAAAAAGGTATTGAAGATCATCGGGATCATTCTGCTTGCATTGGTCCTGCTCTTTGTCGGGTACGTTGCCTATGTGCTGATCGGTTATCACCGCATCGGCGATCAAACGCTTCCGGTCGACGGAACGGCGTCCGGTACCCTTGAGACGGAAACGGAGTATAAAGTCGTATCCTATAATATCGGCTTCGGCGCGTATGAACCGGATTTCGGATTCTTTATGGATGGCGGCGACCGTGCGCGGGCGTGGTCGAAGGAACGTCTCGATAAGAATATGCAGAACATTGCACGCGCGTTGCAGGATATGAACGCCGATCTGTATCTCATTCAGGAGATCGATATCGGTTCGACACGCAGCTATCAGGTCGACGAACGTCCGTATCTCACAGATGCGCTTGACGGAACGGCGTACACCTTCGCGCAGAACTACGATTCTCCGTTCCTCGCCTATCCGGTCACGCAGCCGTTCGGCAAAGCACGTTCTGGACTTATGACGTTCTCGAAAGCGCCTGTCACGGCGGCGGAACGAAAGGAAGTTCCTGTTGAAACCGGATTTTCCAAGTTCCTCGATCTCGATCGCTGCTACTCGAAACACCGCATTCCGCTTGCAAACGGCGGTGAGCTTGTGCTTTACAATCTGCATTTATCCGCGTACACATCCGACGGAAAGATCGCTTATGAGCAGCTTGAGATTCTGCTGAAGGATATGCAGTCCGAATATGAGAACGGCAAATACTGCATTGCGGGCGGCGATTTCAACAAGGATCTGCTCGGCGATTCCTCGAAGTACTTCGGCAAGGCAGATATCGAATACACATGGGCGCAGCCGATCCCGGACAGCATGTTCGAAGGGCGGAACATTGCGCTGATCGCGCCGATCGATGAAGCGAATCCGATCCCGAGCAGCCGCAACGCTGACGGACCGTATTATGAAGGACAGTATACGCTGACGATCGACGGGTTCCTCGTGACCGACAATGTACAGGTTACCTATGCAAACGTCGTCAATACAGGCACACTGTTCTCGTACTCCGACCATAACCCGGTCGAAATGCACTTTATACTGAAATAAAGGAGGAACGTGAAATGTCCAGACTCCTCATATATTACAGCCTGTCCGGAAACGGCGACGCGGTTGCCGCATACCTGAAAGATAAAGGTTATGAGATCCGCAAGGTCGAACCGTCAAAGAACCCGCCGAAGAAGTTCTTCTTTCAGATTATGCAGTGCGGGTTTAACGCCGGGCGCAGATATTGCGAACCGCTGAAGAAGTACAATACGGATGTTTCCGACTTCGATCGGATCGTGATCGGTTCGCCGGTCTGGAACGGGCGCCTTTCCTGCCCGATCAACACGGTCCTGAAGGAAACAGATCTGAAAGGAAAACAGATTACCTTTGTTCTGTATTCCGGCAGCGGAGAAGCGGCAAAAGCGGAGCAGCAGATCCGAAAAATCATACCTGATGCTGCGATCATCCATCTGAAGGAGCCGAAGAAGAATCCGGAAACGCTCGGTCGGCTTTCCGATCTGTAAACATGGATCATATCGTCTGCAAAACCAAATATCCGCTGCTGCTGGTCCACGGAACCGGATTCCGGGATCTGAAGATCCCTCTATACTGGGGACGGATCCCGAACGTCCTGCGCGGACACGGCGCAACGGTCTACTTCGGAGAGCAGGACTGCTGGGCGAGCACCGAAACAAACGCGCATGCGCTTTGCGAACGGATCGATGCGATCCTCAAAGAGACAGGCGCGGAGAAGGTCAATATCCTTGCGCATTCAAAAGGCGGCGTGGAAGCGCGCATGGCGGCATCGTCACTCGGATACGGAGATAAGATCGCAAGCCTTACGACGATCAGTACGCCGAATCGCGGTTCCAAGACCTTTACGAAATTCCTGCGCGCGCCTCGTTTTTTCTTTTCGATCGCGGGAGCTGCGGTCGATAACTGGATCCGTTTGGTTGGAGACAAGAAACCGGACTTCAAGCGTGTTTGCGAGGGGTTTTCCGTTTCGTATATGGAGCAATTCAATGCAGAGAACCCGGATGTGCCCGGTGTGTTCTATCAAAGCGTTGCAGGCATTATGAAACGGCCGTTTTCCGATGTGAACCTGTCCACGGCATGCTTTGTCCTGAATCGCATCGAAGGGCCGAACGACGGTCTGGTTTCTTTGGAATCAGCGGCATGGGGAGAAAGGTGCATTCAACTGCACGGAAACACCCGACGCGGGATCTCACATCTGGATGAGATCGACTTCCGACGCTCGCCGTTTTCACGAAAGACGGGGGAGGGCATCCGCGATATTACGGATTTCTATATCGAGCTTGTGCACGATCTGAAAAACAGAGGCTACTGAATCTGCAAAAAACAGGACCCGTGAGCGATTCACGGGTCCTTGCATGTTTTGTCGTTATGTCTACTTTGAACCGACCTTGCCACTGACAGATACAAGATCGGAACGCATATATCCCGACTTGCCGTCTTCCATCTTGACGTAATACCACTTATATCCGTCGCTGCCTTTGACATAGTAGTAAACCGTCATCTTTGAACCGTTCGAATATTCCTTGATGCACTTGGAATTCTTGTCAGCGCTGTGACGAAGCGCAGCAACGGAAGTGCTGCTGCGAAGGTTGACCTTGCCGGTAACGGGCTTGCTGGTTGCGGATGCAGAAGGTGCAGCTGTTTTCGGCGGATTGCCTTTTGCGACATAATCCTTCTTGATGTAACCGTATTTGTCGCCGCACTGTACGAACCACCAGCCTTCTTGTTCGACATAAAGCGTCAGGGCCGTATTCTTGGCGATCTTGGATTTCACAAGTGCGCCGGTCTTGGCGTTGGGCGTTTTGCGCATATTGACGCCGTCCGCCTTGACATACCCCTTCTGCGCATGCCGCTTCATGTGGCTTGTGGGAGAAGTATAATAGGAAGGACTGGGAGACAGCGATGCGCTTGCTCCGGGAGAATCGGAGGTCGTGACCGTACCGGGCGTTGTGATCACGATCGGACCGGGACCGCCGGAGGTGCCTGCCTGTTCCGAAGAACCCGGATTTGCGGAAGTGTTCGGATCGGCAGATGTGTTCGGATCCACAGAAGCGTCCGGATCCGGGGTGTTCTCGTTCGGCGTTGTGATCGGAGCGAGCGACAGATCGGGCTCGATGCTTTCTTCGGGCGTGCCGTTGACCGTCTTTTCGGGAACCTCCGAAGGATCATTCTTTTTGCAGCGCGAAATACCGACGACCGTCAGAATGATGATCGCGATAAGCAGAACACCGATCGCCGATAAGAAAAGAATACCGGCAGGAGTGGGTTTGAACTTGAATTTAGCCATTGTAAATCCCCTTCCTAAAATAAATAATCCTATCAGTACATATATCATACACGATTCTTTGAAAAAAGGAAAGTATGCAAACACATTTTTTTTGCTAAATTTTTGCGGAATTTTTATGACCGAGGTCAAATACGGTAAAAATATAGAAAAAGTTGTTGCAAAAAGATATGGAAATTGCACAAGGTGTGTGTTATAATATTCGATGGTCAATAATCTCATCTTTTAAGGAGGATGTATGACGAACAAAATCACCGAAATCCCGTTTCGGGGAACGCCCGAGCAGGAAGCCAAACTGAAAGAAGTCATTGCACAGCACAAGGGCCACAGCGATGCAATGATGCCTGTGCTCCAGAAGGCGCAGGAGATTTACGGCTATTTGCCGATCGAAGTGCAGACGATGGTTGCCGAAGGCCTCGGCGTATCGCTTGAACAGGTATACGGCGTCTCCACGTTCTATTCGTGGTTCACGCTCGAGCCGAAGGGCGAACATCTGATCCGTGTCTGTCTCGGTACCGCATGCTACGTAAAAGGCTCCGCGGACATTCTTGCGGAACTCGAACGTCAGCTCGGCATCAAGGCGGGGCACACCACGAACGACGGCAAGTTTACGCTCGAAGCAACCCGCTGCCTCGGCTGCTGCGGTCTTGCTCCGGTTATGACGATTGACGACGACGTGTTCGGAAGAATGGTTCCGGCAGACGTCAAGGGCATTTTGGAAAAATACCGCGCATAATCGAAAGGAAACGAGCATGACTATCCGGGAGATCGCCGAACGAATCAACGCCGTAGTTTACGCCGAGCCCGATCAGATCGATGAAGAAATGACCGGCGCTTTCAGCAGCGATATGATGAGTGATGTGCTTGCCTTTGCGGAAAACCGCGATGTGCTTCTGACGGGCCTTCTGAACCCGCAGATCGTACGTACGGCACATATGCAGGACATGCGATGCATCGTCATCGTTCGCGGAAAGACCGCAACGGAGGAGATCAAACGTCTGGCTGCCGAGAATCACATCGCATTGCTCGAAACACAATTGACCATGTATGAAGCAAGCGGAAAATTATACGAAGGCGGTTTGGGACGATGACGGAAGATAACGGCGCACTTCATTTTCACTATGATGTGGACGGAAACAACTTTACTTCCGCCGGTGAAGCATCCGTGCAGGTCAAAAGGATGCTGCGGCAGATGGGATATCATCCCGATCTTATCCGCAGGATATCCGTTGCGATGTACGAAGGCGAGATCAACATGGTCATTCACGCCAAGGGCGGGGATGCGGATGTGTACGTGACACCCGATTGCGTTACGGTAGTGTTGAAGGACGTCGGCCCCGGCATCAAGGACGTCAATCTTGCGATGCAGGAAGGGTATTCGACCGCTCCGGACAACATTCGTTCGCTGGGATTCGGCGCAGGCATGGGCCTGCCGAACATGAAACGCTACTCGGATGAACTCAAGATCGATTCCGTCGTCGGCGTCGGCACGACGATCGAGATGAAATTCAGATCGGCATAAGGAGGAACCATGATCGTATACAAGCATTCCGTTTCATTAGATGCGACCAAGTGCAAGGGGTGTACCACCTGCTTGCGCCGCTGCCCAACGCAGGCGATCCGCATCCGCGACGGAAAAGCTTGTATCAATCCGAACCTCTGTATTGACTGCGGCGAGTGCATCCGGCACTGTCCGTACAAGGCGAAACGAGCCAATTTCGACGAATGGGATTCGATCGATCATTCCAAATATCTGATCGCGCTTCCCGCACCGTCGCTATTCGGACAGTTCGCCAATCTGGACGATACGGATTATTTGCTGCAGGGATTGATCAATCTCGGTTTCAACGACGTGTTCGAGGTCGCGAAGGCAGCGGAGCTCGTCACCGACTATACCCGTACCTATATGAAGCGTATGGGCATGTCGCATGCGCCGTTCATCAGTACGGCGTGTCCGGTCGTTGTCAGACTGATTTCGCTGCGGTTTCCGTCTCTGCGAAACAAGATGGTACCGATCTCACCGCCGATCGAAGTCGCGGGAAAGCTGGCAAAGGAACGGGCGCTGCAACAGCACCCCGAGCTGAAACCGGAGGACGTCAAGACCGTTTTCATCTCGCCGTGTCCCGCAAAGGTCAGCTGGGTCAAGAACACGCCTGCGGACAAGGAATGCTACGTGGATTATATCGTCTCCATGAGCGATATTTATTTCCGTGTCCTGTCCAAAATGGATCGCGCGAAGATTCCCGCTGTGACTTCGGAATCGGGAATGATCGGCTTGAGCTGGTCGTCTTCCGGCGGCGAAGCAAGCGCGCTGATGAACGATCATTATCTGGCGGCGGACGGCATCGAGAACATCATTCGCGTACTCGACGATATCGAGATGGGACATTTCCCGGATCTGAAATTCGTCGAAATGAACGCATGTCCCGGCGGCTGCGTCGGAGGCGTCATGGCTGTGGAAAACCCGTATATCGCACGCGTACGGATCCGTGCGCTGCAGCGGTATATGCCGGTCGCACAGAACCATGTCATTCTCGCGGAGGATGAACCGATTCCGGACGACGTCATGACCGTTGAACCGGGTGAGTACAGTTCGGCGGAAATTCTCGGCGTCGATCGCCTGCATTCGTTCCGCATGATGGCGGAGATCGAACGGATCTACAAGCTTTTGCCCGGCATGGACTGCGGTTCCTGCGGCGCACCGACCTGCCGCGCGCATGCGGAGGACGTTGTGCGGGGAGAATCAAAACTGGACGACTGCGTGATTCGGATGCGCGAGCTTCTCAGAGAACAGGAACGCGACGACGGAAAGTGAGAAAGCGTATGACGGTAAACGATCTGATCGAAAAAACCGGTTATGAACCTTTTCTGCTGTCCGAGGGCGATCGTGAGATCACCGGCGGATATGCAGGGGATCTTCTGAGCTGGGTCATGGGACGTGCCGAAAGCGGCGACTGTTGGGTTACCATCATGTCGAACGTGAATGTTGCCGCGGTCGGACAGTTGACGGACTGCGCCTGCATCGTGTTTTCGGAAGGCGTTCGCCCGGACGAAAACGCCGTGAAAGCGGCAAGAACGCACGGGCTGAATCTGCTGCTCACCGAAAAATCCACATTTGAGGTATGCGTCGAAGTAGGCGCATTGCTCAGATGAGGACGGTTTCGTACGATCTGCATCTGCATTCATGCCTGTCTCCCTGCGGAGACATGGATATGACGCCCTGCAACATTGCGGGAATGGCGCATCTGAACGAACTCGGCATCGTTGCGCTGACCGACCACAATACGGTCGACAACTGTCCGGCGTTTTTCGTGGCTTGCGAGGAATACGGGATTGTGCCGATTGCAGGGATGGAGCTGACCACGGCGGAGGATATTCATCTGCTTTGCATCTTTGAAGCGCTTTCGGAAGCGCTCGCTTTCGGACAGGAGGTCAAAGAACATCGGATGAAGATCAAGAACCGCGTTGAGATCTTCGGCGAACAGCCGATCCTGAACGAACGGGACGAAAAGATCGGAGAGGATCCGTATTTCCTGCCCGTTGCGACGGATCTGGATCTTTCTTCGGCAGCCGATCTGGTCAAAGCATACAACGGCGTATGCTGGCCGGCGCACATCGACCGCGACGCGAACGGATTGCTCGCTGTGCTCGGTTCGTTTCCGCCGGAACCCGTTTTTCGCATCGCAGAACTGCGGGATCGCGAGAACGCGCAGCTTGCGGAAGGAAGAACGATCGTGGTCTGTTCGGACGCACACCGGCTTTGGGAAATCGGGGAAGCGGGCGGAACGCTGACGCTGGATACCGATGCGACCGATCCGGAAACTGTACGGCATGCACTGTTTTGCAAACTGCGGGAGGGAACGCTGTGAAGGAGCTCAGTCTGAACATTCTCGA
Source organism: Clostridia bacterium (assembly GCA_045576895.1). Taxonomy (GTDB): domain Bacteria; phylum Bacillota; class Clostridia; order Christensenellales; family CAG-138; genus UBA3792. Next base: position 5,678 of record JAZNHI010000065.1, on the reverse strand, counting down.
TATCGCGCAGAACTCGATCCGTGCGGAAGCATCCCTGATAGAGATCCTGATCGACGAGACGGACACTTCTCTGAAGCTCACGATCCGTGACAACGGATACGGGATGTCGGAGGCTTTCCTGAAAACGGTCGTCGATCCGTTCTCCACAACGCGCACCACGCGCAAGGTCGGCATGGGAATCCCGCTGCTGAAGCTTGCCGCAGAGCAGACGGGGGGAACGCTTTCGATCGCTTCGACGGAACGTTCGGTCGATCCGGAGCATTGCGGAACGGAAATATCGGCTACATTCGATAAGACGCACCTTGACTTTACGCCGCTCGGCGACGTGGTTTCCACGATCACGCTGCTGATACGCGGAAGCGCCAAAACGGATTTTCTTTTCAGGCATACATTGCCGGACCGCACGGTCGAACTCGATACGCGCGAGATCCGGCAGGTACTCGGGGACGACGTACCGCTTGACGAATACGAAGTCCTCGCTTGGATCCGGGATATGCTGACGGAGCAGTATGCTTCTGAGGCTTCATGATACTTAAAATAATTGAAATGAAAGGATCAAACACATGAAAACATTGGCAGAACTTGCACAGATTCGTGACAGAATGAAAAACAAAGTCGCGCTGCGGGAAGGAACCGGTGAGATCCGTGTTGTCGTCGGTATGGCGACCTGCGGTATTGCGGCCGGCGCACGCCCCGTTCTGAACGCCTTTGTGGAACAGGTTGCGGAACAGAATCTCGGTGACCGCGTGACCGTCACCCAGACCGGTTGTATCGGCATGTGCCGCTTTGAGCCGATCGTTGAGGTTTTTGAAGGGGATAAGGAACGTGTGACCTATGTGAAGGTCAAGCCCGAAATGGTTCCCGAAATCATCAAAGAGCATTTGGTCGGGGGCAAGCCCGTCACAAAATATACCATCGGTGCGGTGGAAGGTTAACGGAGGAAATACAGAATGATTCGTACGCATGTTTTGATTTGCGGCGGTACGGGGTGTACCTCTTCCGGCAGCGTCAAAATCGCTGATGCACTGGAAGAACAGATCGCATTGAACGGCCTTGCAGATGAAATCAAGGTCGTACGCACAGGCTGCTTCGGCCTTTGCGCATTGGGCCCGGTTATGATCGTGTACCCGGAGGGCACGTTCTACAGCCGCGTAAAGCTCGAGGATGTTCCCGAGATCGTTTCGGAACATTTTCTGAAGGGCCGTGTCGTCGATCGTCTCGTGTATCGCGAGACCGAAGGCGAAGAAAAGGTCGAGGTCCCGTCGCTGCAGGAAACCGGCTTCTATAAGACGCAGATGCGTGTTGCGCTTCGCAACTGCGGCGTCATCAACCCGGAACAGATCGACGAGTATATCGCGATGGACGGTTATGCCGCACTCGGCAAAGTTCTTACCGAAATGACGCCGGAAGAAGTTATCCAGGTTATGAAGGATTCCGGTCTTCGCGGCAGAGGCGGCGCAGGCTTCCCGACCGGCATGAAGTGGGACTTCGCAGCAAGAAATAAGGTTCCGCAGAAGTACGTCGTCTGCAACGCGGACGAGGGCGACCCCGGCGCGTTCATGGACCGTTCCGTCCTCGAAGGCGACCCGCATGCGGTCCTCGAAGCGATGGCGATCGCGGGTTATGCGATCGGCGCAAACAAGGGCTTCATCTACGTCCGTGCAGAGTACCCGATCGCGGTCAAGCGTTTGGAGATCGCAATCGGACAGGCACGTGAATACAACCTGCTCGGTAAGGACATCTTCGGCACCGGCTTCGACTTCGATATCGAAGTACGTCTCGGCGCAGGCGCATTCGTCTGCGGCGAAGAAACCGCACTTTTGACCTCCATCGAGGGCAACCGCGGCGAGCCGAGAAACAAGCCCCCGTTCCCGGCGAACAAGGGTCTGTTCGGTCAGCCGACCATCATCAACAATGTCGAAACGCTCGCGAACATCCCGCAGATCATCTTGAAGGGCGCGGAGTGGTTCGCTTCCATGGGTACCGAGCGCTCCAAGGGCACCAAGGTCTTCGCACTCGGCGGCAAGATCGTCAACACCGGTCTTGTTGAGATCCCGATGGGCACGACGCTCCGCGAGATCATCTATGACATCGGCGGCGGCATCCCGAACGGCAAGAAGTTCAAGGCAGTTCAGACCGGCGGTCCGTCCGGCGGCTGCATCCCGGCAGAGTTCCTGGATCTCCCGATCGACTATGACAACCTGACCAAGATCGGCGCCATCATGGGTTCCGGCGGTATGATCGTCATGGACGAAACGACCTGCATGGTCGACGTTGCCCGCTTCTTCCTCGACTTCACGGTCGACGAGAGCTGCGGCAAGTGCACGCCGTGCCGCATCGGCACAAGACGTCTTCTCGAGATGCTCGACAAGATCACATCCGGCAACGGCACGCTTGAAGACCTCGACAAGATGGAAGAGCTCTGCAAGTACATCAAGGCAAACGCAATGTGCGCACTCGGTCAGACGGCTCCGAACCCGGTTCTCAGTACGCTGAAGTATTTCCGCGACGAGTATGAAGCGCATGTCGTCGAAAAGCGCTGCCCGGCGGGCGTCTGCAAGAATCTCATGCACTATGAGATCCAGCCCGACAAGTGCCGCGGCTGCACGCTCTGCGCACGCAAGTGCCCCGCAGGAGCGATCACGGGCAAGGTCAAGGAACCGCATGTCATCGACCAGTCGAAGTGCATCAAGTGCGGCGCCTGCATGGAAGGCTGTAAGTTCTCGGCCATCATCAAGAAATAAGGAGGGCGACCATGGATACAGTTAAAATGAAAATCAACGGAATGGAGATCGAAGTCCCCGCAAATTCCACGATTCTGGAAGCGGCGGAGCTTGCCGGCATCCGTATTCCGACCCTTTGCTACATGAAGAACATCAACGCAATCGGCGCATGCCGTATGTGCGTTGTCGAAGTCAAAGGCGCGCGCTCTAACCCCGTCGCGTGCTTGATGCAGGTCGCCGAAGGTATGGAAGTGCAGACGAATACGCCCGCGCTCCGTGCATCCCGCAAGATGACCCTCGAGCTGATGCTTTCGAACCACCGTATGGACTGCCTGAGCTGCGTCAGAAGCGGCAAGTGCGAACTGCAGGCTCTCTCTCAGGAATACGGCTGCGACGCGCATAAGTTCGACGGCGCACCCACCGAGCCGGACATCGACGATTCCGCGATCCACCTCATCCGCGACAACTCGAAGTGCATCCTTTGCCGTCGCTGCGTTGCTGTCTGCAAGTACAACCAGCACTGCAACGTCATCGGTGCGAACGAGCGCGGCTTCAAGACCCACATTGCAAGCGCATTCGATCTGCCGCTCGCAACCACGTCCTGCGTCAACTGCGGTCAGTGCATCAGCGTCTGCCCGACCGGCGCGCTCACCGAACGTGACGATACCGAAAAGGTCTGGAAAGCGCTTTCCGATCCCGAAATGCATGTGGTCGTCGGTCCCGCACCGTCTGTCCGTGCACAGCTCGGCGAAGAATTCGACATGCCGATCGGCACCAACGTTGAAGGCAAGATGATCGCAGCGCTCCGCCGCCTCGGCTTCGACAAGGTGTTCGACGTCGACAACGCAGCTGACGTTACGATCATGGAGGAAGGCACAGAGCTCATCGGTCGTCTGACCAAGGGCGGCAAACTCCCGCTGATCACGAGCTGCAGCCCCGGCTGGATCAAGTTCTGCGAGCACTACTATCCGGAATTCATTCCGAACCTCAGCACCTGCAAATCGCCGCAGGGCATGTTCGGCGCACTCGTCAAGTCCTACTATGCCGAGAAGATGGGCATCGACCCGAAGAAGATCTTCGTTGTCTCCATCATGCCGTGCACCGCGAAGAAGTTCGAGGTGCAGCGTCCTGAACTCGGTCAGGACGGCAGACCCGACGTCGACGTATCGCTCACCACGCGTGAACTTGCGCGCATGATCCGTCGTGCCGGCATCAAGTTTGCGGATCTTCCCGACGAGGTCTGTGATCCGATGCTCGGCGTTGCTTCCGGCGCAGGTCACATCTTCGGTGCAACCGGCGGCGTTATGGAAGCAGCACTCCGTACTGCTTACGAAGTCGTCACCGGCAAGACGCTTGAGAAGGTCGAATTCCACGACGTCCGCGGCACCGCGGCGATCAAGGAAGCCGAATATGATCTCAACGGAGTCAAGGTCCGCGTTGCGGTCACCAGCGGTCTTGAGAATGCTTCGAAGCTCCTTGACATGATCAAGAGCGGCGAGAAGCAGTATGAGTTCGTTGAAGTCATGGCGTGCCCCGGCGGCTGCGTCAACGGCGGCGGTCAGCCGATCCAGCCCGGTGCAATCCGGAACTTCGTGGATCTCCGTGCAAAGCGCGCGGCAGCGCTCTATGGCGAGGACGACAATATGCCGCTCCGCAAGAGCCACGAGAATCCCGAAGTCCAGGCGCTCTACCGTGACTATCTCGGCGAGCCGAACAGCCACAAGGCGCACGAGCTTCTGCACACGCACTACACCGAGCGCGGTCTGTACAAGTAATCCAAACGACACAGAGGGCGGGAGAGCGATCTCCCGCCTTTTGCTGTGCAAAAAAGCCGTTCCGAAATACATCTTTTTATTTTTTTCAAAAGAAAAAAAGGATTTTTTGGAGTTTTGGCGTATATAATTATAGAATACTTTTCGCGGAGGAAGATATGGAGAAAGGATCGGTCCGAAAAATGCGTGAAGAATGGGAGAAGCAGATGCTTTCTCCGCTTGCAACGCTTTCGGTCAATACGCGCGGACGTGAAGTTCCGATGCCGCTTTGTCCCGTAAGGACAGAGTTTGTGCGGGATCGCGACCGCATTCTGCACAGCAAGTCCTTTCGCAGATTGAAGCATAAAACGCAAGTGTTCCTTGCGCCGAAAGGAGACCATTATCGCACGCGGCTGACGCATACACTTGAGGTCACACAGATTGCGCGGACGATTGCGCGGGCGCTGCGACTGAACGAAGACCTTGCGGAAGCGATCGCCATGGGACACGATCTCGGCCATACGCCGTTCGGTCATGCGGGGGAGGAAGTGCTGAATGATCTTTTGCCAGGCGGATTCAAACACAATGTGCAGAGCTTGCGCGTTGTGGAGAAGCTTGAATATGACGGCAAGGGGCTGAACCTCACATGGGAAGTTCGCGACGGCATCGTGAATCATACGAGCAGCGGACATCCGGCAACGGTCGAAGGGAAGGTCGTTTCCCTTGCAGATCGAATTGCATACATTAACCATGACATCGACGACGCTATGCGCGCGGGCGTGCTGACAGAAGAAGACCTTCCGCGCTCCTGTATTGAACTGTTCGGACCGACGCATTCGACAAGGATCAACAGTCTGATCATCAATGTGATCGAAAACAGCATTGACAGTCCGGAGATCCGTTTCTCGCCCGAATTCGCAGAGGAGTTCAAGGTCCTTCGCAAATTCATGTTTGAGCGCGTCTATTTCAATCCCATAGCCAAGAGCGAAGAGGGAAAAGCAAAAGGCGTTGTTCGCGCGCTGTATGAGTACTACTTTGCGCACCCGGAGCTTATGGATCGGGAGTATCAGAATACGCTTGCCGAGGAAGGCAAGGAACGCGCAGTTGCCGATTTCATCGCCGGCATGAGCGATACCTACGCGATCAGCACGTACGAACACCTGTTTGTTCCGAAGAGCTGGAGCTGAACGATACTGTACAAATC
>JAZNHI010000064.1:0-11954 GCA_045576895.1 Clostridia bacterium | reverse complement strand
GACCGCATCACCGGCACGGTGACCGTCACCGTCGACGGCAAGCCGTACCCGCTGCGCGCCGACGAATTCTCCGAAAACCGGGACGTCTTTCACGGTACGCCGCGTTTTTCGGTTCTCGGCGGAACGGCGCATGTCCGCATTCGCGGCGGCGAAAAGGAGCCGTACGGCTTCATGCTCAAGATCGACTGCGTTGAGCACCCGATGCGCATCGGCACCTTCCACTTCAACTGGTGGGACGTCACGAAATTCGATCTCGACATAGCGATCGATACGACCGCAAAGACCGTCACGATGCAGAGCAGCACGCAGCAGATCGGCAACGACGGTTCGATGCTGCATTCCACACAGACGGAGACCTTCTCCCTCTCCGATCCGGAGATTTCGTTCGGGTTCGGCGAGAGCTGAATCCCCTGAACCAACTACATCATAGCAAAACAGCGATCCGTTATTTCGGACCGCTGTTGTTTTAATGATCGGACGTCATTGTGTTTATCCGAATACCTTCGAAAAAATCAGATAGAAACATCCGTAAACACACAGAATACCTGCAATTACAATACCGATAACGATATTCTTTTTATAGAAAAAGTGCTTTTTCTTCAGGATAAACCCAAGTGCAATCGATGCAAGGGGAATCGGCAAAAAGAGGAACGCTCTCCACGAATGCTGAAATGCTTCAGACGGCGATAACGCGGTCTGTGTGCCCGAAGCAATCTGCTGCGGATTCCAGGTTATTGCTTTCACCACAAAAGGCATGATGAGAATCGGCAGAATACAGAACAGGATGGACAGGAATCTCCAAACTCCGGTTGCTGTTGTAAACTGCGTACGCAAAACAATCTCATTTCTGAGATGCATAATAGCAGAATCGTTTGGCAATTCATTCTTTCGGAACAAGTCAACTCTGTTCTCGGCAATCAATGCGGTTTGATCCCCGATATTACAAATACTCTTAATGTCAGAAAAGGGGACTCTTGCCGTGTCGATTATTACATCGCCGTTCATGATCCGGACAATATAATAATCCCGATAAATATCATAATAATATGTGTTATGTACGATCCTTTCATTTTCGTTTCTGATTCGTTTCCGATTTCGGATAAATGAGATCGTTATAAAAACAGCAGCACAAGTGAAGAATCCTATTAGGAGAAACGAAGCTTCCGTATATTCCGCACGCACCAATGCAGACAGCACAACGAAGATGTAAGCGTACAGAATCTGTCTGACATACGGCCATATGAGCGCCTTTTCCCTTTTCTTCAGCTCCTCCGCCGAAAAGGTCATGCAATAGGATTCCAGCGGTTTTTCCTGTTCTTCCTGTTCCTCTTTCTTCCCTTCAAGAAGCTCGTCCACCGAAATGCCGAACAACTCCTTGAGCCGCAAAAGATTGTCGATCGTCGGCAGTGTCTGATCCGTTTCCCAAAGGCTCACGGTCTGACGGCTTACCATAAGGCGCTGTCCGAGCTCCTCCTGCGATAACCCCAGATCCTTTCTGTGCTGCTGCAGCCGTTCTCCGATCGTCATGCTCATCCCTCTCTTTCGCGTTTATGATAGCATGCGCGCACGGTATTCGCAAGCATTGCTTGCTTGCTTCTGTCAAGAGGTGCTTGACAAGCAAAAATCGGTCCGATTTTCGGGCCGCTGTCAGCGTGATTGCAGTGAACGAACCGGCGCTTTTCCGCAGCCGCTTCCGGGGATAAAAAAGCGCGGAACGGAGGCGTGAAACGAGCGACTTTTCGTTGACAGTGGCGAACGGATATGATATATTAAACGTGGTGTATTATCGCTGTTTTTTTCGGGATCAGCTGGGAAAAACGGTGGTAATGATTTTGTGTATCAACTTATAAGGAGGATCTATGTCAAACGCTTATTTCACCATCAAACGACCGGACAATGATGCGTTCCGCGGCTATCTGCCGGGGTCCAAAGAGCGTGCGGAGCTCAAGGAAGAGCTTGCCCGCCAGTCCGCCGAAGTCGTGAAGATCCCGCTGATCATCGGCGGAAAAGAGATCTTCACGGAGAAGACGTTCAAGGTCACGATGCCGCATGATCACGGTCATGTGATCGCCGAGTGCTCGATCGCCGGCGAAAAGGAACTGACCATGGCGGTCGACGCCGCGCTGGCAGCCAAGAAGGCATGGGAAGAAATGCCGTGGGAACACCGTTCCGCGATCTTCCTGAAAGCAGCCGACATGATCACGGGACCGTATCGCAAGGTGCTGAACGCCTCGACGATGCTCGGTCAGTCCAAGACCGTGTTCCAGGCGGAGATCGACATTGCGGAGCTTGCGGACTTTCTGCGCTTCGGCGTCTGGTCCGCGCAGGAGATCTTCAAAGATCAGCCCGCCTCCATCCCCGGCATCTGGGACCGTCAGGACTATCGCGCGCTGGACGGATTCATCTGCGCCATCACGCCGTTTAACTTCACCTCCATCGGCGGGAACCTGCCCACCGCGCCGGCGATCGTCGGCAATGTGGCGGTCTGGAAGCCGTCCCGCACCGCAGTGCTTTCCAACTATTACTACATGAAGCTTCTGATGGACTGCGGTCTTCCGGCGGGCGTCATCAATTTCGTGCCGTCGAACGGCAGCGACGTGGCAAAGTACGTCATCTCGCGCAAGGAGCTCGCAGGCTTCCACTTCACCGGCTCCACTGAGGTCTTCCAGAGCGTCTGGAAGCAGATCGGCGAGAACATCGCCTCCTACCGCAACTATCCGCGCATCGTCGGCGAGACCGGCGGCAAGGACTTCATCTTTGCGCATAAGAGCGCAAAGGTCCGCCCGCTCGCGGCGGCGCTGATCCGCGGCTCCTTTGAGTTCCAGGGACAGAAGTGCTCGGCATGCTCCCGCGCGTTCGTTCCCGAAAGCATCTGGCCGGAGGTCCTTTCGACCATGAAAGAGATGATGAAGCAGGCCACGATGGGCGACGTGCAGGACTTCGACACGTTCCTCGCCGCCGTCATTGACAAGGCGTCGTTCGATCGCTGCAAGGGCTATCTGGACCGCGCAAAGCAGAGCCCCGACTGCGAGATCGTCATCGGCGGCAACTGCGACGATTCGAAGGGCTGGTTTGTGGAACCGACCGTCATCGTCTGCAAGAAGCCGGATTATGAATCCATGGTCAACGAGATCTTCGGGCCGATCGTGTCCGTGTACGTCTATCCGGACGACAAACTGGAAGAGACGCTGAAGATCTGCGACGAGGCTTCCCCGTACGCGCTGACCGGCGCCGTCTTTGCGCAGGACCGCGAAGCGATCGTCATGATGGAAAAGGCGCTGCTCCACTCCGCGGGCAACTTCTACATCAACGACAAGTGCACCGGCGCGGTCGTTGGCCAGCAGCCGTTCGGCGGCGCGCGCGCATCCGGCACGAACGACAAGGCAGGCACCGCGCTCAACATGATCCGCTGGATGAGCCCGCATTGCGTGAAGGAGACCTTCAACCCCTCCGACGCGATCGCCTATCCCTATATGTCTGAAAAATAACGAAACAGTTTGGAAGAAAGCCTCGTATCATCCCGGCTTTCTTCCTGCTATCGGAGAATTATTCTTATGAAAGGAACTGCGGAAATGAGGATTACTCAACACCCGATCCTTACCTTTGACCGCGGTAAGGAGATCCATTTCACCTTCAACGGGCAGCCGATGAAGGGATATGAAGGCGAAACGATCGCGGCGGCGCTCCACGCGGCAGGCGTGAAGGAGCTTGCAAAAAGCCCGGAAAAGCACCGCCCGCGCGGATTCTACTGCGCGATCGGCAACTGTGCCTCCTGTCAGATGGTCGTGGACGGAGAGCCGAACGTCCGTACCTGCATCACGCTTCTCAAGGAAGGCATGCAGGTCGAAACGCAGGAAGGAAAGGGGAGGATCAAATGAAAGAAGTCGAACTGCTGGTCATCGGATCCGGACCCGCGGGTCTGTGCGCCGCGATCTCTGCGGCGTCGTCCGGCGCAAACGTGCTCATTCTGGAGCGCAGCTTCCGCCCCGGCGGACAGCTCATCAAGCAGACGCATATGTTCTTCGGCTCGGAAAGCCAGTATGCCTCTCACAGGGGCGTGGACATTGCCGGCATCCTTCTCAAGAAGATCGAGGAATACGGCGATCGCATCGAGATCATGCTCAACGCAACCGCCGTCGGCTTCTACGAGGACAACGTCGTCACCGTGCTGAAGGATGAAACGAAATACTTCAAGGTCAAAGCCCGCTCCGTCATCTGCGCCACCGGCGCATATGAAAAGTTCCTCGCCTTCCCGAACAACGACCTGCCGGGCATCTACGGCGCAGGCGCCGTGCAGACGCTGATGAACGTATACGGCGTCCGTCCCGGCGACCGGGTACTGATGGTCGGCGCAGGCAATATCGGCGTGATCGTGAGCTATCAGCTCATGCAGGCGGGCATCGAAGTCGTTGCGGTCCTCGACGCCGCGCCGCGCATCGGCGCGTATCTGGTCCACGCTTCCAAGCTCGCCAGAATGGGCGTGCCGATCCTCACCTCCCACACGGTCAAGGAAGCCATCGGCACCGACTGTCTCGAAGCCGCGATCGTGTGCGAAGTGGACGACAAATTCCGTCCCATCCCCGGCACCGAAAAGCGGTACGACGTGGACGTGATGTGCATCTCCGTCGGGCTGAGTCCACTGAACGAGCTCCTTGCCATACGCGGCGTTGCGATGAAATACGTCCCGCAGCTAAGTGGAACCGTCCCCATGCGGACCGAGTCCTGCGAAACCAACATCCCCGGCATCTTCGTTGCAGGCGACGCCTCCGGTATCGAGGAAGCAAGCTCCGCCATGGCGGAGGGATACCTTGCGGGTCTTTGCGCCGCGGCAAAGCTCGGTCACGAACCGGAGAACTTTGCGCAGCGCAGGCAGGAATATCTCGATCAGCTTGCAAACCTGAGATCCGGTCCCGTCGGCGATCGCATCCGCGCCGGAATGAAAATCAGTCAACTGTAAGGAGGGATAAAGAAATGTTTGAGAAAACAGGAATAGCCTCCAGAGAAATGGTCATGGAGAAGTTCCCTCCCGTCGAGCGGATCAACAAAGGTCCCGTCGCGGTCGTGGAGTGTTATCAGAAGATCCCCTGCAACCCGTGCCAGACCGCCTGTCCCGTCGGCGCGATCAAAATCGGCGAGGACATCAACAACATCCCCGTGCGGGATGAAAACCTCTGCGGCGGCTGCGGCGTATGCGTTGCAAGGTGTCCCGGACTGGCGATCATGATCGTCGACGGCTCCAAGTCCGCCGAGACCGTGGAGTTCCGCATTCCCTATGAGTTCCTTCCGCTGCCCGAAGCAGGCGAGACGGTCATCGGTCTCGACCGCGCGGGACAGCCGATCTGCAAAGCTCTGGTCAAGAGAGTGATGAATCCCCCGTCCTTCGACCGCACGCCGGTCGTTACGCTGGAGGTAGACCGCAAATATCTCTATGACTTCAGAAACTTCAGAAGGGAGGCGTGACCGTATGGATGAAAATACCATCATCTGCCGTTGCTCTGACGTCACATTGAAAGAGATCCGGGACCTGATTGCCCAGGGATACGTGACTTACGACGAGATCAAGCGCATCACGCGCATCGGCATGGGACCGTGCCAGGGCAAGACCTGCGGACAGCTGGTACTCCGCGAGATCGCCAACGCGACCGGTCAGAGCATGGCGGATCTCAGATTCCACACCATTCGCCCCCCGGTGGTGGGCGTCAAGCTGCATCTGATCGCAGAGGAGGCGGAAAACCATGAAGAATAAAGCGGATATCGTCATCATCGGCGCCGGTATGTCCGGCTGCTCCATCGCCTACAACCTCGCCGTCCGCGGCGCAAAGAACATCGTCGTTCTGGAAAAGTGCTTTATCTGCTCCGGCTCCACCGGCGCGTGCGGCGCAGGCTTCCGTATGCAGTGGGGCACGGAAATGAACTGCCGCATGTCCAAGTTCTCCACGGAGTTCTATGAGCACGCGAACGAGATCCTCGAATACGACGGCGATATCGAGCTGCGTCAGAGCGGCTATCTGATGATCGCCGACACCGAAAAGGAGCTCACGCAGTTCAAAAAGAACATCGAAGTCCAGCACGCCTGCGGTATTCCTTCGCGCATGATGAGCCTTGAGGAAGCAAAGGAGCTCGTCCCCCATCTCAACACCGACGTTCTTTCGGGCGCCGCTTACTGCCCGAAGGACGGTTTTCTGAACCCGCACAAGACCACCGATGCGTTCTACAAAGCTGCCAAGCGGCTGGGCGTTGAGTTCAACACCTACACGGAAGTGACCGGCATCAAGGTCGAAAACGGCAGGATTGTCGGGGTTGAGACCAACAAGGGCTATATCGAAACCCGCATCGTCGTCAACGCTGCAAACGCATGGTCGCAGGGCATCGCAAAGATGGTCGGCGTCGATCTGCCGCTCTACTCTGAGCGTCATCAGATCCTCGTCACCGAGCCCGTCGAGCCCATGCAGGATCCGATGGTCATGGCGTTCAACCTGAACCTGTACGTCCAGCAGACGCCGCACGGCTCGTTCATCATGGGCCGCAGCGATTCCTCCGAGCCCAGGGATCTTAGAAGGACCTCCTCGTGGCACTTCCTGGAGGAGATGGCAAAGACGATCGACCTGGTGCTGCCTGCGATCGGCAAGCTGCGCGTCATCCGTCAATGGGCGGGGCTTTACAACATGTCTCCGGACCGTCAACCCATCTATGACAAGGTGGAGGGCGTCGAGGGCTTCTACGTCGCCGTCGGCTTCAGCGGTCACGGCTTCATGTTCGGTCCCGTCACCGGCACCGTCATGTCCGAGATGATCCTCGGCATGGAGCCCACCATCGACGCGTCGCGGCTGAAGCTTTCCCGCTTTGCCGAAGGCAATCTGTTTACCGAGCCTTCCGTCGTATAACACAGCAACACAAAACAGCGGTCCGAAAATCGGACCGCTGTTGCTGTTTTGGGATATTACAGTTTGAAGATCCAGGCGACCAGCGTAAACAGCCAGTGCGCCGCGATCCCTGCGCACAAGCCGCCGACCGTGTGGCTCAGGATCGCCTTGCCCGTGAAACGGTTGCACTTCAGCGCATCCATCATGGACACGTGTGTGGAGAGGAATCCGCTCCAGCACATGCAGATCGCAGTGAACACGGAGATGTCGTTCAGGATCGCTTTCGATGCGACGCCGCTCGCCGCGCCGTCCTTGACGATCGCCTCGATCATGGGGAGCGCCGCGCCCGCGCTCCCGAGCGCCGTGACCGGAACGCCGAGCGCTTCGGTGCTTGCAAAGCCGAACAGCGGCTTTAAGAGGAAGTTGATCTTCTCCGCAAGCCACGGGATCGCAGCGATTCCTTCGTACGCGCCGCCGGTATATCCGCCCTCCGGCATGCCTTTGGTGAGCATCATGACGACGGAGCAGATGATCAGCACGCCCGGAATGATCGCAAGACCGAGCTCGACGCCCTTCTTGCCGCCGTCCATCAGCGCGTTGAGCACATGGAGAAAGCCCTTCGGCGCTTCCGACAGCCTGTCCTTCTCGATCTCCGGCTCCACGTCCGCAGGACGATCCTTGCCGAAAAACCGCTTCGTAAAGAACAGCATCAGCCGGGTGGAAACGATCGCGCCGACGATCGTGCCGAGATTGCCGCAGAGCGCCGCCCAGATCACGCCGCTGCCGAGCGTTCCGCCGCCCGCCATCTTTGTGTTCGAGAACGCGAGCATGAAGCTCGTCACGATGAGACCCATGCCGAACGACGTGCCGAGGTTGGTCAGCGCCGGGACCTGATACGCCTTGAAGAAACGGCGGAACTTCGAATCGTTTGCAAGCGTCAGGACCGCAGGATTATCGCTGAGGTACGTCGTGACAATGCCGAGTGCGGACGCGCCGGGCATACCGAACAGCGGACGCATCAGCGGCGAAAGCACGCGGTTGATCAGATCGACGACGCCGAATACCGTCATCAGCTCGGACAGCGCGCCTGCGATGACGGCGAGCGCCATGATATAGAACACCGTGTTGATCAGAAGATCGTACGCCGTTTTCATCAGCGTATTGATCGAATTGCTCAATCCCATCGGGATCGCGAACACCGCAAAGAACGCGATGATCGAAAGCAGGCACACGACCGCAACAACGGTTTTTCTCCGCCGTGCGCGTGCCGGACCGACCGACCTTCTTTTGCCTTTGATCTGCTTTTCCATGTGCCGGAATTGCCCCGCCGCCCCCCTGCGGCATCAATTACATATTGTAATACTTCTCGAACTCGGCCGGATGCGGGATCTTACTAAGCTCGAGGCACTCGTTGCGCTTGCGCTTGATGTAATTCTTGATGAGTCCCTCCGGGAACACGCCGCCCGCGGTGAGGTAATCGTGATCGGCTTCGAGCGCGTCGAGCGCCTGCTCGAGCGACGTCGGCAGCTGATGCAGCTTCGCCTTTTCCTCCGGCGGCAGCTCGAAGAGGTTCATGTCATAGGGACCCCAGCCGTTTGCGTGCGGATCGATCCGGTTCTTGATGCCGTCCAGACCCGCCATCAGGATCGCCGCGTAGCAGAAGTACGGATTGCAGGTGCCGTCCGGGTTCCGGAGCTCGAAACGACGGAGCTTCGGCGACTTCGCATACGCCGGGATGCGGATGACCGCGCTGCGATTGGAGGTTGCATAGCCAACGGTGACCGGCGCTTCAAAGCCCGGAACGAGGCGTTTGAAGGAGTTCGTCGACGGGTTCGTGATCGCGCAGAGCGATGCAATGTGCTGTAAGAGACCGCCCATGAACCAGTGCGCTTCCTTCGAGAGGTGCGAATAGCCGTTGTCGTCACTGAAGACCGGCTCGCCGTTCTTATAGAGCACCATATGGACGTGCATGCCGCTGCCGGCTTCGCCGTACACGGGCTTCGGCATCAGCGTTGCGCTGAGACCGAACTTCTCCGCAACATTGCGGATGATGTACTTGATCATCATGCTGCCGTCCGCCATCTTCGTCATTTCGCCGAGGAGCGGTTCGATCTCGAACTGACCTGCGCCGCCGACTTCGGGGTGATGATACTTCACGGGGATGCCAGCCTTTTCGATTTCCATGCACATTTCGCTGCGGCACTCATACGTCCGGTCGAGCGGCTTTGCGACATGATAATGCTTCTGGAACGGAACGACGCAGCCGCGTCCTTCGGTCTCGCTGTTCCAATACGCCTGATCCGCGTCGAGGAACGCCGCGATCGCATTGTGATCGACCTTCCAGCCGACCTGATTGAAGAGGTAGAATTCAAACTCCGGCAGGATCTTCATCTCATCCGCAATGCCGGTGTCCTTCATGTACTGCACGGCGGCGTTGACGATGTTGCGCGGGTACTGCGCGAGCGGGCGATTCTGCGGATAATCGATGATCATCGCGTTGCCGATCATGGTAAGCGTCTTGACGGTGCAGAAGGGATCGATCATCGCGGTGTCCAGATCGGGGATATAAACCATGTCGCTCTTTTCAACGACGGCATAGCCGTAGTTCGACGCGTCAAAGCCGATGCCGTTTTGTAATGTCTCCTCGGTGAAGTTTGCCGCGGGGATGGTCACGTGGCGGAACTGCCCGTCGATGTCGACGATCTTGAAATCGACCATTTTGATATCCTGTTCCTTGATGAGCGTCATAATTTCCTGTGCGGTCATAAGAATGCAAATCCTCCGTTTTGATTCTTTTAGGGGCGATTTCCACCTCTATTCGACCACATTTTAACACAGGAATCCGCGTTTGTATACGGGTCCGGCGCGTCCTGAAAAAATATAATAAATTCTTTGACGGAATACGCGCGGCATGGTAGAATACGAGCAAGCCAAAGAACTGATACGGAGGAAACATGGAACCGAAAACGCTGTTGATCACGGGCTTCGAGCCCTTTGGAACCGAGAACAAAAATCCTTCCTGGGAGGCGGTCGATGCGCTTCCCGCGCACATCGGCGACCGGACGCTCACCAAGCTTCTGCTGCCCGTGGAATTCGGACACGCCGCAGATCTCGCACTGCAGGCAGCATCCGACTGCAATGCCGACGCGATCCTCTGCGTGGGGCTTGCGGCGGGAAGGACCGCCGTTACGCCGGAGGCGGTCGGACTGAACGTGCGCGACGCGTCCATCCCGGACAATGCGGGGTATCAGCCCGCGGGCGAACCGATCCGGGCGGACGGCCCCGCCGCGATCTTTTCCACGCTTCCCGTTCGCAGTATGGTCGAGGCGATCCAATCCGCCGGGATCCCCGCAAAGCTTTCCTACACCGCCGGAACGTATGTCTGCAACGATCTTCTTTACACGCTTCTGCACCGTTTTTCCGGCACGCCGACGCGCGTTGCGTTCGTGCATATCCCGCTTGAAAAGGATCTGCCGCTTACGGACAGCATTGCCGCTTTGACCGCGGCGATCGAATCGATCTGACCGATCCTTCCATGAAACACCTGTTCAACAAGGCATTCTTCCGTGAAATGCTTCCGCTCGCGATCCCGATCGCGCTGCAGAACCTTTTGATGGCGTCGTTTCGTCTCGTCGACATGCTGATGCTCGGACAGCTCAGCGGCGACGCGCTTGCCGCCGTCGATCTGGCAAGTCAGGTCTCGTTTTTCGTCGACCTGATCTCCTTCGGCGTGTCCAGCGGCTGCGCGGTCTTTCTGGCGCAGTATCACGGTGCAAAGAACACCGACGGCATCCGCCGCGTCATGGGCACGGCGATCGTCTCGCTCGTTCCGGTCGGCATACTGGCGACCCTTGTATCGATCCTCTTTCCCCGCACGATCATGGAGCTTCTCACCAACGACGAAACGCTCCGCGCGATCGGCGTTTCCTATCTCTCCGTCGCGGCGTTCTCCTATATCGCGATCGTTGTGAATTCGATCCTCTCCACCGTTCTTCGCTCGACCGAGCGCGTGCATCTGCCGCTGATTGCAAGCGGAACGGGCGTCGCGCTGAACGCGCTTCTGAACTACGCGCTGATCTTCGGACACTTTGGACTGCCTGCGCTCGGCGCACGCGGCGCCGGGATCGCGACGGCGATCAGCGCCGCCGTGAGTCCGCTCATCCTTCTTACCGTTTCGATCGTCAGGCGCAACGTGCTGATCGCGCCGCTTCGAAAGGTCTTCGACATCCGGCATTTCTTCCTGCCGTTCTGGAAGCGCTCTCTGCCCGCGTTTCTCAACGAAACGCTGTGGTCGCTGTCGATCGTCATCGTCAATATGATCTTCGGACACATGGGCAAGGAAAACTACGCCGGTCTCTCCACCGTCCGCACGATCGAAAACCTGGTTTTCGTGTTCTTCATCGGCATCTGCCATTCCTGCAACATCATCGTCGGAAAACACATCGGCGCGGGCGACGAGGACGGCGCAAGGCGCATTGCGCGATCGTTCCTTGTGCTGACGCCGCTTGCGGGTCTTGTGCTCGGCATGATCGTGCTGATCCTGCGCGGTCCGGTCGTCGACCTTTTTCAGATCGAGGATTCCTCCAAGGCGGTTGCGCGCGCGCTGCTGCTGATGTACGCGTTTGAAATCGGTGTGCGCAACATCCCGTACATTGAGGTCGTCGGCATCTTCCGTGCCGGCGGCGATACGCGCATCGGCTTCTTCGGCGACCTTGCCGTGCAGTATCTTGTCGTGATCCCGATCGCCGCGCTGCTCGGACTTGTCTTTAAGCTTCCGTTCGTCACGACCTTCATCATCATGCAGATCTGCGACGATATCGCGAAAAACACGATCTATTTCATCTACTATCGCAAGGGAAACTGGATTAGGCCGGTCAGTCAGATCCGGTTTGAATAAACGGAGGTGCAAAGCCGTGCAGAATCCGGAATGGCTGTTCTTTGATCTCGGCTCCACGCTGATCGACGAGACCGCGGCATATACGCGCCGCACCCGCGAAACCGTCGACGGCTCCCCCGTAACCGTGCCGGCGTTTGAAGCCGCATTCAGGGGCTTCTCCGCGCAGGGGCTTGACGGATATGCCGCTGCAATCG
>JAZNHI010000063.1:0-10407 GCA_045576895.1 Clostridia bacterium | reverse complement strand
TCAGTCTGTCATAACGCGCGCGAGGACATGACGGGACTTGACGCGATCTTAGCGCCCCTGTATCTCGATTCCTTTTTCGATCAGGTCTTTGCGCAGAGCGTGAAGCAGGCGATCGGAACCATGTACGACCTGAAATCCCTTTCGGTCAACGGCATGCACATTCCGAACGCGCTGATCCGGAAGCGGCTGATGATGCTCACGATCGACCACATCGACTACGTGGAAAAACAGATCGACGCGCTTTCGGGCGAGATCACGAACGGCGAGCGGTATCTGATGGCGTGCATCTACAACGCGCCGGTCGACTGCATGATGAAGAACGCACGCTGCTTATGAATTGCGCTGCGGGCATGAATTGGCTTCGCCGTGAATTGCGCTTGCGGCACACCCCCTCATCACCGCTTCGCGGAGCTTCTCCACCCTGAAGGGGGAGAAGCCACCGACTGTGTGCACCCAAAAGCCTTCCCCTTGATATGGGGAAGGGGGACATGGCGATGCGCGGAGAGCGTGCAACGGCACCGCCGTAACGAAGCGAAGCGGAGTGGAGTTCCGCTTGCGGTGGATGAGGTGGACACGCAGAAAAGCGGAACGCTTTTCGCGGATCAATGAATTGACTTCGTCATGAAGCGCGTCAATGCCCGAAAAAGAGCGAGGAGAACAGAAGCCCGGTCACGACGGACGTCAGCATGGCGGCAAGCGCCACCGGCACGGTAAAGCGCGTCTTTTTGATCCCGACGCTGCCGAAGTACAGCGCGAGCGTATAGAAGATCGTTTCGGAGGAGCCTAAAAGCACGCTTGCGGTCAGTCCTACGTCGGAGTCAGGACCGTACGCGGCGAACACGTCCGAGAGCGCGGCGATCGCGCCGCTGCCGGAGAACGGACGGACGAGCAGCAGCGGCACAAGCCTTGCGTCGACGCCGAGCAGATCGAGCGCGGGGGAAAGGAACGACGCCAGCGCGTCGAACGCGCCGCTTTCCCGGAACAGCGTCATTGCCGCCGAAAAGAGCGCAAGCGTCGGCAGGACGGAGCCGAGCAGCGGAGGCGCCTGCGCCGCGCCGTCGCAGAATGCGCGGAACACGTTGACGCGGCGCGCGGCGGCGTAAAGCAGCAGAAGAAGGATCAGGATCGCGACCGGCATGGGCGGATGCAGACAAGGCAGAGCACGACGGCAACGACCGTCGCCGCAAGGGAGGATAAGAGCGTCGGCAGCACGATCGCGGCGGGACGCGCCGAGCCGAAGCCCGCGCGAAGCCCGATGAGCGTTGCGGGAAACAGCTCGAGACACGAGGCGTTGACGGCAAGCAGCACGCACATGCCGTTCACGGCGACGCCGGGGTGCGGATTGCGCTCGTTCATCAGCCGCATGGCGGAAAGCCCGTAGGGCGTGGCGGCGTTGCCCATGCCGAGCATGTTCGCGGCAAGGTTCAGGGAGATCGCCTCCTTCGCGTTTCCCGCGTCCGGAAACAGCAGACGAAGCGCGGGGGAGAGCAGACGCGAAAGCGCGCGCACAAGTCCCGCCTCCTTTGCAATGTTCAGTAGGCCCATCCACAAAAGATACGCGCCGGCAAGCCGCAGCGCGTTCGAAACCGCGTCGGCGGCGCCGCTCTGCAGCGCGGTCAGCACGCCGTCGGCGCGTCCGGAGAGGATCGACACGACGATTCCGACCGTCAGAAACAGCAAAATCACGACATTCATGGTGCATCCTATGCGGAAAATACGTAGAAACTGCGTCTTTTTTGAAAACGATCGCAAAAAAACCACACAAATTGCAATTCATCTGTTATAATGATAAACGGAAGTTTATAACCCCGCGCGTCACAGTGTCGACACGCGGTCCGTATGAATCAAAATCTTACGATCCGGAGATCTGATATCGTGAAACGAGGCATTGTATATATACTCATTCTTTGCATGCTGCTCGGCGTCGTGCTGCCGCTCGGCTGTACTGCCGTACACGGAAACGGCAGCGACGTGTGTCTGGAGTTTATTGAGGATATCGCGAACGGCAGCTACGGCGCGGCGTTCGATCTTCTGTCCGACTCCGTCAAGAACACGACCGGCACCAACACGAAAGCGGGCGATCCGATGATCACCGCAAAGGAGTTCGCCGAAAAGTATCAGCAGATCTTTGATGCCGTCGGGCTTACGGAGATCAGCTATCTTGTGCGCACCGTTTCGGATGCGTCGATCACGAGCACGGTCGATTTTCAGATGACGTACATGACCTCGCTCGGCGAGATGACCAACGACTATACGATCAGCGCGATCTACGAGGGCGGACGCTGGGGCATCCAGTGGACGCCGGCGCTGATCTTCCCGACGATGCAGTGGGGCGACAAGCTGCTGGTCGGTATCAACTATCCGAAGCGCGGCGAGATCTTCGACGCCGAGGGCGAGCTTCTGGTCAAGAACCTTTCGCCGGTCACGGTGTTCTGCGTTCCGAATCAGATCCCGAAGGAAGAAAAGGAAGATGTCATCAAGCAGATCCTTGCGATCCCGATCCTGAAGCCTTCCGGCACGCCGCAGGACGAATACGAGGACCTGGTCAAAAAGGCGATCAACAGCAACAACTCCTCCGCAGTCGTCGCAAAGCTCTATCCGGATCAGGTGGACGAAGCGCTTGAGGAACGGCTGCTTTCGATCAAGGGCATCGGTATCGACAGAAACGGCGCCATGACCTCCACGCGCTTCCGCGCATACCCGTACGGCCGCAGCGCATCCCACCTTCTGGGCTTTGCGGCGGTCATGTGGAAGGCGACGTGGAAGGAGCTCGAAAAGCTCCGCAAGCTGCGCGACGCCGGGAAGCCGCTTGACGCCGAGGAAGAAACGGAAACCAAAACACAGGAGAGCGGCGACACAAAGAAAGAGGACATCGGCGCGATCACCTTCACCGAGGAGGACCTCGACGCATACGAGAAGGACAGCTGGATGGGATATGTCGGACTCGAGCAGCAGTACGAACGCATTCTGCGCGGCGAGAAGGGCGGCTACGCGTACATCCAGGGTCTGGACGGCTCCAACCGCCAGACGCTGTACAACAACCCGGCAAAGGACGGACAGGACCTGCATCTGACGCTCGACATCAAGATGCAGCAGCGCGTGGAGGAGGTCGTGAAGACCGTCGTCTACGACGAGAACATGTCCGGCACGGTCATCGTGATGAACCCGAAGACCGGCGCGATCCAGGCGATGTACTCCTTCCCCGATTACGACGTCGAGGCGTTCAGCCGAGGCACAGTCGGCACCGAGGTGTTCGAAGAGCTCAGCAAAGACCCGAAAACCCCGATGTTGAATCGCGCGATCCAGGGTCTCTATGCGCCCGGATCGACGTTCAAACCATTCACCGGCGCGGGCTCTCTGGAATCCGGCATCGTCACGACCGAAACGACCTTCCCGGACACCGAGAAGATCGTGAACCAGAAATACAAGACCATGTCCGGCTACAAGGACGTGTGGTACGTGCAGCGCGGCGAATACGCCTACACCGGCATCGAGGAGATCACGCGTACCGGTTCCACGCGTCGGCATACGCCGATGAACATGGAATCGAGCATCATCGACTCCGACAATATCTATTTCGCTTGGTGCGCGCTGCGGCTCGGCTGGGACCGCTTCAAGGAATACCTGAAGTTCATCGGCATGGGCGAGAAGGTTCCGTTCGATCTGCCGACGCAGCAGTCGCAGGTCAAGAACGAGGGCAGCACCGAGACCTACAGCCTGCTTGCAATGAGCGGATACGGACAGGGCGAGCTGCTGGTCACGCCGCTGCAGATGGCGAGCTATATCGCAGCGTTCCACAACGGCGGCAAGGCGCCGGTTCCGTACGTGGTCGAATCGATCTGGCAGGCGGAGGGACAGGACTATACGGAAACGTATCACCACAAGAGCGGCGACGTGTGGAAAACGATCTGTTCCGAGAGCAACGCGAACAAGATCGAGCAGATGATGATCGGCGTCTGCGCACTGCCGGAGGATCACGGCGGCACGGCGCGCTATCTGGGCATACGGCGCACATATGTGATCGCCGGCAAGACGGGAACCGCCGAGGTCGGCAAAGAGAAGGAGAAGGAACTTGCGTGGTTCATCGGCTTCCGGCAGGCGAAGAAGGACGGGACCGATCTCAAGGCGGATGAGGAGCGTCTGGTGCTGGTCATGCTCGAGCTCGACATGAACAATCTGCCGGATGAATACTCCATGATGAAGTTCATGATCGGCCGCGTGCTTTTGAAGGACGACGATCTGACCAAGCCGGGGCAGACGAATCTGGCGCTCATCTCGACCGCGAACGAATGATTCGACGCGCAAACGCGCGCATAGGATAGAACCGAGGGGGAAAACACGATGAAGAAAACGATCGTATTTACGGGCGGCGGCACGGCAGGGCATGTGACGCCGAACCTTGCGCTGATCGAAAAACTCGACCGCGCCGAATGGGATATCCACTATATCGGCACGTCCGGCATGGAAAAGGACCTATTAAAGCCGGTGGAGGACGTGACCTATCACGAGATCGACTCCGGCAAGCTTCGCCGTTACGCAAGTCTCAAGACGCTTTCGATGCCGTTTCATGTGCAGAAGGGGTATCGGCAGGCAAAACGGATCCTGAAGGAACTCAGACCCGCCGTGCTGTTTTCGAAGGGCGGCTACGTTTCCGTGCCGGTCGTGGCGGCGGCGAAGGGGATCTGCCCCGTGCTGACGCACGAATCGGACTACACGCCCGGCCTTGCGAACCGGATCGATGCGCATTTTGCGGATAAGGTGCTGGTGACGTTCGCGGACACCGTTCCGTTTGTGAAGGGCGGCAAGGGCGTGCACACCGGCACGCCGATCCGTCCCGAGCTTTACCGCGGCTCGCGCAGTCATGCGCTTGCGTTCACCGGTCTATCCGGAGAAAAGCCCGTGCTGCTCGTCACCGGCGGCAGCCTCGGCGCGCTTTCGGTCAACGTCGCCGTGCGCGAAGCGCTTCCGGAGCTCCTCAAAACGTTCGACGTCGTGCATCTTTGCGGCAAAGGCAAGGTGGACGAATCCGTTAACATGCCCGGCTACGTGCAGTACGACTATGTCAGCGACGAGATGGCGGACCTCTTTGCGCTTGCGGACGTCGTCGTGTCCCGCGCGGGCGCGAACGCCGTGTTCGAGCTTCTGGCGCTCAAAAAACCGATGCTGCTGCTGCCGCTGTCCGGCGCTTCCACGCGCGGCGACCAGGAGCTGAACGCCGAATACTTCAAAAAGCGCGGCTATGCCCGCGTCCTCCTTGCGGATGAAGTCAATGCGGAATCCGTTTTGCGGGAGGTCAACGCGCTGTACGATGCGCGTGAAACATATCTCGAAACCATGCAGAACGCCGAAGGCGTCGACGGCACCGACATGATCCTGCGGCTGATCCGCGAAGCGGCAAACGCATGACGGTTTTCGAGCTCATCACACAACTGAACGGCGACACCGCAGCGGAAGCGCTGTCCGCGCTCTGCGCGATCGCAAAAACGAAGCAGGGCAGGGCGGAGATCGAGGCGTGCCTTTCCGATCGCGCGATCCTTTCCGCGCTTGCGGGAAGCGAACAGCCCAAGGTGCGCAAGAACGTGTACCGGCTAATCGGCGCGCTCGAAAACGAAGCGGACGTGCCGATCCTTTCGCACGCGCTCGAAACGGAAACGACGCTCTTTACGGTGCCGAGCCTCATCCTGGCGCTGGGCAGGCTGAACGCGCGCGACGCGCTGGAAGCGTATCGCGTGCCGGTCTCCGAATCGCCGGAGACGGACAAGCATATCGCCGAGATCACAATCGCCTACGAAAAAGCCATGCAGCGGTTCGAAACGGCGCCGGAAAGCACGCTCGAGACGCTTTCCGCCCCGCGCGAGATCCTGTGCTTCGCGCCGCACGGCTTTGCGGCGGAGCTATATGACGAGCTTTCCGCGCTCGGGTTTTCGGGCACGGTGCAGGGCGACGCGGTGCGGCTTCATACGTCCGATATCGCGCGGGTCTATCGCGCAAACTGCATGACGGAGGCGCTGCTGCCGATCGCATCTGACGTGCCGATGGAGCCGAAGGCGATCGCCGCGGCGGCAAAAACCTGCATCGGCACGTATTATCGCATCGAGATCCGCGGATACTTAAAGGATCGCAGCGGGTTCATCGAAAAGCTCAAGGGGCTTCTGGACGGGCGCAACAACCCGTCGGCATACGACTGCGAATTGAGAATCGACTCCCGGAACGACCGGTGCGATCTCTGGTGGAAGCTTTGGAACGTCCGTGACGGGCGGTACCCGTGGCGAAAGGGCACGCTGCCCGCGTCGATCCATCCGGCGCTCGGCTATGCGCTGACCCGCCGGGCGCTGTCGCTTGTGAAGCGCGAGCGTCCCGCCGTGTTCGATCCGTTCTGCGGATCCGGTTCGCTGCTGTTTGCCGCCGAAGCGCAGGCAAACTGCCGTTCGCTTCTGGGCGTCGACAAGAGCGGCTCCGCGATCGCGATCGCGCGGGAAAACGCAAAGGCGGGGAACAGCCGCGCGCGGTTTGTCTGCCGCGACATTCAGCGCTTTGAAGCCAAGAGCGGCGCGGACCTCGTGATTTCAAACCTGCCGTTCGGCACGCGCGTGGGCTCGCACCGCGAGAACGAAACGCTGTACGCGCGGTTTTTGCGGCGGCTGCCGTATTATCTGAACGAACAGGGCGTCGCGGTGCTCTATACCGCGGACGGAAAGCTTCTGGAACGGCTGATCCGGGAAAATCCGCAGCTTATGCTTCGCGAAAAACGGCGCACGGCGGCGGGCGGCTTAAGTCCGTGGATATTTACGATTGACAAAACGGCGAATGCTTCTTATACTGACAGGAACAAGGAGAGGGAATGACTATGAGAAAAAAGTTTTACATGACAACCGCGATCGCGTACGCGTCCGGCAAACCGCACATCGGCAACACCTACGAGGCGATCCTCGCGGATTCCATCGCGCGATGGAAGCGCTATGAGGGCTACGACGTGTATCTGCAGACCGGCACGGACGAGCACGGTCAGAAGATCGAGGACAAGGCAAAGGCGGCGGGCGTCACGCCGCAGGAATACGTCGATCGGGTCGCGGGCGAGATCAGGCGCCTGTGGGATCTGGTCGGCACGAG
Organism: Clostridia bacterium; assembly: GCA_045576895.1. GTDB lineage: Bacteria > Bacillota > Clostridia > Christensenellales > CAG-138 > UBA3792. Next base: position 3,297 of record JAZNHI010000063.1, on the reverse strand, counting down.
CTACGACCGCTTTATCCGCACGACGGACGAAGACCACGTCAAAGCTGTCCAGAAGATCTTCAAGTATATGTACGACAAGGGCGATATCTATAAGGGCTATTACGAAGGCATGTACTGCGTGCCCTGCGAATCGTTCTTCACGCCCTCGCAGCTTGTGGACGGCAAGTGCCCCGACTGCGGCAGAGAGGTGCAGCCCGCGAAAGAGGAAGCGTACTTCTTCAAGATGAGCAAGTATGCCGACCGCCTGATCGACTACATCAACACGCACCCCGATTTCATCAAGCCCGTTTCGCGCAAGAACGAGATGATGAACAACTTCCTGCTGCCGGGTCTTCAGGATCTCTGCGTATCCCGCACATCGTTCAAGTGGGGCATCCCGGTCGACTTCGATCCGAAGCACGTCGTCTACGTCTGGCTCGACGCGCTCGCAAACTACATCACCTGCATCGGCTACGAATGCGGCGGCGAATCCACGGAGCTGTTTAAGTCGCTCTGGCCCGCCGACCTGCACGTGATCGGAAAGGATATCATCCGCTTCCACACGATCTACTGGCCGATCTTCCTGATGTCGCTGGATCTGCCGCTGCCGAAGACCGTCTTCGGGCATCCGTGGCTTCTGCAGCAGGGCGACAAGATGTCTAAGTCCAAGGGCAACGTCATGTACGCCGACGATCTTTGTGAGCTGTTCGGCGTGGACGCGGTGCGCTATTACGTGCTCAAGGAGATGCCGTTCGACAACGACGGGTCGATCACGTGGGACAACCTGATCGAGCGGCTGAACGCGGACCTTGCGAACACGCTCGGAAACCTCGTGAACCGCACGGTCGCGATGAGCAACAAGTATTTCGAAGGCAGCGTCCGGCGTACCGACGCTGCGGAGTCGGTCGACGACGATCTCAAGAAGGTCGTGACGTTCGCGCTGCCGCGGGTGAAAAAGGCGATGGACGATCTTCGGATCGCCGACGCGCTCGAGGAGATCTTCAACATCTTCCGCCGCTCGAATAAATACATCGACGAGACCGCGCCGTGGGTGCTCAGCAAGGACCCGGAAAAGGCGGATCGCCTCAGTGAAGTACTCTATAACCTGATCGAAAGCATTTCGATCGGCGCAAACCTCCTCGCGCCGTTTCTGCCCGCGACTGCGGAAAAGATCCTCCGGGAGATCGGTACCGAACCGCGTGCGATCGACTCGCTGCAGACCTTCGGCGTCTATCCGGAGACCGGCAGCAAGGTCGCGGAAAAGCCGGAGATCCTGTTTGCGCGACTCGATCCGAAGGTCGTGATGGAGAAGGTCGAAGTGCTGATGGCAAAGCAGAAGAAGCCCGAAACGCCCGAAGCGCCGGAACTTCCCGCGATCAAGGATGAGATCACATACGACGACTTTGCGAAGATGGATCTCCGTCTCGGAAAGGTCGTTGCCTGCGAAGAGGTCAAGCGCTCGAAGAAGCTTCTGAAGCTGACGGTCGACATCGGCAGCGAGCAGCGCACGGTCGTGTCCGGCATCAAGAACTGGTACAAGCCGGAGGACCTTGTGGGCAAGACGGTCGTGGTCGTCGCGAACCTCAAGCCCGTCACGCTCTGCGGCGTCGAAAGCCACGGCATGATCCTCTGCGCGTCCGATCCGGAGGATAAGGAGCTTGCGTTCGTGACCCCCGCAGCGGCGCTCAAACCGGGCTGGGTGGTGCGCTGATGCGGCTCTTCGATACCCATGCGCATCTCCTCGACGAGCAGTTCGACGCGGATCGCGAGGAACTGATCGCCGCGCTTCCCGAAGCCGGGATCGCGCATGTCATGGAAGCCTGCTGCGACGAGGCGGGGATCGACCGGGTCGTCGGGCTTGTCGCGCGCGTGCCGTACTTTTTCGGCAGCGCGGGCGTGCATCCGCATTCGGCGGACGAGTTCCGTCCCGAAACGCTCGATCACATCAAAGCCGCGCTGACGCACGAACGGATGCAGGCGATCGGCGAGATCGGGCTCGACTATCATTACGATTTCTCCCCGCGCGAGGTGCAGCGAACCTGCTTCGACGCGCAGCTTGCGCTGGCGGCGGAGCTGCATCGCCCCGTCATCATTCACGACCGCGAGGCGCACGGCGACACGATGGACCTTCTGCGGCACTACCGCGGGAGCCTTTCGGGCGTCATGCACTGCTTTTCGGCAAGCTATGAGATTGCCAAGGAGTGCATCGACCTCGGACTCTTTATTGCGTTCGGCGGCGCGTTGACGTTCAAAAACGCGGTGCATCAGTGGGAGATCGCGTCGAAGCTGCCGCCGGACCGGCTGCTGATCGAAACCGACTGTCCCTATATGACGCCGGTGCCGTTCCGCGGCAAGCGCAACGATCCCACGCGCATGGTCCTGACGCTTCAAAAGCTTTCGGAGCTGCGGGGCGTCGAACCCGAAACGCTTTCCGAAACGCTGTACGAAAACAGCTTCAAGGCGTTTTCAATTCTGTAACAAAAAAGGCGGTTCGCAATGAACCGCCTTTTTGCTGCCTGTGCTCAATAGATATCCATGAGATTGCCGTTGTTCCAGTATTCTTCCATGATCTCCGTGATCTTCCGATACGGCGGGAAACGCTTGAAGCAGTCGAACAGCGCGCGCGCCTGTTCGTCGATCGCGGCGGTCTCCTTCGCATCCTTCGCCTCCAGACGGCGCATCCACAGCATGCAGATGAGCTTGTCGATGCAGAGATCCTCCGCGCTTTCGATATTTTTGATGCGCTCCTCGCCGGATTTGATCGCCGCCGCGATCTCGTAGTACATAAAGTGCACGCCGGGGATCTTTTCAAGGTACAGCTCCGCCATTGCCTGCTCGCCCATTCGATGATACGTTTCCGACATCGCCCGATACACGTCGATCCGGTTTGCGTCGTCCTTCGTGCAGCTCAGCACGCGCTCTCCAATCTCGATGATTTCCGCGCTGCGGCTGCCGTCGCCGTTCTGCTGCTCCATATCCTCCAGAATACAGGTCAGAAGCGGATCGTTGTTCGGGTATTTTTCGAGCGCCTTCCGAAGATATGCTTCCGATCTTGCGGGGTCGTTTCCACCGCGTCCGCTCTCGATCAGGATCTGTTTGATCGCCGCGTCGAGCTTGCTCTGGTCGAAATCCAGAAGATTGTCGAGGGACGTGCCGAAGTAGATCGCAAGCTTCGGAAGCATGTCGATGTCGGGACTCGAAGCCCCCGTTTCCCATTTGCTGACCGCCTGAGAGGAAATGTGCAGGTATTCCGCAAGCTCCTCCTGCGTGACCTTCTTTTCTTTTCTGAGTTCTCTGATTTTTGCTCCGATATTCATA
>JAZNHI010000062.1:0-3635 GCA_045576895.1 Clostridia bacterium | reverse complement strand
CCGCGCGGAAGCGCTGACCGTCATCGACGTCAACACCGGCAAGTACGTCGGCAAGGACAACCTCGAAAAGACGATCACCGCGACAAACTGCGAGGCGGCGACGGAGATCGCCCTGCAGCTTCGTCTTCGCGACATCGGCGGGATCGTCATCATCGACTTCATCGACATGGAGAAGGAGTCGAACCGCCAGCTTGTACTGCAGACGCTGAAAAACGCGATGCACGACGATCACACGCGCTCGCACGTGTTCGGGTTCACGCGGCTCGGACTTGTGGAACTGACCCGCAAAAAGACCGGCAGAAGCATCGGCGACACGTTGAAAGTGACGTGCCCGTGCTGCGAGGGCGAGGGCAAGGTTCTTGCGCCGCATACCGTGTTCAACAAGCTGCGCAAGCAGGCGCTGCAGATCCTGAAGAGCTCGAACATCCGCCGCATGTACATCGAAGTCCATCCGGATGTCAAGGCGGCGATGGAAGGTCTGTTCAAGAAGAACGGCACGCTGTTCCCGGAGGTCGAGAACGTTTCGTTCTACGTCCGCGCGAACGAGAATCTGCATCCCGAAAAGTACACCGTTCGTCCGCTGCCGGACAAGAAGGTCGCGGAAGCGAAGCGTCTGTGCACGGTGTTGCATTGAACCATCATCGAAACGTAGGGGCGGCTATCAGCTGCCCGTTCCTATCGTATGATTGATGGGACAAAGTGCTAAGGAAACCGGCTTCCTTGACAGTCTTTGGAAAGAATGATATGATTTTTGTGCGTAACAGGAATGAAAAGTTTTTCATCCTTAACGACACATTCCCTTGATATGTTCATGTTTTTGAAAGGAGTTGTTACCATGTTGAAAAAAGCATTGTTGTTCATGGCTTGTATGATCTTTCTCGCCTCAAGCGTACTTGCCTGTGATATGGATACGCAAGTATACAAATGCGAAATAACATGTCCGCCCTTGAAAACAGAATACCCTGCGGGATATGAAGGGGATATCGATTTAACAGGTATTCAAATAGCAGTGGTGCAACAAAACGGCAGAAGAAAAGATCATAGCATTGGAACCTTTTTACCCTTTTCAAAATTTGAAACGAGTGTCAATGACGTCGATGCATTGTATTGGGATGATTCTAATGTAGATTATACCACACCGGGTGAATACACAGTATATATTTATTATCTCAATCCCAATAAACCTGATGATAGTTTTAAGATCCGAGTGTATCAAGGGGAGTAAAGACATACGAGGAGACAGTTCTTTTTGCGCGCCGCTGATACGTTAAGCATTATGACACGTTCGGACCGAAAAAATCCCCATATTTCTTGAAAAAAGTCGTTGACAACGGCTTTTTTCTGTGTTATATTCATTTGGTGAGCCGCTTCGGAGCGGTATTTAAGTGCGCCTAACAGCGCCTCCGTATTTGAGCGAGTCTGGGAAGAAGGAGGAAGCACAAAGCAATGTACGCAATCATTCAGACCGGTGGTAAACAGTATAAGGTCCAGGTCGGCGACGAAGTTCTCGTTGAGAAGCTCGACGCAGAGGTCGGTACCGAAGTCACCATGGATGTTCTGCTCGTCGCGGACGGTGAAACCGTCACGGTCGGCAAGCCCGTCGTGGACGGCGTCAAGGCAACCGCAAAGGTTCTCGAGCACGGCAAGGGCAAGAAGGTTATCGTCTTCAAGTATAAGCCCAAGAAGAACATCCGCAAGAAGCGCGGCCATCGTCAGCCTTTCACCAAGGTTGAGATCACCGCGATCGGCTGATCCATGATCACCGTGACCGTGACCCGCGAAAACGGCAATCCCGTGGGATTCAGAGTTTCGGGTCATGCGAATATGGGTGAGTACGGGGAAGACCTTGTGTGCGCGGCGGTTTCCGCCATCGTGCAGACGGCGATCCTCGGGATCACGGAGGTATGTCACATTTCCGCAGGCGTTTCGATCGAAGAAGGCGAAACGGTCTGCATCCTCAGTAAGGATGCGAACGCGGATGCAATCCAAAGGGCGGGCATCGTACTGAATACGATGATCGCAGGCTTACGGAGCATTCAGCAATCGTATCCCAGAACCCTCAAATTTCGGAACAAGGAGGTTTAGATCATGTTTCAGATGAATCTGCAGCTTTTTGCACATAAAAAGGGCGTCGGTTCTTCCCGTAACGGCAGAGACAGCGAATCGAAGCGTCTCGGACCGAAGCGTGCGGACGGTCAGTTCGTCCTCGCAGGCAACATTCTTGTTCGTCAGCGCGGCACGCACTTCCATCCCGGCACCAACGTCGGCATCGGCAAGGATGATACGCTGTTCGCGAAGATCGACGGTATCGTCCGCTTCGAAGTTCGCCACGCAGGCAAGAAGACGGTCAGCGTCTACGCCGAGCAGGCCGAAGCATAAGCAACTAACATCGAAGAAAGAACGCAAAATGCGCTCTTTCTTTTTTTGCGGCAATACGGTAAACTGTATGTATCGGAAAGAACGGAGATTTGGAAAATGACGGCTTTGCGGCGCTTTGTCCCTGCGGACGCACAAACGATCCGGCAGCATCAATACCCGGACATGTCGGTCGACGAGATCGAACGCATGATCGCGGACTGGAATTCGGGCGTCTTTGAAGGACGGCGTTTTGAGATATTTGCCGTCACGGAGGACGGACGGATCGCCGGCTGCGCGTCCAAAAAAGAATGCAGTAAAAGCGTCGCGTCGCTCGGAATCGAGATATTCACGGAGGAGCGAGGGAAAAGGATCGCATCGAATGCAATGCCGCTTCTGCTTGAAGCAGCAAAGCAAGCGGGATTTCGCGCCGTCCTCGATCAGGTGCGGACGGACAACGCGGCAAGCATCCGCCTGCATGAAGCGTTCGGCTTTGAAACCGACGGGTACGTGTACCGGAACAAACGCGATCGGGACGTCGTTCTGTATCTGAAACTGCTTGTATAAGAGAACAGCGTCGCGTGCTGCGGCGCTGTATTGGTATGTAGGGGAATTGCGGCTGCGCCGCATTATTTGTGAATATACATTCTGGTCGGATCCGGTTCGCCGTCGCCCTGCACCATGCAGAGAAATTCCCAGCCGTAGCGTTCGTAGAAGCCGGTGTGGTCGGTGACGAGATAGACGGGGGAGACGCCGTGCGCGCGCAGATCCTCGACCGCCATGTTGAGGAGCGCGCCTGCGATGCCGCGTTTACGGTACGCTTCGTCCGTATAGACCGCGCAGACGTTCGGGGCAAGGTCGGGTCGGTCGTGAAAATCGTTTTCAATCACGCCGAGCCCGCCGACGATATTGTCGCCGTCGAGGCAAAGATACCAGCCGTATTCGGTCTCGCCGGAAAGGTACGCGTCCATGCACTCGAGATACGCCTCTTTCGGCACGCCCCATTTCTGATGGAACCATTCGGCGGCGGTCTGTTCAAGAGCGGGATGCTCGCGCAGGGTGATATAAGAAAGATGATCGGTCATAGAAAACTCCTTTCTCGATAAAAAAGGGGTTGCAACCGAAATTGCAACCCATGTGGTGGAGCATAGGAGATTCGAACTCCTGACCTCAACATTGCGAACGTTGCGCGCTACCAACTGTGCTAATGCCCCGCGAACAGAAAACATTATACACGCTTTTCATAAAAAAGCAAGAGGTTTTTCAAAAATTTTTCTTCC
>JAZNHI010000061.1:0-7351 GCA_045576895.1 Clostridia bacterium | reverse complement strand
GAAATTCATGGGCAGGCTGCATACGAACGCGTTCTTTACGTCCTTCGTCTGCAGCTTCATCCTCGGGTTCCTCGCAAACGCGCTGACGGCGATCGGGCTCTGCAAGAACGCGGACATCGCGGTCATCGGCGCGATCATGCTGCTGGTGCCGGGGTTCCTGTTCACCAACAGCCTCCGGGACGTCATCTACGGCGACACCATGTCGGGATTGAACCGCCTCGTGCAGGTGCTGATCATTGCGGTTGCGCTGGCGTTCGGAACCAGCTCGGGCGTGTCGCTCGCGCGGTATTTCTTTCCGGAGATCGTTGCGGGCATGACGCCGATCGACCATCCGCTGTGGATCCAGTGCATCGCGGGGGTGATCGGTACGCTGGGCTTCGGGCTGATGTTCAACATGCACGGACGCGGCATTCCGTTTGCGCTGCTCGGCAGCGTCATCTCGTGGCCGGTCTGCGTGCTTGCGATGCGGCTGGGGGTCAGCGAACCGGTGGCGTATCTCATCGGCGCGGCGGCGTCGTCCTTTTACGCGGAGATCATGGCGCGCATCCGCAAGTTCCCGGCGACGAGCTATCTGATGTGCGCGCTCGTGCCGCTGATCCCGGGCTCCGGCATCTATTACACGATGGATTTCATCCGCCGCGGCATGCTCGCCGAGGCGTACGACAAGGGCATGACGACGGCGGCGATCGCGGGTTCGATGGCGGTCGGCGTGCTGCTGGTTTCCACCGGCTTCCGCATGTGGAGCGTCGGAAAACAGAACCGTCGGAAGAAGAAAGCAAAAGCATAATTGCATCAGACTGCCGGGAAACGATGGTTCCCCGGCTTCCTTTTTTTACGGGAAATTGACAGGGACGGCGCGACCGTTTATAATGAAATCATCTTGGAGAATGCCGTTTTCCGGAGGTCTTTTTGAAGGAGCCGTTTGCTTTTTCCGTGGTCACGGCGGTCTATAACGCCGCGCCGTTCATACAGAAAACATACGAAAGCCTGCAAAAGCAGGATTTCGGCTTTTCCCGCGTGCAGTGGATCCTGTGCGACGACGGATCGAAGGACGAAAGCCCCGCGATCTGCGACGCATACCGGGCGAAGCATCCGGACAACGTGGTCGTCATCCACAAGGAAAACGGCGGCGTTTCTTCGGCGCGGAACGCGGGGCTTGCGCATGTGCGCGGCAAGTATGTAAGTTTTCTGGACGCGGACGTCTGCCTGTCCGAAAACGCGCTGTCCGCCGTGTTCGCCTTCTTTGAGGCGCATCCGCAAACGGACGTCGTGTCGCTGCCGATGCTCTTTTTCGACGGGCGCACGGACGAGCATCCGCTGAATTACAAGTACCGGAACGGGTCGCGCGTGATCGATCTTGTGCGAGAGCCGTTCAACCCGCAGCTTGCGGTGACCTCGGCGTTCATCCGCGCGGAGGCGCTGCGCGGCAAGTCGTTCGACACGAATCTCTGCTATGCCGAGGATGCGAAGCTTCTGCAGACTATTCTGATCGAAAAGAACACGCTCGGCGTGGTTTCGGAGGCAAAGCATCTTTACCGCCGCCGCTCGACCGGGCAGCCGAGCGCGATCCAGAGCTCCTTAAGCAATCCGGGCTGGTACATCCCGTATCTCACGCATTTTTCAAAGGCGATCCTCGATCTGTGCGAGGCACGGTTCGGCACGGTTCCGCGGTTCGTGCAGAACACGGTTGCGTACGATCTGCAGTGGCGCGTGCTGCAGTGCAGGATCCCTTCCGTCGTGCTCGACGCGGCGCAGAAGGAGGAATACCGCGCGCTGCTGTTCTCGCTGATCGCAAGGATCGACGACGACATCCTGCTGCGGCAATCCTCGCTGGAGCCGTGTCAGAAGGCGTTCCTGCTCGGCGTGAAGCATGACGAACCGCCGACGACGGTGCAGACGGAAGCGGGACGCATGGTGCGCTTCGGCGACGGCGAGCCGATCGATCCGGGCGGGGAAGCGCTGACCTGCGATTTCTGCACGGTCGAAAACGGCTTCGTCACGATCGAATGCGCCGCGCCGATGGTGTACGGCTTCGACCGCGAACCGCCGCGGATCGTTGCGGAGGCGAACGGCGAGATCTATACGAGCGCGCCGACCGATCGGCGAAAGCAGCTTCTTTCGATGGAGATCCCGATCGCGGGCGAATTCGGCTACGTCTTCAGAATCCCGCTGCCCGCGGCGAAGACGCCGCTTGCGATCCGGTTCGGACGGCAGACGGACGCGGGCATGATCCCCGTGCGGCAGCTGACGCTCGGCAGGTTCTTCCCGATCACCGATCGGTACCGCCAGTCGTACGCGGTGACGGGGGATCGCATGCTGCAGCTGCGCGACGGCGCTCTGGTCTTTTCGAACGCGCGCGGCAAGCGCTTCGGACAGGAGCTGCGGCTGCTTTGGGAGCTGCTGCGGACAAGACGGCGGGAGGAGCTTCATGCCGTGATCGGCAGGCTTGCGTACGCCGTGCTGAAGCCGTTCCAAAGGAAGCCGATCTGGCTCGTGTCCGACCGCAATCAGGTTGCGGGGGACAACGGCGAAGCGTTCTTCCGGTACCTTTGCGCGCAGCACATCAAGGACGTGAAGATCGTCTTTGCGGTGTCAAAGCGGTGTTCCGCGTTCCGCGCGCTCAAACAGTGCGGCCGCGTGGTCGACGCGCAGTCCTTCCGGCACAAGATCCTGTTTCTGCTGTCCACGTTCAACATCTCCTCGCAGGCGGACGACGACGTCATCACACAGTTTTCCGGCTATGACTGGGCGTACCGCGATATCCAGAGCCGCATCCGGTTCATCTTTCTGCAGCACGGCGTGATCAAGGACGATATGTCCGAATGGCTGAACCGCTTTAACCGCAACGCGGCGGCGTTCGTGACGTCGGCAAAGGCGGAGGCGGATTCGATCCGCAGCTGCGCCTACTTCTATCCGGACGACGCGATCTGGCTCACCGGGCTGCCGCGGTTCGACCGGCTGTATCACGACGAGAAGCGCTGCATCACGATCATGCCGACGTGGCGGCACATGTGGGTCTCGCAGTCGGACCCGAAAACCGGCGTGCGCCTGCTGCGGGACGGGTTCGAGCAGGGCAGTTTCTTCCGCTTTTTCAACGCGCTGCTGAACGACGAACGGCTGCTTGCCGCCGCGAAGCGCACCGGCTATACGATCCGGTTTTTGCCGCATCCGCTGCTGCAGCCGCACATGGGGCGGTTCACAAAGAACGAAGACGTTGTGTTCCTGCCTGCGGACACGCCGTACCGGCAGGTGTTTGCGGAGAGCGATCTCGTGCTGACCGACTATTCCTCGGTCGTGTTCGACTTTGCGTACCTTTTGAAGCCCGTCGTCTATGCGCAGTTCGACCGCGAGGAGTTCTATTCCGGCGATCACATGTACGTGCCGGGCTATTTCGATTACGAGCGCGACGGCTTCGGCGAGGTCGAAACGGACTGCGGCGCGACCGTCGACCGGCTGATCGGGTACATGGAAAACGGCTGTCGGCTCAAGGACAAATACCGCGCGCGCATCGAAGGCTTCTTTGCCTATCACGATCAGAACAACTGCCGCCGCGTGTATGAAAAGCTGCTCGCGCTGGAAGAAACGGTCCGAAAACGGTGACGATCTGAAAAAATGAGCCGCCCGGGAGAATCCGGACGGCTTTTGTGTTGCGGATCATCTTATGCGCGCACGGCGGCCTGCGCTTTTTCGGCGGTCTCCGACGGCTGCCCGGTCGTGTAGACGAGCGGCATCTGGTATTCGCGCTCGTAGATCTCCTTCCAGACCTCGTAGTTTTTCGCCTTCATCGCCTCGACCTGCTTCTTATAGCTGAGGGAGGGATCGGGATAGATTGGCTCGGAGACGTGCACCGTGTATTCCTGCACGAAGAATCCGCCTTCGCCGATGATGTCGGTGTCCTTCATCGTGATAAAGCACGGCAGCACCGGCACGTTGTTCTTCGCGGCAAAGGTGAACGCGCCGTCCTTCAAAGGCTTCGGCTTGCGGTAGTTCCACCACATGCTCTGCTCGGGGTAGATGAGCACGAAATGTCCCTCCCTGAGGAGCGTGTTCGTCGCCTCGATGAACTTTTTCATCGTGCGGATGTCGCTGGAGAGCGGCAGCGTATTGCAGTGCCGCATCAGAAAACCGTAGAAGCCGGGGAAGGAGGTATAGTTGCCTTCGCGGATCACGCGGAAGAACGTGCGATCCTTCTGCTGCGCCGCTTCGTACACGAGCTGGATCGCAAAGCTGTCGAACGCGTTGAAGTGGTTGCAGGTGATCACTGCGCCGCTGTCCAGGTTTTTGAAGTGCTCGAGACCGCGCATCTCCTTGATGATCATCTTTTTGTCCTCCATCAGCCGCGCGACGAGCTTATGCGCGGTCGCGAACGCGAGCTTCGTCTTGAGCCGTTCGAGACGGCTGCGGCGCAGATAGTCGATGTCCTCGGGCAGCAGGGGCTTGCTCGGCGGATCCGCCTCCACGTCCTCGGAGAACCGTCCCGCGCGCTCGTATTCCACGATCTTTCTGACAATCGCGACGCGCTCCTGCGAGCGGCGTTCGCGGTTCAGCTTGTTCAGGTAATTGTCCTCGTTGTTCGCCTCGCGCACGGCGAGCGCAAGAAGGTTCTCATACCCGCGCAGATCGCGTTCCCGATCCGCGGGCGAGTACGCGTTCAGCTCTTCGAGCAGCGACCCGAAGACCGGCGTTTCCGCCGCATAGCGGAAGAAGATCTCGCCGCCCGGGCATTCCGGATAGTGCCACGGCTTGTTGAACATGATATAGTGCAGCACCTTCGCCTCCTCGACGGGATACGGGATCTCGCCGAAGGTCTCGGTGTTCCAGCGCTGATCGAGGAACAGCACGCGATCCTTGCAGACGAGATTCAGATAGTCCTCGTCCTGCGTGACGATGAAGTCGTATACGTGCAGCTCGTTGATGAACCGGTACAGCAGCAGGTGCGAGCGGAACGCCTCGCAGTTGATGAGAAGCAGGCCGGCGTTGAAGAAGTTGTAGCGCGAAACGCCGACGCATTTTTCAACGTAGTCGCCGTACTCTTCGACCTGCACCATTGCCTGCTCGTGGCACGCGCCGAGGTAGTTGTCGCCGAGATCGATCTGGAACAGCTCGCTCATGTCGCCCTGTACGATCGTGTCCGCGTCGATGTAGATCGCCTTCGGGTATTCGGGATGCATATCCGCGATGAACAGCCGGAAGTAGGTCGTCTTGGAGTAGTAGTCGCGCAGCGGGAGCTTATGCGCGATCGAATGCAGATATTCGGAAACGTCCTCGAAGATCAGCTTGAAGTTCGGCTTCTGCGCAAGCTTCAGCTCCTTTTGCGCGGTCTCGTCGATGTCGGTGTGCAGGATATAGACGCGGTAGCGGTACTCCGGCGACGCGTTTTGCATCAGGGAATGCAGCGAAACGATGCAGTATTTCAGAAAGCGGCGGTCGCAGGCGTAAAAGATCGGGATGATCGGTTTATGCACGGGTGTTCACCTCACAATCGGATTTGATGGTCTGATAGTCTTCGTAAATATCGTCAAACTGCCGGTAGCGAAAGGTCTTATGCACCTTGTCGATCTGCCATTGCTTGACGTTCTCGGTGTGCGGATAGGGCAGCCAGAACAGCCGCTTTGAAAAATGCCGCACGACGGTGTGCCGGTGCAGGAACTTCTGGTCGTTGAAGCGCTGCGGGAGCACCTTCTTTTTTGTCGTGGAACGGATCAGCGCGCTCTGATCGGCAAAGACGAGCTTCTTTCTGCGGATCCATCCGCGCGCCTTTTCAAACAGCTCCGTTTCGCGCGCTTTCTTCATATTGAACAGCAGCACGCCCGCGTTGATGTAGCGCGGATGGATGAGGTACTTGCCGTAATGATCCGGGCACGCGGCGTACTCGACGGCGGAAACGTCGACGTCGTACAGCAGATGCACGTCGCGGTTGAACATGATATCCGCGTCCAGATACAGAAGCTTGTCGGGGATCTCCGGCACAAGGTCCGCAAACAGCCGGATCAGCGTGTAGGGCGAGCAGTACGCGCCCTCATTCGGACAGCCGGAAAAATGCGTCCGGTACAGATCGCCCACGTCGACAACCTCGAGCGTGTTTTCGGGATTGAAGCGCCCGATCGCCCGGCGGAAGACGTCCGCCTGCGTTTCGTTCAGCGGGACGTAGTCGCTGCGAAGCGCGGAAAGATCCATCGTGAACGCGAAGAACCGGAACGGCTCCTTCGATTCCGTGCGCTTCAGGATCGACAGCGCGCAGGTCAGCATGCCGTCGAACACGCCTGCGTTGCCGCAAAACAGGATGTTAACCATCGTTTTCCTCTCTTCTGACGTATTGGATGACCTCGGCGTCCGAATGACGGGCAAGCTCCGTCATGCGCGTAAAGACCGCGTCGCGCAGAGCTTTTTTCTTTGCCTTCGGCTCGACGCCCTCCGGCGCGAAAAACGGCCCGTCGATGTAGGTGATCATTTTCGGACGCTTGCGGATCCGGCTCTTCCGGTACGTGTTCACGAAGCAGAACGCCGGAACGCCGCATTCGACCGGATACGCGAACGAGGTGTCGGGGAAGGGGCGGATCTTCGTATAATACGGCCAGATGTGCGCCTCCGGATAGATCACGACCGGATGCCCCTCCGCGATCCGGTTTCTGATCGCCGTGAGGAAATTCCGGTACGCCCGGATCCCGTCCGGCAGCGGAAGCCCGCCGAGCGCCGGCGTCCACCTGCCCAGCACCGGCACCGCGAGGTTGTTCGGATGCACGATCACGTAGGTGCTTTCGGGCCACGGCAGCCGCGTCTGCAGGAGCGCGTCGCCGAGCGGCTGGGTGTGGTTGCCGTAGAGGAAGTATCCGGATCCCCTGTACGGCTTCAGCTTTTCCTTGCCGACGATCCTCTGCCGGAAAACCACGCGCCCGTAAAAGACGACGACCGGGTACATCACGATGCGGTAGAGGAAAAAGCGCATGAAGCGTTTGACGGGCGACTTGCGCTTGTAATCATACGAGGCGTCGACCTTCGGCGGCGTCGTCTGAAACGTCGAGAACTCGTCATGCAGCTCGTCGGAGTAATAAATGACCTTGCGTTTATCCATGCGAAGGTGCGTCCCTTTCCGTTCAGAAACACGTTCGCGGCGCCGGAAAAACCGTGCGCCGCTCGTCTGGACCGATTATACGCGCATTTCGCGCCCGCAGTCAATCTACGCGTGAACTCTACCCTCCTACCGGTTTTTTCCATCCGGTAGAATATAGAAAATCCGACTCTACCGGGAGTAGAAATGCCGGTAAAACCTGACTTTTTTCGGCATGAAACAGCCGCCCGGGCAATTTACCCGGGAAGTCGGAGGGCCAAAGCGGTCTTAGGAAGACAAGGA